>NZ_JBTLRE010000002.1:0-204333 GCF_054482615.1 Qipengyuania sp. CAU 1752 | reverse complement strand
CGAGCCACCAGGCCCGCGATTGCAGTCAGCCAACGCTTGGGAAGCGCATATTGCAGGAGGACTTTCACGCTATCCAATTTGCTATCCTCGAATGATGCTTCAGCCGTTGAGATTTACTGAGATTGGAGATCTTCGGTGATGGCCCAACGCTGGGCGCGAAAGCGCCATTCATGGCTCACAAGACTCACTGTAACAAGACAAACGCCAGCAACTCGGCCAAACTAAATTAGGAAACAGCGTGCATCTCGTCTGACGCGGGCCTGCTGCGCACGTACCGTTTAGCCGGCACGGGATGCGGCTTGCACAGAGCCTCGGGCTTGCTATGGCGATGTCCAGGGGAGAGCGCTTCGTTTGTCGAGGGGCAAGAACATCGCGAACATCATTGCAGGTGGCGAGCCTAGCCATTGGACATTCGATCACCTCGGCGTCGTGGTGAAATCGCTTGCCCGTGGGCGCGGCACAATCGGCCCGGTATTCGGCATCACGAGTTGGACGGAAGAGCACACCGATCCGGTCAACGGAGTGCGCCTGCAGTTCGGGCGCGACCGCGCCGGAGTGGTCTATGAACTGCTCGAGCCCATCGGCGATGACAGCCCCGTGGCAGGTGCTCTGAAATCGCGCAAGGACCTGCTCAACCATGTCGCCTATCTGATCGAGGATCTCGACCGCGATGCTGCCCATATTCGCGCGCAAGGTGCTGTTCCGACCTCGGAACCACGGCCAGCGATCGCCTATGACGGTGCGCGGATCCAGTTCTTCATGACCGCGGCCGGCTTCGTGTTCGAACTGATCGAGGCGCCTGGCCACAGCCATAAATTCATCGAGGAAGTGCGCTGATGGCACAGGATAGCAAGTATCCCGCGCTCGACCGACTTGCAGAACGCGTTGGCGAGGCCTGGCCCGAACATCGCCAGTTTATCGAAACCAGCCTTGTCCAGAGAACCATGCGTTGCCTGTCTGTCAGCGACGATTTGTCGCGCGCCATCCTGACGCTTGCCGATGCGCATGCCGGCGGGCTTGATGCGCTGATCGCCGATTACCGGTTCCTTTGCGAAGACATCGTCCTGCCCGAGGAACTGCATTTCCGCCGCCACGGCAGCTATCGCCTGTCTTCTTTCGCCGAGGTCGAGCGTGAAGTTTACGCCAACGCCGAATTCATGGGCCGGTATCTCAATGGCCTGCTGGTCTCGAACGTGCTGTGGGCCAATCACGCCGCTGCATTCGACGCCTTTGCAAATGATTACCTGCCGGGCTTGCCCGACGATTGCGCTCATCTGGAAGTCGGGCCCGGACATGGGATGTTGATGTGTTTTGCCGAACGGTCGCCCCAGGTCGCCTCGATCACCGGATGGGATATCAGTCCCGCCAGCATCGCAAAGACGCGAACCGCGCTCGACACGCTGCACGTCACCAAACCGGTCGATTTGCGACTACAGGACCTGTTCGCCGCAGATGATGCCCCGGCGGGTGGCTTTTTCGACAGTATCGTGTTGAGCGAGATACTCGAACATCTCGAAGACCCGGTGGCCGCACTCAAGGCTGTTTCGCACTGGTTGCGGCCCGGGGGCCAAGTGTGGATCAATGTCCCGGCCAACAGCCCTGCCCCCGATCACATTTTCCTGTTCGAAGGGCTCGATCATGCGGCCACCATTGCCCGCAATGCCGGACTCGACGTGCTCGATGCCCGCGCTTTCCCGATGACCGGGGCAACGCTCGAACGGGCGCAAGCAAAGAAACTGACGATCACCTGCGTCGTGACCGCGCAGAAACCGACAAGATAACAGAGAGTTCAAAGACAGATGGACCGCACCTCGATCCTCGCAACGATTACCGCGATCATCCGCGACGAGCTGGATGATGAAACCATAGTCCTGACCGAGCAGACCAGGGCGAGCGAAGTGGATGGGTGGGACAGCCTCGCCCACATCCGCATAATCGTCGCGATCGAAAGCGAATACGGTGTCCGCTTCGCCACCGGTGATATTACCTCGCTCAAGGATGTCGGTGGGCTCATCACGCTCGTCGAAGGTCACGCCGGGTAGCGCGCTCCGCACGATGGATCTCGCCCAACTGCCTTGGCTTCCCGCGCCCCCGCCTGACATTCGCGCGCGCATTGCAAGCCTGGGCGAAACTACCGAACCAGGCCGGCATGCCCGCACGCTGTCGGCGTGCGCACTGGCTGCGCCCGAGGCGCGGAAGCTGTCGCGCGCGATAGCAAGATTGCTCGATGACGGACGCGACATGGCGCCGTTGGCACCCGTGCGACTGTCTGTGCTGACCGACCTGACCTTCGACCTGGTCACAGATGCCCTTCCTGCGGCAGGTGCACGACACGGCGTGGCAGTCGATCTGCATATAGCCGAGCCGGGATTGGTCGAAAGCGAGTTGCTCTCTAGCCGTTCGGCAACGCGGGAGCGTCAAGCAGATGTGGTTCTCCTCGCGCTTGGCCCGGCCTGGTTCGGGCTGGACCGGCCGCAGTGGGATGAGACACAGGCCCACGCCTACGTCCAGGAGGCCGTGGGACGGCTGGAGGCATTGGTAGATGCGGTTGGGGCCAATTGCGGCGGAACAGCGATCATCTGCACTCTACCCCTCCCTTTCGAACCACTGTTCGGCAGTTTCGACGCCAGTCTAGCGGGCAGTCCCCATGCAATGATGCAGGCGTTCAACGCCGCCCTACCTGATCTTGCCGCTCGTCATGGTTCTCGCCTGCTCGATGTCTCGCGTATCGCTGCCAGCTTCGGCCTTGGAGCCTGGCACGATCCCCGCGCCCATGCGCTGTTCAAGCTGCCGTTCTCGCCGGCCGCGATCCCGCTTTTTACCGATCGGCTCGGCGCCCTGCTCGGCGCGATCCGGGGAAAGGCGCGTAAATGCCTGGTGCTGGATCTCGACAACACTTGCTGGGGCGGCGTTATCGGAGACGATGGGCTGGAAGGTATCAGGATCGGTGCGGACGATGCAGAGGGTCAGGCCTTCCTCGCTGTGCAGCAAGCTGCACTTCATCTGAAAGAACGCGGTATCGTCCTGGCCGTTTCGTCGAAGAACGAGGATGCCAACGCCCGTCTGCCATTCCGCAAACATCCCGACATGCTGCTGAAGGAAAGCGACATCGCGGTCTTTCAGGCCAATTGGCTGGATAAGGCGACCAATCTCGAGGCTATCGGGAAAGCCCTTAATTTCGGCCTCGATGCGCTCGTCCTGCTCGACGACAATGCGGCGGAACGCGCTGCTGTCAGGGCGGCGCTGCCGATGGTCGCCGTACCAGATCTGCCGGAAGACCCTGCGGAGTATGTTTCCTACCTTCTTTCAGCAGGTTATTTCGAGACAACCGGCTTTTCGGCCGAGGACCAAGGCCGCGCCGAGAGCTATCACGCCAACGCGCAGCGGGTCGAGGTGCAAGAGCGGGCACGCGACCTGGGGGATTATCTTTCCTCTCTCGAAATGTGGATCAGCCACGCCGCGTTCGACGCCCTGGGACGCACCCGCATCACCCAGCTCATCGGCAAGTCGAACCAGTTCAACCTGACCACGCGGCGCTATGGCGAAGCCGAAGTGGCTGCGCTTGAAGCCGACCCGCAAGTTTTCACCATGCAAACGCGCCTCAGCGATCGCTATGGCGACTTCGGCATTATCGGCATCATCATCGCCCGCATCACCGGCGACGGCTCGATCTGGGATATCGACAGCTGGTTGATGAGTTGCCGCGTTCTTGGCCGGAGAGTGGAAGACGCGATGCTGGCCTACCTGGCAGATGCTGCGCGTGCATCCGGCGTCAAGTTCATTACCGCACGATTCATTCCGAGCGGCAGGAACGCCATGGTCGCCGACCATTACGACAATCTCGGCTTCGCGCTGACCGGCACGGACGATGACGGATCGCGCCTCTATCGGCTCGATCTGGCGGACTGGAGCACACCGGACCTTCCCTTCGCCAGCCGATGAGCCTGCTGACTCCTGCCCTGCTGCTGTTCCTGCTGCCGCTCACGCTGTTGGCTTTCTACGCCGTCGGGCGACGCAGTGGCGAAACCGGAGCGCTGTTCGTGCTCCTGCTTGCCAGCTTCGTCGTCGCGCAATCACAAGGCTGGTGGTTCTTCGGCCTGTTTATGGCCAGCCTGGTGGTCAATGGCGGGCTCGTGATGCGCTTGGCGCAGGGTCAGTCCAGGCGGTGGCCCCTCATCATCGGCATACTTGCAAATCTCGGCGCTCTCGGTCTCTTCAAATATGCCAAGCTATTGAAGCTGGTTCCCGGGGGCGGTGAATGGGCGCTGGTGATCGGGGCGTTGATCCCGGTCACCATCTCGTTCCTGACGTTCCAGCGCATCGCTGCGCTGCTCGACAGCCGCGCCAATGCCGAACATCTGCAAGGCAGGCGCGGACTGTTGCGCTTTGTCGTTTTTGCCAGCGCCTTTCCCAACCTGCTGATCGGGCCGATTGCCTATCTCGACGAGGTATTGCCGCAGTTTCGTCGCAAGGACTTTGGGCGGGTACGAGCCATAAATTTTGCCGTCGGACTAACGTTGATTTCAATCGGCCTGTTCAAGAAGGCATTTATCGCCGACGGCATAGGGGCCACCTTCGTCGATCCGGTGTGGAGCCTAATTGGCAAGGGCTTTGACGTCAGCGCTTTCGATGCGGCGGGCGCCATCGGCGGCTACATGCTGCAGCTCTATTTCGACTTTTCCGGCTATTCGGACATGGCAATCGGCGTGGCTCGGTTGTTCGGCATCATCCTGCCAATCAATTTCTACTCGCCTTTCCGCGCGACCGGGATCGCTGATTTCTATCGCCGCTGGCACGTTACATTGACGCGGATCATCGCGCGTTTCCTGTTCACGCCCCTGTCCTTGCACGGCGCGCGGTTTGCTGCCCACAGGCGCTGGCCACGGATGCCGGCCAAGGTCGTGTCAGTATGGTTGCCTTTGGTCCTGAACTTCGCCGTTATCGGCTTGTGGCACGGCGCCACCGAGACATTCCTGCTGTTCGGCGTAATCCACGGGGTCTGGTTTGCGGCCGAAACCGAAATGCAATCCAGCAGGTTCTGGAAACGCCGGCGACAAACATATCCGGCCTGGCTGCGCGAATGGGGTGGGCGGGCGATCTTGCTGCCGATGCTGGCCCTCACCTTTGCCATGTTCCGTGCACCGAAACTGTCGCAACTGGGCGATCTGCTGGGCGATCTTGTGGTGATCCGAAATCACCACTGGTTCGCGACCCAGCCGGATTGGCCAGATTACGGCCTTGTGATCCTTGCGATGGGTACAGTTGCCTTCCTGCCCAACAGCCAGGAGCTGCTGCGCCGCTATCGGCCCGGGATCATCACCTACCGGGTCGCCAGCTACACACCCGGCCTACTGCGCTGGCACTGGAGGCCGCGCGCCAGCTGGGCCCTGGCCACGATCCTGTTGGCGCTGGCAGGCCTCTACGCCCTGCCCCGTGCCGCCTCGTTCAGTTACGAGGTGTTCTGATGCAACGTGCCGTCAGAACTTATGTCATCCTCACCTCCCTGCCGTTCCTGCTGGCCATGGCAGGCCTCGTCGGCTTGACGATTTGGGATCCGCTCAACCTGCGGGGATTTGGCGAAGCTGGTCTGAAGCTTGACGAGCGCAACTATCCCCTCGCCATCCGGCCCTTCGTTGCTCCAACCCAACTTGCCCAGCGCCCCGAAGTAATCATGGCCGGTACGTCTACCTCCCTGCGACTGACCGGGCCCATGCTTGCGCAACTAGGCAGCGGCGGGAAAACAGCCAATATCTCTCAGGCCGGGCAGACATCTCGCGATGCCCGCGCATTGTTCCTCGCCGCCGCACGAAACCCGGGGGCGAGACGTCTCTTGCTCGAGATCGGCGAATATTGGCGACGTCCCTGGCTCGGCCAGAGCGCATTCGGGAAGCGCACGATCGAAGTGCTCGAGCCGAAATGGTGGCAATTGCCGGAATTCAATTCCGATGTGTTGGCCGCCCTTCTTGCCCAGGCGCGCGGCGGGACCTTCTATCTTCCGCAATGGAGCGAGGAAGGCCGCCAGATCGAACCGAGCGAAGACGATGCCCTCGACAATTATCAGATAGAAGCCATGGAACACGCGCGTGTCGGCTTTTCTCTCCCCATGCAGGGCATCGACGCGCCCAAGCTGTCCTGCGAACGTTACGCCCTGCTGCTGGATACACTTGACCGGGTGTTCGCCACATCGCGCCGAAACAAGATTCGCGTCGACATCGTATTCCCGCCGAACGCCTTTGCAGCGTATCCCTTTTACTGGACACAGATCGGCGAGCCAGACGGGCATCTGACCTTGATGAAGATGCATCGCTGCGTGGTCGAACGGGCCGCGCTCGAAGACCCTTCGCGTGTCGCGGTTCATGCGATCAATATCGACCCATTGATCGTCGGCGATACTTCGGGAATGTTTGACGCTTTCCATTACGGACACCCGCGCAAGCTGCGTCGGATGGTCGAGGATGTTGCCAACGGCAATTTCCTGCTCAAGCCCGACAACTTCGACCAGTACGAGCGAGAATTGCGCAGCGGCATAGAGCGCGCCCTGAACCGCCCCATTGATTCAGGGGCGTCCCACGAGCCAAGCTCAAGATAGACCTTCCGTTCTTGACTGACTGGCCGCATTTGCCTCTTAGTTTCCTACCGTGATGTTAACCTTGTCTCGGAACCAGTCGTTGGCGGACTGCGTGCCAAAGCGTTTGCATGGCACGGAATTTTCGCCCCCGCTGTGTTGCGACCAAGCTCGCCTTCTGCCTTGTTGCAGGGGGACAGCTCTATGCTGCACCCGCGCAGGCGCAGGTTGCGTTCCAGGGCGCCAGTCCGGCCCTGCTGGCCACGGTCGCAGGTGTCGCCTGTAGCAGCCAGATGGCCTCGGCCGCAGCGATGACCTCACCCGTCCCGACGACGGTCCAGGCCAGCAAGCGCGCCGCCATTCTGGGTGGCGAGATGAGCGCCCTCGACCGCATTCGCATGCAACAGCAAGGATCCGAACCAGCAGTAGCGCTCGCGGCGCCAGCCATGATCGGCGAAGGTTTGGCTCCGGCAGCAGGCGGGGTTCGTCCCGCTGACACGCTGGCATGTGCCGGGACCCGACCGGGATTGATCCCTTCGGGCCTGCGCACCCGGGTCCGGACCTACGAGACCGATGATTTCCTCGCCTCCAAGAAGGTGCGGATCGGCAAGACCAGCATGGACCGCGAATGGAACCGTGTCCGCCGCGAAACCGTTGGGGGGACCCTACGGCGAAACTTCGGCCGTCGTGTCGATCCGACGCTTGCCACGGTCGACAAGGTCAATCGCTGGGTCAACAAGACGATCACCTATGTCGAGGACCGCGACCTGTTCAAGAAAGCGGACTTCTGGGCCGGCGCAAACCTGACCCTGCGCCTGGGCAAGGGGGATTGCGAAGATTATGCCCTCACCAAGATGCAGTTGCTGGCCGCAGCTGGTGTTGCGCGCGAGGACATGTATCTGACCATCGCCCGTGACCGCGTTCGCAAGGCCGACCACGCGCTGCTCGTCGTCAAGATCGAGGGACGTTACGTAATTCTCGACAACGCCACCGACGATCTGCTCGACGGTAGGTCATCGCATGATTACGCGCCGGTGCTCAGCTTCAACGACCGTGAAGCTTGGTTGCACGGCTACTAGGTCCGGAAAACTGCGCTCAGCGCTCGGTCAGCGCGCGGTCGAATGCCTTGGCCACCGGTTTCAACAGATAGCTCAGGATCGTACGCCTGCCGGTGAGGATCTCGACATCGCAGATCATGCCCGGCACGATCGGGAATGATTGTCCGCTGCGCGTGATGAAGGCGTTGTCGGTCTCGATCAGCACCGTGTAGTAAGCCTCACGCTCGACCTCGTCATAGATACTGTCGGCAGAGACCTGCTGGACGCGGCCCTGCAGCCCTCCGTAAATCGAGAAATCATAGGCCGTGACCTTGACGATGGCCGCATCGCCAATCTTGATGAAGGCGATATCGCTTGGCGCGACCCTCGCTTCCACCAGCAACTTGTCACCGACCGGAACGATCTGCATGATCTTCTCGCCGGCGTTGACGAAACCGCCCTCTGTGGTGATCTGGACATCGTTGACAATGCCCGAACTCGGGGCGCGCAATTCATTGCGCTGCTGGCGAGCTTCGGCGCCACGAATGGTCTGCTCGTTGACCGCCATGCGGGTGGTCACCTCGGAGCGCTCGTCCAGCGCCTGTTGACGGAAATCGAGCCGCGCGGAATTGAGTTCCGACTGGGCCTGGCTGATCGCCGCCGAAGCGCGTGCGGAAGCCTGGCGCGCCGCTGACAAGCGCCCGCGCACATCGACCAGTTCGCGCTGCGCGGTCAGCAGATCGGTCTTCGGCACGATCCCTTGTGCGGCAAGCGGCTCGAGCATCTGCACCTGTTCACGGGACAGCCGGGCACTGTCCTGCAACGATGCGATAGTGGCATCGGCTTCGCGCATGTCGCGGCGGCGCTGTTCGACCGCGGCGGCGAGCGATCGTTCTCGCGCCCTGGCAGCGGAAACGCGTGCCTGCTGCAGTCGCCGCTCGTCGGAGCAGACAGCGCCTTCCTCACACCCGAGTGAACCGCCCGAAGCTTCCTGGGCGAGCCGCTGGGCGCGCACCGAAAGGCGTTGATTTTCCGTCTGAAGCTGTCCCAGTTCCGAGGACGATTGCGCATCGTCGAGGCGGACAAGCAGCTGCCCCTTTTTCACCGTCTGACCATTGCGGACGAGGATATCCTCGATCACCGCCGGTTCCGAGGGCTGGACCAGTTGGACCTTACTCGAAGGGATCACCCGTCCAGTGCCCCGGGTGATGCTGTCAACCTCGGCGAAAGCGGCCCAGACCAGCAGGAGGGCAAGCCCAATGGCGGAAATGACGATCAGTCTGCGAGGAGCATCAAGCCGCTCCCAGCTATGCAACACATTCATGGAGTGGGCTCCTTGGCCGGTGCGGCCGGTCTGGCCTGAAGCGGAACCGCTGCGGACACCGTCGCGGGCACCGCCGGTCCCTTGGCCTTGGCCGCCGGAGCCTGGTGAGCGAGCGTCGCCTTGTAGGTCGTCCCCGCGTTAACGGGGTCAGGTATCGCGAGACGCCATTGCTTGGTGGTATCGATCCGGCCGCCGACATCGTTGGGAGCGTGTCGATCCTTCTTGTCAGGTGAGACCGTCAGGCCCGGTACAAGATCCTCCGTCATCGGGTCCGGGCTGTCTTCACCCCCTGGTACAACCGACGCGGCGAAGCGGGACCAGTTGATAGTTGGGATGTATTCGCTGCCCGACCAGCGGGCGACAAAGGCATTTTGCGCCCCGCCCCGGCCAGGGAAGCGGTAGAAGATGTGAGTGCCGATCACGTCGAGCTTTTGCAGGGTGTAGGCCCAGCGCGGAACCACGTAATTTGCATGGTAATGGGTAGCGGTGCCGACATCGGCGAATTGCATACCTGATAAGGCATCGCGGGCGATCCGCTGCGATTCACTCCACTGGCGCTGGAGCGGCGTACGGCGCAGCGAACCGTCGCAGGTGAAGCTGAACTGGCACACGCGCGCGTTCACGCCTTCGTAGACGACGCCGCAGACCGAATTGGGATAGGCGGTATGTCGCATCCGGTTGAGCACCACTTGGGCGACACCGCGCTTGCCCCGCTCGGGTTCGTTCGCGGCTTCATAATAGATCGCCTGGGTCAGGCAGCGCTCCGCCGTAAGGTGTTGCGCCGAACCGGCAGCAAAGGGAGAATAGGCCGACAGCGTCAGCCGCTGCCCGGCAGATACCGGGATAGCCTGGTTGCGCGACTGGGCGTCGACGCCTTCAACCAGCAGGGCCTGCCCTTGGCCGGTCGACATCTGCGCCAGGCGGCTTTTCACCTGCAGCTCGATTTCCCCGCGTGCCGGGGTGCCCAGCGGATCGGCGGGCAACATGCTCGGCCATGCAGCGATGGCCATGACCGGCGCGAGGCCGAAGGCCCGCACGGCAAGGCGACCGAGGCGGCTCATTGCGTCAGCCCTTCGGCTGCAGGACCGGCCGCAGCCAACACCTGGTCAATCGGACCATCGGCGACGATCCTGCCCTGCGACAGCACAATCAGTCGGTTGCATAGCGAGAACAGCGCCGGGCGATGGGTCGCGATGACAAGGGTCTGGTCGGGCGTCAGGGCCGAGCCGAGCCGCTCGACGAAGAGCTTCTCGGTCTGGCTGTCCATCGCGCCGGTCGGTTCGTCAAGGAACAGCAACTCGCACGGCGTGACCAGCGCACGCGCCAGCGACAGGAAGGCTCGCTGGCCACCTGACAGCTTGCGGCCCGCTTCACCAACCGGCCGGTCGAAGCCGCCTTCGCGCGCGAGGAACTGGTCGGCGCCGGTCTGTTGAAGCGCGGCCAGGATCCGTTCGTCAGTCGCGTCGCGGCGTCCCAGTGCGAGGTTGTCGCGCACGGAACCGGAGAACAGCGCCGCGTCCTGCCCGACAAAGCGCAGTGCTTCGCGCAACTGCTCGGGTCGATACTGGCCCGTGTCGAGGCCATTGACCAGGACGCTGCCTTCGCCGGGTTCGTACAGGCCACAAAGCACCCGGCCCAGGGTCGACTTGCCCGACGCGACCCGGCCGACGATCGCCACCCGTTCGCCCGGCGTGATCGTCAGGTCGATCCCGTCGAGCGCCGGCTGCGACGCGTCGGGATAGGTGAAGCGAACCTTTTCGAACGCCACGACTGGTTTTGCGATCTGGGCCGGTGCCAGCGATCCGCCACGTTGGCGCTCGTCGGTCGCCTCGAACAACCGCTCGATGCTGGACAGCATCTCCTTGGCCTGCCGCCCCCTGGTCAGGACAAAGGCAATCTGTCCGGCGGGGGCGAGCGAGCGTGATGCCAGCATGACGATGGCGATGATCGCGCCCATCGAGATCTCGCCTGCGGCAAACAGGTAATAGCCGCCGATGATCAACGACACGGTCGACACCTGCTGGAATGATTGCGCGAGACCGACTGCGACCGAATTGACGTTGCGCAGCTTTTCCTGCGAATTGCCGCCCGCTTCAGCCAGCCGGTACCAACGGCCCAACGCGCCGCCTTCACCGCCCATGCTCTTGAGCGTTTCCATGCCGGAGAGCGATTCCACCAACAGGGTCTGCTGCAGGCCGTAATCCGCCTGCGCGTCCTGCGCGGCATTGGTAACCTTGCGCTGGAGATAGAAGCCGGCCACCAGCATGGCGAGGATGATGGTGAGCGGGATCAGCGCCAGCCAGCCGCCGATGATGGCGATCACCCCGACAAACACGAACAGGAAAGCAACGTCGATCATCAGGACCACGGTGGTCGAGGCGAAGAAATCGCGCACGATGGCGTATTCGGACACCCGCGCGGCGAGCGAGCCGGTATGTCCCTGGCGTTCCTGCAGGGGCGTTGCCAGCAGGCGGCCGAAGATCTTCTGCGACAGCTTGAGGTCGAGCCGGCGGGAAATCTGGTCGAGGACGGACGTACGTCCCCTCCGCAGCGCGAATTCGAGCACGAACACCAGCGCCACGCCCGCGCCAAGCACCCACAAGGTCTCGGTCGCCCGATTGGGGATCACCCGGTCATAGACGTTCATGGTGAACAGCGGCAGCGCCACTGCCAGCATGTTGATGACCAGCGAGGCCAGGATCACGGGCCAGAACGAGCGGCGCTCCTTGCGCAATTCGCCCCAGAACCAGTGGCCGCGGGCCTTGGCATGCCACGGCGCCTCGTCTGCCCGCTGCAGGTCGGGATTGCCGAACAGCTTGTAGTTCCGCCCGGCATATTCCGACGTCAGGGCAACGCGGGGCTGCCACGTCTCCTCGCCGGTCGCCGGTTCCCACACCAGCAGGTCCTCGTCCCGCGCTTCGGTGATGAGGACGAAACGTTCGTCAGCGAGTTCTACGAGTGCCGGGTATCGATCCTCGCGCCGCGACAACTTGCGTTCGTTCGACGCTTCGAAACCGACCCCCGCCAGTTCGAGCGCAGCATCGGCCTGGTGCCAGGGCAGGCGGCCGTCGGCATGGCGCGGCAATTGCGCCAATGCCGAATAGGAAAAGCCCGGAGCGTAGCGACGCGCAGCCTCCGCCACGCACAACGACAGACTGTCCAGGCTCTCGCCGGTCAAGCTATCGTCCAGATGTGTCATGGCACATTGTCGCCCTCTCCCGCGTCAGTCCGGGTAAACCCGGCGCTGCAATTCGGCCGGAGCCGAAGGCCCGTAGTCGAACCGTTCACGCTCGCGCGAATCCGCACCTGTTCCCGGCGCGATACTGAGCGCTTCGAGTAAATTATTGGTGGCCGCGAGAACCTGGTAACGGGCAAATATCTCCGAAAACCTCGAGGTTTCGCGCCGAACCTGCGTGTTGAAGCGTGTGTTCTGCGCATCGAGCACGTCGAGCAGCGAACGCCGACCGATGTTGAACTGGCTGCGATACGACAGCAGCAGGTCGTCCGACACGCTCGACTGTCGTTCCAGCGCAGTCCCGATCCGGCCCTGCGTATCAAGCGCATTCCACGCCGAGCGCACATCCTCTTCGGCTTCACGAAGCCGCGAATGCAGCGCATAGCGGGCAATTGATGACTGCCTGATGGTTTCCTGCAGACGCGCCCGGTTGACGCCCCCGTCCCAGACATTCCAGCGCATGACCACCCGGCCCTGCATATCGGTCGTCTTGCCCGAGAAACCGTCGATATCGTCGCCAGCGCGGCCTCTCAGTTCCAATCCGATTGTCGGATAAAGGTCGGCTTCCGATTTCTCGACCAGAGCATTGGCCGCATCGACATCGGCCTGCGCTTCGCGGACCAGCGGGTTGCGGGTGCGGGCCATGCCGATCGCTGCATCGAGCGTGGTCGGCATGGCTGCCACCAGGTTGGGCGGGACGACAACCGAATTGATATCGAGCCCGGTCAGCGTCCGCAGCGTGATCTGCGCGTCGCGCAGCGACTTGGTCGCTTCTTCGGACCTGACAATCGCTGCCTGCATCCGTTCTTCGGCCTGTTGCTGGTCTGCAATGCTGATCGACCCTTCGGTCACACCGCGGGTGAGATCGCCCACCAGCATTTCGTGGAACCGGCGGTTATCGTCTGCCGCAGCGGCGATGCGCTGTTGCAGGAGGACATCGAGATATTGCCGCGAGACCTGCAAGGCGACCAGTTCGGAGCGTTCGAGAACCCTCAGCGAGGCTCCGTCAACGCGTGCCGCCTGCCGCAGCAATTCGCCGCGGCGTCGGCCGAAATCGATCAGCGTGTATTCGCCCGAGATGCCCATTTCCAGCGGATAGAGCTCGTCATTGGCAATGCCGAGGGCGCGCCTGGTCCGGTTCTTGAGCTGGCGGACACCGGCGGAGGCCTCGATATCGACCCGAGGGCCGTTCAAGCCTTCGGCCTGCTTGCGCTCGAACTCGATGGCTTCCTTGTTGAACTGTGCCTGCAGGATCTCCGGATTATACCGCATGGCGGTATCGATCGCTTCCTGGAGAGTCACCGTTCCGGCGGAATCCTGAGCGATGGCTGCGGGAGATGCCCCGGCAAGCAAGGCCGCGGCGGTTATTGGAAGAATGAAACTACGCATGGGAACTCCTCTCAATCCTTACCGGGACACAGTGATTTCGACCCGACGGTTCTGCGGGTTTCGGACACCATCCTCGGTCGGCACACGCGGCTTGGTCTCGCCCTCTGCGCGTATCGTCATTCGACTGCGGTCAATGCCGAGGCTTTCCATCAAATTCGCGGCCGATTGGGCCCTGCGCATGGAAAGAGCATCGTTATAGGCGTTGGAGCCAGCCCTGTCGGTGTGCCCCGTCACTCCGAACGAGCGCCAGTTGCATGCCTCGGCATTGGCGGCGACGTACTGGACTGCCTGGGCAGCGTCTGCCTTGGGCGTGTCGGAGTCGAAGTCAAAGAACAGCAGTCCGGGCTGGACGTTGGTGCAGACCTCCGGGGGCGGCGCTACCGGGGCCACCGGACGTGGAGCCACCACGCGGCGACGCGCCATCCGGTCAGATGCATCAGCGCATTTTCCGATGCTCGTTTCGTCGCGCGTGCCCGATTTCAGGAAGCCCAGCGCAATCCCGCACTGCACCTTTGCTTCGGATGCCCACATGAACCGCGGATCGTCCGCCGCGATCATCTCGCCACCACTGGTGACCGCCAATGCCGCGTCATAACGGGACTGGATCTCCGCTCGCAGCGTGTCCTTGTCAGCCGATACCAGGCTGGCACCATCGTCTTGCGCTGCCAGTGCAGCCGGCAAAGCCGAAAACATGGTTAACGCGGTGAGAAAATTGGCCGTTGGTCTCATCTTCCGTCCCCCCCTTGGGCATCGTTCATCGGTTTAGGCTTGTGCCGTAGCTGCAATCGCTGCTTCGGCCTGGTCGGTATCGAGCTGGGCTGGGTCGATAACGGCGACCCCAGCTTCGAAGTGATGGTCGAGAATGCCGACATCCGGCCCCCCGCTATGATTGACGAGGTAATCCGACACCGGCGACTGGCCTTCGAACAGGTCGAGGATCTGGTCGAGCTGCGCGCCGACTGCAATTTCAGACAATGCGGCGTCAACCGCGTCGGCCGTCCTCAAGCCATCCAGCGATGCCAGGTCCTGTGCGGGATCGAGCATCAGCAATGCTTCCATCGAGGCATCAATGCCGGAGAAAGTCGGCAGTGCCATCGCGGGTGCAAACTCGCCCTGCGGTTCGATGACCGAAAGCGGTTCGAACTGGTCGGGTTCGGCTTGCAGCGACTGGATCGACCAGCGACCGTCACTCAGTCCGTCTTGCGTACCCAGGAGGTTGGCAAGATCCGAAGCGTCCGGTCCTGCAACCGACAGTGTCAGCAGGCTGGACGGATCAAAGCTGTCGAGCCCGGACTGTTCTGGCGAAAATTTCGTGCCGATGCTCGTCGGCAGGACAGAAATCATGCCCACAGGTCCGTCCGTGCCAAACTGCCCTGCGACCGGTCCGGTGACGATCTGCTCGCTGAGCAGGATCGCGCCCGAAAGTGCGGCCACGGCCGAAATCTCGGACATCCGTGTGCCGATCCGCAAGGCGCTCTGGAACTGGATCGACGATTGGCCACCCATTCCGGAACCGCTTCCATTGTCATTGGTCGCATTCGGATCGGTAAGTGGATCGTTCAGCAGCATGGTCGAAGTCGAGAACGACTGTGTGCTTTGCGAGGACGTGGCGAGCGGTAGAGCCGCAGGCATCACGGGATCAAGCGTGATCATGAATTCGCCCGAGTCGACTATATCGCCGTCGAGATCGGTCACCGAAATCTCGACATCGAACGAAACTGGATCGTTGGTGATCGCGGTCGCACCGAAGTCACCAATCTTGAAAGTGTCGCCCGAGACATAGGTCCATTCGACGCTGTTGTAGCCATCGGCGGTGAAGGCCGCGATGCGGGTATCCGCGACCACGCCGGCAACATTGACAGTCCCGTCGCCATTGAAGGTGACCGTGAACGTGACACCACCAACGCTGACCGCACCACTAGTTCCAACAAGAGCCGACGCGCCATTCACGATGATGACGATGCTGGTGATCGTGTCGGGAGTCCCGTCCCCGACGTTCTTTACCGTACCACTGTCGTCATCGTCGAAGGCCTTAATCTTGATGGTGGTTGCAGTGTTAATTCTGGTGAAGAAGGCAGACCCACCATTGATTTGGTAGTGTCCGTCGAAGTTCTGGGTATCGTCACCGCCATAGAAGTCGCCGCCCGAAACCGGCGAACCGATGAGGTCGGTCACGTAGTCGACCCGCATGGCCTCGCCCGAGCCGACCGAGTTACCCGAAGCAATCCCGCCTTCATTGGCATTGGTATTGACCGTGCCGCCGCCAACCGGGGTCAACAGCAGGTCCGGGCTGTCGTTGTCTCCCGGTTGGGTGAAACCCGCCCAAGATCCGTTACCGCCAACGAAGTTGTATCCACCATCGTTGAAATCGATGGTGGAGGTTGAATCGATTTGTTGAACAAGGTTGAGGACGTAGTCGTTCTGCGCCGTGTCCGGATCGAGAGTGATCGTGAAGACCGTATCTGTCGTACCGCTCTTGACCGCCGTCAGCACCGTTCCATCGGCCGAGATCGAGTAGGACAATGCCGCAAAATCAGATGTAAGTGCCTGCAAGACCAGGGAATCGATCGTGGCCTGGGTGAAAATCACCCGACCACCATCGCCCCCGAAATTGTTGTCGACATTGTCGTCGATATCCAGGTCTGCATAGTAGGTGCCCGGAGTATTGGTGGCGCCCATGTCGTCTGCCACGACCGCGATCGGGCTGTCATCTTCCAGGTTGACCGTGATTGCGTCGGTCTTGACCGTGGTCGTCGTGCCATCGTTGACGCTCACATCGACAGTGAACGAAGTCACGTCCTCGGTGCCGGTAACGCTATGGAAGATCGGCAGCGACTGGGTGACAGTGAATGCGCCGGTATCGTCGATCACGACGGTGATTGCCGTCTGCAAGATGGCATTGACCGTGGCCTCGCCGGTCAAGGTCTTTCCGTCGGGGCTCAGCGACCAGCTGATGGCTGCACCGGTCGGGCTTCCGTCGCTCACTGCAAGCGATTCAGTCGGCACGCTCAACGTGACCGTGAAGGTCGTGTCATCGACGTCAGTTATCGAAACCGTGCCATTGGCGGTGGCAAGGTTGGTCGTATCGGTTGGGTTCCCCGCCGTATCGGCCAGACCGCCGGCGAGCCCTTCGTCAGAGGTAGCAACGGTAGCGGTGCCAACTACAGGCGCATCGTTGGCGCCGAAGATGCTGATCGTCAGCGTCGAGCTGTCGTTCAGGTCGCCGTCGCTTGCGGTATAATTGAAGTCATCGGTAAGCGGCACGTCGCCCGCATTGAGCGCCTGGACTGCCGCGTAGGCAGCAGCATTCTCGGCCTCGGTATAGAGGCGATAGCTGTAGCTGCCGTCGGAGTTGAGCGTCAGGATGCCGTAGTCGCCATTGAAGGCGCCGGTCGTGGTAACACTCAGCGGTTCAACGTCGACATCGGTATCGGCGACATCGCCGAAGGTGCCGCTGGGAGCGCCGGGCGTATGATCGATCGTCTGCAGCACATTGCCCGTGATCGCCGCGGCGGCATCCTCGATCGTCCAGTTGGTATCGGCGTTGGCTACCGGGGCATCATTGGCGCCGTTGATCGTGATCGTCAGCGAAGCGGTGTGACTGTCGCCGTCACCATCCTCGATCGTGTAGTCGAAGCTGTCGGTCCGGGTCTCGCCATCGTCGAGATCCTGCACCAGCGAATTGTTGAGATTGTAGGTGTAGGTGCCATCGACACCGAGGCTTAAAGTACCCCACGTGCCGAGGGTGTTGCCCGTTCCCGCAGTGATCGCGGTAATACCCTTGCCATCGGCGCCGAAGACATCGGGCGTGCCGTCGGTGAGCACATTGCCACCGACCGAGGCGGTATCCTCGCTCAGCGAATTGGTGTCATCATTGGCGGTCGGTGTATCGTCGTTGATCTGGATCGTCAGGTTGGAACTGTCGATGTCACCGTCGTTATCCTCGACCTGCACGATGAAGACAAAATTGTCAGTCTCTTCGGCCCCCGGCGTACCCGGCGTGCTGCTCACCACCGGCACGCTCTGCGTGTAAGTGTAGCTGCCATCGGTATAAACCGTGAGCACGGCCACACTGGCGATGTTGGTGGTGGAACCGGTCACCGTGACGCTGCCGTCGCCATTGGTGACGCTGTTCCAGGCGACTGTTTCCTGGTTGCCGACACCATTGCCGTCGATGAAGATGGCCGTCATGGCCGGACCGGACACGGTGATCGCCTCGACCCCGTCGGCACCAGCGCTGAACAGAGCACCTGCAACTCCCGAGGCGGTGGTCTGGTCGGCCACATCGCCTGTGCCACCGGCATTTCCGGTGCCATGCGCATCATCGTCGAGGACGGGTGTCGCGAGCACGTCGTTGGAGACCGGGCTATCGTCATTGATCGTCACTGCGGCCACACTGGTGGTAGACACGATCGTGTCGCCATCGGCATCGGTCGCCGTGATCATGCCGCCAAAGTTGACAGTGATGTCGTTTTCATTGGCACCATCGGCATGATCGAGCGGGGCCAGCAGGGTGAAAGTCCAGCCGCCGGTGTCCGGGTCAAGGACGATGGTGAATACCGGGGTCACGCCGGCCGAAGCGGTCAGCGTGTTGCCCGTCACATCGTAGGTAACATCGACACCGCCCGACTTGAGAGCCAGCAGACCGGAAGTATCGGTCGAGAGCGCATAGGTCAGCGGTGCATCAGCACCCGAATTGAAGAAGCCGGCAACCGAACCGGTGGCGATCGTCGCCGTGCCCAGGACATCGCCTGTGCCGCCTTCAATGCCGCCCGAAAGCCCGTCTTCGTCGACCGTGCCGCTGGAATTGGCGGCGTTTTCTGTCGGCGTATCGTCGTCGACGACAATCGTCAGCGAGGTAGGCGCGGTGTCTCCGTCACCGTCGGTCAGCGTGGCCGAGAGTGTGAAGCTCTGCTCGTTCTCGTCATTATTGCCGTCGTCGGCATGAAGGATATTGGCGTTCTGGGTAACGCTGTAATCGCCGGTATTGGCATCAAGCGTAACCGTGATCACCGTCACCCAAACGGCAGGCGTACCCTGTTGTTGCTGGATCAGGATGTTGGATCCGCTGGCAACGTATTGGAAGCCCGCCGGTGCGCCGGTAGTGGCAAAGGCCACCGTACCGCCGTCATTGCCGAAGCCTTCGGTCGGATCGACCAGCGTGCCAGTCAGATTGCTTTCGTTGGGAACCTGGTCGTCCGGCCCCCCGTCGATCCCGCCCGTTTGCGTATCGTCATCGAGATAGGCGATCAGGGGGGTGGCAGCAGTCGGCGTATCGTCTGCGAACAGCAGGTCAGCACCGATATCCAGCGTGGCGCTGTCGGTATCGCCGTCATTGTCGGTAATGGTAGCCGTAAGCTGGACGAGGTTGTCTGCCAGCAGCGTCGCATTGGCACCGTCCAGATTGGACAGCGTATGATCGATTGCACGAAGCTGGTCGAGCTCGACCGAGCTGCCCGTGACGGTCACGGTGAAGACAATCTGGCCAGCTGCTGCGGCAACCGCGTCGACACCCTCGCGCCCGACAACGATGCCGGCTTCGAGGAAGAGGAAAACCTGGTTGCCGGTGGCGGTATCGAAGATGCCCGATGCAGAGCCATTCACCACAGACAGCGCGTAGCTGGTGCTCTCGGTCCCGTCATTGCCGCCATTAAAAGTGAAGGCTCCGGCAAAGGACAATGAGGCATCGGTCGCCAGGTCGGCGTCGGACACCTGCAAATCGGGATTGCTACCGCTCAGGATAACCGAGGGACCATCGTCAAAGAAGGTCAATGCGCCGCCAATTGCGACAGTCTCGCTATCGGTGTCGCCATCGCCATCGGTGATCTTGACCGTGGCATCGATCTTGCCGGCAAGGTTCAGCGCATCGTTATGCTCGCCTGCACTGTCGTCGCCGTCGACCAGATGTTCGAGCGCGACATTCTGCAGCAGCGTAACCGTGCCATTGGCGTTGATCGTCACGGTAAAGGCGGTCAGCGTAGTGAACCCGTCGTTATACTGCCCGGTGATGACCGTCGCGCTGGTCTGGACCAGGGTGATCGGGAAATCGCCAACGGCTGTTGCCAGTCCGCTGTTCGCATCGCTCACGGAGATGGTGAATACCGTTCCGCCATCGCCATCGGCACCGAAGGCGCTGGTGAAGCTCAGGATCGAGGCCGCCGAGGTATCGCTGGTCGGGAAGCCGTCGGTCTCGTCGACATCGACGGCGCCGCTCAGCGCGACATTGGAAAGCGACGGAGCGTCGTCCCGGAATGTCATGCCGCTGGCGATGTTGGCGGTGGCGGTAGCCGTATCGCCGTCACTGTCGGTCACGGTTGCAGAGAGCGTGACCAGATTAGCGGCGGCAAAGCCTGTCGGCTGGTCGGGGCCGGCATCCGGATCATGGCGAACCGCGCGCAGCTGGTCGAGTTCAACCATGCCCGCGGCATCGACGGTCACGGTGAAGACCAGGTCGTTCGAAACTGCGGTCCGGCCCTCGACGACGCCGGCGTTAAGGACCAGCACCACGGCTTGTCCGGTCGCAGTGTCGACAATGCCGGTGGCGCCGGGATTGATACCCAAGACGTAGCCACCAATCGTTCCGGGATTGTCGGCGTTGTAGTCCGGCGTAAACAGTCCAGAGAAATCGGCCGTCGCGTCGAGCGCTAAATTGCTTTCATCGACGGTCAGTGCATTCGCGGCAGGCGCGCTGGCCAGCAGTGTGGGCAGATCGTCGGATACCGTCAGGGTGACGGTCGAGCTGACGGGATCTCCGTCGCTATCGGTGGCGACAACGTCAACCGAACCAAGCGCCGCAATGTCAGCGACATCGATGCCCGGGTGATCGTCGTAATTGTCGTTGAGCGTGGCCGTGACCGTGGCCGTGGTTCCGACCACCGCCAGGTCGAGTGTCACCACCAGCCGGGCACCGTCCGAGCCGGTAATCTGCGTGTCGCTCACGCGCACCCAGGTCAGCCCGCCGCCCAGCGCGGCGACATCGCCGAAGACGATCGAGGCAATGCTGTCCGAACCCGGCGTGAAGACAATCATACCGCTGGCGAAATCGGGTTGCAGCGGAGTGCTGCCATCGGACAGGTTCTTGTCGTCGAGTGCGAGCGTGATCGGCGGGCCTGCCGCCGGGCCTGCTCCATCGGTGATGGTTATGGGCTGGATAGCAGTGTCGAAATCGCCGTCACCATCGGTCAGCGTATAGGTGAACGAGGCATCGATATCGCCGCCGCTGTGGTCGAGGTCGGCATTGGGATCGAACGTCCAGGTGCCGTCGCGGTCGAAATTATACGTCCCGTTTGCGGTCACTACCTCTGTCGTGCCAACGGCCAGCAGGGCGGTTGTCGCCCCGCCGATGGTAACCGCTGTAACCTCCGCCCCGTCGGCGCCCTGGGTGTCGGGAACACCGTCGGTCATAACATTGCCGCCAATGGTCCCGACAGCATCCTCAGCCACACTCTGGCCTGCCTGGTCGGTTGCCGTGGGCACATCATCTATGATGCTGACCAAGATTTCCCCGGTGCCGATCAGATTGCCGAAAGTATCGCGCACTTCGTAAGCGAAGCTTTCGGCGCCGTTCACAGCGTTGGGGCCGTTTTCGTCGACACTGTCGGTGAAGGGCGTATCGAGCGTGTAGCTGTAGGCGCCGGTATCGGCATCCAGTGTCAGCGTACCATAGGTCCCGTCAGCGGGAGAAAGCAGGGTGTAAACCAGCGGACCGGTCGCCGCGATGACCGTAATTTGGCCGTCGCTATCGGTTTCGCTGTCCGAACCCGCGTCGCTGCCGATTCCGTCCAGACCGGCTTCGTTGACGATAACATCGTTGTCGAAGACTTGCCCGCCGACATTGTCGATATTGATGGTCAGCGTCGCGGTGGCCTCATCCCCATCGCCATCGGCAATGGTGTAGGAAAATACATCTTGCGCATCGACATTGGTCGAATTGGCGTCGGATTCGTAGCTATACACGCCGGTAACCACATTGATGGTCAGCGTGCCGAATTCACCCGCGAGAACGAGGTTGCCAGCCAAGTCGACGCTGGTCTGGCTGGTCGTCTGGTTGACGCTGTCGATGCGGACAAGCGCAGCCGCAGCTCCATAACCGTCGGCTCCCGAGACATCGACACCCGAACCATCATCATCGGTGAGCACATTACCGGCAGTAGAACCGCCTTCGGTGACGTTGGCGCTGTTGTCGGTTGCGGTAGGCACATCGTCGATGACCAGAACGTCGACCGATCCGCTATCGGTTGAACCGTCGGTGTCGGTCACCTCGATGGCAAAGCTTTCGAGGATCGTGTCTTCGCCACTCGTAGAGTGGGCGAGCGAATTGTCATTGATTACATAGCTGAAAGAGACGGTTGCCTCGGTAACATCGCCGTTGGCGTCCGTCACTGTCGGGGTCACACCGGTAATGACGAAGGTACCGATAGCGGTGGTAAGCGTCTGCCCGGGTACGAAACCACCGGCATCGGTCCACACTGTCAGACCACCCGCCGTGATCTGGGCCAGGCCATCTTGGCTGGTGATGGTGAAACTGCCGGTCTGCGTCAGTGCAGGATCATCGGGCGATGAACCATCAGCGAGGTCATCCTCATCGACGGTCAGTTCGGCCGGATCGGTGTCGAGTCCTCCAATGGTGATCGGATCGCCCTGTCCGTTGATCTGGATCGTCACCGTAGTGGTAGAGCTGTCGCCGTCTCCATCGGTAATGGTGTAGGTGAATACCTCGGTCAGGCTCTCGGTGGAGTCGAGGCCCTGGACCAGCGGATGATCATTGTTGAGCGTGTAGGTATAGCTGCCGTCGGCGTTCAGCAGGAACGTGCCATAGGCTCCGGGCAGCGGAATCCCGACCTCGCCTTCGACGGCGCCGAAAGCGACCGCCGTCACACTGGCCCCGTCAGCGCCGGACACGTCGGCCGTCCCGTCAGTGGCATTCGCGTCAATGCCTCCGCTGCCGGTCAGCACATTGCCATCGGCGACGAGCGCTCCATCTTCAGACACCGAGTCGAAATCTGGATTGGCAGTCGGAACATCATCGACAATCGCGATGTCGAGCGTCGCCTCGCTGAAGTCTCCGTCCTGATCCGTCACCCGCACGACGAAGCCGTCCGAGGTGAGATCGCCGCTGGTGTTGGTCGCCAAGGTGTAGGTGTAGGTGATCGACCCGTCAGCGATGCTATCGATCCTGAGCGTACCAAAATCTCCGGAAAACAGCTGGCCGACCGCAGTGACGGCGACCCCGTCTATGGTCACCTGCGCCGGTCCGTCGGGTGCGTTATAGGTGAAAGTTCCGGTCGTCTGTTCGCTGTTTGATGCTGCATCGGAACCAGCTGGAGGACCTGCCAGGCCCGCTTCTGCGACGCTCGTTCCGCCTTCGCCTTCGTCAGGCAGATCAAGCGTTGTTGGCGAATCCGCTATGGCAATGATCAGATTGGCGCTAGCCTCATCGCCGTCCCCATCAGTGATGGTGTAGCTGAACGTATCCGACACGCCGCCTGGCGTTCCGGGATCGCGGGTGTAGGAAAAGGTGCCATCGGCAGCGATGGTAAGCGTACCGTATGTTCCCTGGACCGTTTCGCCAGTGGCGCCCGAGCTACCAGTCCCGCTGTAACTCGAGACGGTTACGCCATCGGCGCCGGGCGTGTCGTTGGTGACCACGTTGCCACCGATCGGGCCGTATTCGCCTGCTGCTACCGCGCCATTGTCGTCGAGAGCGCTGGGCATATCGTCGACCACGGTAATAACCAGCGTGTCCTCGGCCCGGTCGCCATCGAGATCGGTAAGGACCAATTCAAAGCTGAAACTGGTGTCGCCCTGCGTGTTATCATTGAGCGTGAATTGGTAATCGAAGCTGCCATCGCCGGTGAGCGGGTTGTAAGTATAGTTGGTGATGACGAGCGTTCCGCCATCAACCACTATGGAAAGAGGCAGCTCGGCGCCGTTGATCGCCACCCCGTTGATCGTCAGGCTCGCAACACCGTCGGGTGAATTGAAGGTGACAGTCGAGCTCGTCCTCTCCGAGGGATCGCTGTCGTTGGTGCCGTCGGCATCAGAGATTTCGCCGGTCCCGGCAGGTTCGTCTCCGCGTGCAGGCAGCCCGCCCTCGTTCACGACCGTACCGTCGCCCTCGCGGGGAACCCCGGTGAACACGTCGCGCGCGTCGCCGATCGCGATGACCAGCGTGGCAGTCGACGTGCTGCCGTCCTGGTCGACAATGGTGTAGGTGAAGCTTTCTTCGACCCCGCCGGGCGTGTTGCCATCGCGGGCGTAGCTGTAGGTGCCGTCAGAATTGAGCGTCAGGACGCCATATTCGCCCTGCAAGGCAGTCCCAGGAGCGACGGTGCTTTCGCCGTTACCAAACTCCAGCACGGCTCCCTCGACCGCGTATCCATCGGCCCCTGGCACATCATTTACCAGCACGTCGCCTGCGATGAGCGCATGACTGCCAGCGGGCACCTCGCCAAGGTCGTCGGCCGCAATCGGCGCATCGTCAGTGATCGCGATAGTCAGTGTGGCGGTGGCCTGGTCGCCATCATTCTCTGTCACTACGACCGTGAGGACGTCGGTGTTACCGGCTCCCAGCGTGTTGTCGCCCAACGTATAGGAATAGTCGAGCGTACCTGCGACAAGATCGATGCCGGTGATCGTCAGCGTGCCGAACTGTGTCGCGATGGTTTGCCCAACGCTGGTCACAGCTACGCCTTCGATGGTTACGCTGGCAAGACCGTCGGGCGCGCTGAAGACGATCGTCCCGGTAGTATTTTCCGAAGGGCTCGGGGCATTAGTGCCCTCTGGTTCGTTGCCGCGGGCGGGAAGCCCGGCCTCGTCGACCGATGCGGTCGCATTCTGCGCCCCAGCCGGATTGTTGGGCGTGCGGATGACCACGTCCGGATCCCGATTGACCAGATCAGGGATGATCTCATCGTCTGGATCCTGCGGAAACCCGAAATCAGTGAAGGGCAGCAGGTCTCCAAGATCGAAAGCGTCCTGGATAGCGCCCTCGTCCTCGGCAAAATTGCCGCCTGAACTTTGCAGGGTGCCGGCAGCCGGTTGAGGCTCGTTGCCCGCCAGCAGTTGGGCGATGTTGAACGGGGGTACCGTGACACCGTCGATGACGATCTGCGGGACGAAAACGGCGCCGTCGGGGATGACCAGGCGGCTACCATCGGCCATCTGGATGACAAGGTCGCGGCCTTCGACCACGATATCGTCCAGCGACGCGCCGGGCGGCAGCGTTACAACATCCTGGCCGGCCGGCAGCGTGTTGGTGCTGGTGTCAGGCTGGAGTTCAGATTCCTGCCCTTGGGAAAGTTCGGGGTCGGTCTCGCCGCGATCTTGAAAGTCCATGTCCTGGTACGCTCCGCAAAAATATGTCGAGCGTCGTCGCGGTCAGGTTGAAATAGTTACACAGGCATCTGCGTATCTTCGCCTGGCGAAAACGCTGATGCGGCCCATACTGAGGGATTATTTCCGCGTACTTCGCAGACCTTCCCTCTTGGACAGATTGGAACAGGAATCACCTATGGTTACAAGGGAATTAACTATAGCTGAATTAGCCAGTTAATCGCTATTGCAAACAATAGTTTACGGGAATGTCTTAGGCCTGCGGTTTAACGATCAGGATTCGCCGATGGCCTGACTCCGCCAGATTCCCACCGAATCACATGGTTGTAGCGACATATCCAGCAAAGATCGCAACACCGTATGGCACGGTCCAACCTGGCCCTTCCGGTTGCAGTTCGCCGTCCTTTGACCGCCGCGCCCGGCGAAGCAATGCCATGAAAATCAGTAACAACAGACCCGCAACGCTGGTCCAACCCAGCATCAACAACGCCGCCTGTATTGGAACGGCCAGCGCCAGTGCGGCATAGAATTTCGCGTCGCCGGCACCGATAAACCCGATCTTGAAAAGCCACATTCCCACTACGAGCGCGATCACTGCGTGCAGCGTGGCCCAGCCGACAGCCTCGAGACCACCTACCAGCAATGTCTGCACCAGGCATGCCACCGCCACGGCAAGCACGTTCCAGTTGCGAATTTTGCGATGGCGGATGTCGGTGACCGCTGCCCATGCTGCAAGCAGCAAGGCAACAATACCGACAACCGCGCCGACGCTGGCAGGATTCAAATCAGAATACCACTTCAAGCGGCGCCGCGCGCAGCCTGTCCAGCAGGGCAACCTTTCTATCAGCAGGTAGATCAGCAGTTTCGGCGGGTTCTTCCGCCAATTGCGCCTTGGCCTTGTCAGCAGCCGAAGGCGAACGCGCAGCCACGGTCATCTGGGGCGCTGGAGCCAATTCACTGTTGGTAATAATATGAATTTCCGGCGGGCGCGCTTTTGGCCTGGCCGTTTGGATGGCAACTTGCCTGGGTTCCACCACAGGAATTGGCGCTTCGGCGATCCTCTCAACCGGAGCTTCGAGCACTTCTGGGCTGCGGGCACGCGAGGCCATGAGGGCCCGGCTTTGCATCCGCAGCAGGTTCGCTGCATATCGCTCGTTCGAGGGATCAATGCTCATGGCGGTCCTGAAGTACCGATCCGCAAGATCCGGTCGGCCCAGCTTGGCATAAGCCACGCCGAGGCCATTGTGCGCGTCAGCAGCCACCGAACGATCCATTCGGGCAACCCGGAAAGAAGCGACCGCGGCCGAGATATTGCCCTGGCGCAGGAAAGCCCGACCTTCTTCCAATGCGAGCATTCCGTTGACATTGGCGCGATCGGCAAAGGTGCTGCCAGCTTTCTTCTTGGCAAAACCCCATCCTTCGAGGGCCGATCCCTGGCACCCGGCCAAAGCCGTCGCCGCCAGGATGATGCTCGTCAATTTCAAGGCGTTCTTCATGGTTTCACCCTCCCATAGCCGGGATAAGTTGGCGCACTGTCCTCACCACCCCCGGCAACATCATTACACCGATCATCACCGGCAACATGCAGACCACCAGCGGTATCGAAATCAGTACCGGCAGTCGGTGCGCCTTCTCCTCGGCTCGCAGGCGGCGCTTTTCCCGCATTTCATTGGCATAGACCCGCAAGGTGTCGGCAACACTTGTGCCCAGCTTGTCGGATTGGATCAGTAGGGTCGCGAAGCTGCGAATCTCGTCGACCCCGGAGGCTTCACCCATCTTGCGCATGGCGGTTTCCCGGTCGGAACCTGCACGCAACTGCATGGTGGCGGTCGAAAGCAATTGTGCCACAAGTGGATGCGAAGAGACCATCTCGCGGCCTACCCTGTCCATCGCAGCTTCCAGCCCCAGCCCGGCTTCGACGCACACCAGGAGCAGGTCGAGACAATCGGGAAAGCCGTTGGTGATCGCCTCGCGTCGGCGGTCGGCCTTGGCCGTGATGAACAGGTTCGGCAGATAAAGACCCAGGAGAGCGAAGATGGCCGGGATACCGTAAAGCCCCCAGAACCCGCGCTCTTCGGTGCCACCGGCGGAAAGCAGGAGATACGCGATGGGCAAGGCAAAGACCATCAACAGGCGGGTCATGGTGAAAACCTTGGGCGCGGAAGCCGACGGGTAACCGGCCGCGCGCAGCCTGTCGCGCAGGGCATCGGGCTTGGTATCGGTCAGATTAAGTCCAGCCTCCTCAATACGGTCGGCCAGCTTGCTCCAGGCGGTTTCCCGCCGGTCTTGCAGGCTGACATGCTCAGAAGACAGTCTGACCGAGCCAATCGATTGCAATTCGCCTTTCAGCACCTGGCGCCGGACCGCGCCCCGAACGATTCCGAATACGCTCAGCGCGACGAGACCGAAAAGCAGCGCCAGGGCGGCAAAACGGGCGACGCTGTTCGTGGCAAGGAATTCAAGCACTCGTTACACCTTCAGGTTGATGAGTTTGCGGATGATGAAAACACCGACGAAGTACCAGATGATCAGGCCGGGGAAGCCGATGTAGAAAATCGGGTCGCTCGCCACATCGAGATAGAATCCCGGGTTCATGGAAAAAAGCGACACGAATGCGATGACCGGGAGCGCTGACAACAACCAGCCCGTCATTCGGCCCTCAGAACTGAGCGCGCGAACCTTGAGATAGAGCGAAGCGCGTTCACGAATGACATTCGAAAGATTGTCGAGAATTTCGGCCAGGTTGCCGCCCGTCTCATTCTGCACCGAAAGCGAGACCACGAACATGCGAATATCTTCGAGGTCCCACCTGTCGGCGAGATCCTCCAGCGCTTCGGTCAATTCGGCACCGTAGGAAATCTCGTCCGCGAGCAGGCCGAATTCGGAGCCGATTGGATCCTCCATTTCCCTGGTCAGAAGATCAATCGCGGAGGCGATGGGATGGCCCGATCGCAAGGCACGCACGAAAATGTCGAGCGCCACTGGAAACTGGGACTGCATCTTCTTGCGCCGCCTTTGCGCCAAGAACGAGATGATGAGCAGCGGCAGGCCGAGAGCGACCGCCGCCGAGAAGGCGATAACGATCTGCATGACCCCGGTGGTGAACGAGTAAGAGCTGAAGAAGATGAGCACTGAAATCGAAAACAGCAGAGTTGCAAACAGGGCGATCATGCCGAAACCGACCTGCGAGACGTTGTATGGCACTGCAGACATCATCAGCGAGCGCTTGAAATTCTGGAACATGCGCGAGAACAGTCCCATCCCCCCCTCGGCCATGGGGTCGTTACGGCGCAAGATGGAGATGATTTCCTCGCGGTCCGTTCCGCGCGCGATCAGGCGCAGCCGGCGGTTGATTGCCCCGGCATGGGCGCGATTCTCCCATGTCATCGCCACCAAAGTGCTGCCGATGAAATAGACCGACACGAACACCGCCAGCAAAACCAGAACACGGGTGATTTCGCCAGAAAGCATCAGTCAGTCCCCAACTTCAGCGACGGACGGAACAGTTCGGCCGGCATCGTAATGCCGTGGTCGGCGGCCTGCTGAAGGAATTTTGGCCGAATGCCGGTAGCCTCGAAATGGCCAAGGACATTGCCTTCCTCGTCGCGCCCGGCAGGCTTGAAACGGAAGATCTCCTGCATGGTGATGGTCGGGCCTTCCATGCCGGTAATTTCGGACAGGCTCAGCAGCCGCCTCCGACCGTCGGCCTGGCGCCCGATCTGCACCACCACATTGATGGCAGAGGCGATCTGCGCCCGTGCCGACGTGGGCGATATCTCGATCCCGCTCATCCCGATCATCTGCTCGATACGGGACAGGGAATCGCGCGCCGTATTGGCGTGGACCGTGGTCATCGATCCATCGTGGCCGGTGTTCATGGCTTGCAACATGTCGAACGCCTCACCGGCACGCACCTCGCCGACGATGATGCGGTCAGGCCGCATACGCAGGGCGTTCTTCACCAGGTCGCGCTGGGTCACCTCGCCCCGACCTTCGATATTGGGCGGGCGGGTTTCCAACCTCGCGACATGTTCCTGCTGCAGCTGCAGCTCGGCCGAATCCTCGATCGTGACGATCCGTTCCTTGTTGCTGATGAAAGCAGACAAGGCGTTGAGAAGAGTGGTCTTGCCCGAACCGGTACCGCCCGAGATCAGGACGTTGCGTCGCGACTGGACGACGGCTTCCAGGACATTGGCGACATCCTGGGGAATACTCCCCAGCTCGACCAGTTTCGCCATGTTGATTTTCTTCTTGGCGAATTTACGTATCGAGAGCAGCGAACCGTCGATTGCCAGCGGGGCGACAATCGCATTAACACGCGACCCGTCAGCGAGGCGGGCATCGACGAAGGGCGATGATTCATCGACCCGGCGACCAACAGCGCTGACGATCTTCTGGATGATGCGGAACAGGTGACGTTCGTCCTGGAAGCGGGTCGAGACCTTCTCGAGTAGGCCAAAGCGCTCGACGAACACGTCGTGATAGCCGTTCACGAGGATATCAGTGATAGTCTCATCTGCCAGCAAGGGTTCAAGCGGCCCGAGGCCGAGCAGTTCGTCGAGCACCTCGTTGACCAGCCGCTCCCGCTCCTTGGCGTTTAAGGCGGCATCTTCCTCGATCAGGATGGCCAGCACGATGTCGCCGACTTCCTCGTCAATCTGGGCGCGCGACATCTTCTCCAGATTGCCGAGATTGATGCGGTCGAGGAGCTTGCGGTGAACTTGAGTCTTCAGATTGAGATAGCGGTCAACATCCTCTTCCGACTGGTGATGATTCTCGGCGGGCGCGTCCTGCCCGGTTTCCTTGGCGATATTTCCTAGCTGCCACTTCATGATGGCAGCTCCCGGTCACACTGCGCCAACACGTGCTCGGAAAGGCTCGCGATATCGGCCCAGAAGGTGCTTTTCTGGCGCAGTTCGTAGGCCAGCTTCCCCTGTTCCTGCGCGTTGGGAACGACGCTGGGATCGGCACGCAGGATGGCCGCCACCTCGCGGTGCAGCGCCTCCTCCACGTCGGCTTGCGAAATTGCGCCGAACACGCGCCGCTTGACCTGATTTAGGACGATCGAGACCTTGCGTGCATCGAGCCCGACATTGCGGAACAGGTCGAGCCGTCGCTTGGCCTGTCGCAGCGCCGAAACACTCGGTTCGACGACCATCAGCACGCTGTCAGCCCCACTGAGCAATGACAGGCTCCAGTTGGTGAGATTTGCCGGCGTGTCGACTACCACGAAATCGAATTCACGGCGCGCCGTGCGCAGGATTGCATCGAGGCGCTCCACTTCGATGGCTTCCAGCGGCGTTATGTCCTGCGGCGCAGCCACCAGGGCGATGCCGGAATGGTGGTTTACCGTAATCGAGCGGAAGAAGGCCGCATCGAGCCGTTTGCCCGCAGTCAGAAGGTCCCCGAGGTCGCGACGAGGCGACAGATCGAGAACCTCGGCCGCGCGGCCAAACTGGGTATCTAGATCGATCAGGCAGACATTGGGCTGCTCTGCATCCTCGTCTGCCAGCATTGCTGCCAGGTGCGTTGCGACCGTGGTCGATCCGCAGCCGGCCAGGGCCCGCGTGACCGCGATCACCGGAGCCTGCCTTACGTTGCCGCTGACCTGTTGCGCCCGGACCTCGACCACCGCAACGATCGTTTGCAACAACTCGTCAGCGCGCAAGGGCAAGGTGACGACATCGGCCACGCCGCCGCGCACAAGCGTGCGCACAATCGAGATATCGGCGTGCTCTACAGCCGCGACGATGGGCAAATCCGGATCGTATTTCTTGACCTTTGCGATCCGGTCCATGCTCGAAGGCACTTCGGGGTCGAGTTCCAGCACCGCGATATCGCAGGACCTCAGCAGTTCCGGTTCGAAATCCTCGTCCGCCTCTACTGCATGCAGGTCGGCATCGCCAAGCCAGCCGGCGGCACCCTGGACCCGCAGGGCATCAAGATGCCGCGCCGAAGCGACAACAGCCACTTGCGCCCGGCCATGCGGCATGTTGCTTTCGTCGATCCTATCGAGATTATTCTCGCTTCCCATCGGGTTCATCCTATTTCTTTGGCCGAGCCATCAGCAAAATTCCTCGAAGCATCCGCCTTGCCCGTCTTCTTGCGAAAGCGAGTAAGCCGACCCAGGCAAACCCCAGGTCAGTCCGAAAACAGTCGTCAAAATCGGTTCGAATTGCGCGCCGTCCAGGCTGACGGTGATAATCGGGGCAATATCCGGCCCCGACGGATTGCCGGCGAAGCCTAGCCCTGAATTGCTGTAAACAATGGTGACCTGTTCAGGTCGCAAAGTCGGCATGAAGAACTGCATCCGCGCGAAAACCGTGTCGAAAGCCGCGGCGTTTGGCGTGAGATCGATTGCCACATTGGGTGCGGAGAGCCAGGTGCACACCGGTCCGCCGGTTCCGCCGCTGCAGGAAACGCCGGGAAAATCGCCAATTGGCACAGCCGCCCCTTGCTCCACGTTATTGTTGATTGCGAAGGAGTGGCCGATCAGCCCTGCAGGTATCATCGTGGTGACCGCTGCGGTGCGCGCGCCTGCCTGCGTTGCCTTTTCGGCGCGGTTGATTTCCCACAAATACCGCCCGCCGTCGATAACGCCGAACAGCATCGCCATTGCCAGCGGCAACACCAGTGCGAATTCGGCCGCGCTCGCCGTTTCGTCGCGAAGGATGTTGCGTATAGCCATCAGAACCCCGTCACCGGGCTTTGCGCCGTAGCAGTGATGTTCCGACCGTTCAGATAGCCCAGGCCTTCAAACAGCGATGGATAGGGAAGCGTCACCTCGACCTGCACATTCAGCGAGGAGTTGACGGCCGGGGCCGCAGCCCCAGACTGGTCGGCATAGATACCACCGTTTGAATAGCTGGACGCAGTGTCGCAGGTGACGAGAAAACTGATTCCGTCAGCAGCCGCGGTCCAGGTGCGAATGATGGGATCGCCCGATCCGTCGACCGTGCCGGTGCGGATCAAGTTGCGCACCTCGGTGTCCTTGAGGCCGACATCGGTGCCGTCGCAGGCGAAGTTCGAGAAATCCTGTCGCGCCGCAAAACGCGTGCCGTTGCGAACCGACTTGATGACCTGGTGCTCAGTCCAGAAGAAACTGCCCATCTCGACACCGCCGAACAGGAGCAGCGTCAACAGCGGCAGCATGAGGGCCATCTCGGCCGCTGCCGCACCGCTCTGATCGCGGATGGATCGAGATAGCGCCATGATCATCGGATCAGATACGGGACGTCGCGCCTGACGACCTCACCCGTACTCCCGTCCCCGCCGACATCGACGGCGCGGACCACCTCTACATAGACATCATTGGCATCGGTCAGCTTGGCGCTGCTCGATCCCGCCACCCGCCTAGTGAAGGAAGGCTCGACCAGGAACAGTTCGACCCAGTGCGCTACATCCACATCGGGTGTGCGGCCCTGGACACCCTCGGCCTGGCAATTGATGACCGCGGCAGTAATGGTACGCCGCGCGGCAGTGCCTTCTCCGCGGCAAATAGGCGTTGCGGTCGCCCAATTGCTGCCGTCGCTTTGATGTTTTTCGGCGTTAGTCAGTTGGCCGGCAAAATAGCGCTCTGTTTCCCACAAATAGACTTCATAGCGGGTGATTATCCCATTTCCGTCCGCATCCGGAACGACAGTGCTCCACGCACCTACGGTAGGATAATTGACCTGGAAGAATGCATCACGATCCCAGGTGCCGGTGCCGATAACGCCGTAACTGTCGACAGCGCAGTTTCCTGCCTCTGACCAGGCGTGGCACAGGTCGCGCGGATGGCCGATGACTTTCACTGCTGCGCGCTCGCCGCTATTCATCATGCGTGCTTGTTGCGTCGTCGCATCGAAGGGCGCGATATAGCGCGTACCGACAGCCGGCTGTTGCCAGCCTTGGCCGGTTATTCCGCAATTAGCCCCATTGGTGGTTTTCTTGACGAGATTCTTGCGCGAGATCGGCGCGGCCGTGCAATTGGCGGCGCCTCCCGGGCAAGTATTTGCGCCGTTGACGCTGATATCGAAACGCGTGTTGAGCGCGTTGAAGACAACATCCTTGAGACCCGGTTCGGTGGTCACGCCGTTCCCGGGCACACAATTGCCGGGCGGATCATCATAACCCAGCGCCGCCGCTAGGTTCGCGGCGCCGGTCGCATCGCCATTGGCGAGGAAGCCGAAATTGCCCGGCGCGCCATTGTCGTTGTCGGTAATGAGCTTGAGCCCGCGGCCGATGTAATTGGCCGGATTGAAATCGAGCCCGTCGTCCTCGAGCGGGTTGCATAGCATCACCGGCGGAGTGTTGCAGATGGCCGAGCCAAGCGTTGCCGATGCCTGTGCAATAACCTCGCCCGACCGGATGAGGCCGACCACGGGGGTCATTGTATAGACTGCCTCGCGCGGAGCGATGGTGACGGTCACGGCGCGGGCATCATCATCGTCGGTTGTCACCGGCCCGAATGTATCCGTCGTCTGGTTATAGCCATCGAAGAAGACCAGGCTCTGTACGGCGAGATCATAAGTGCCGCCGTCGTTTGACATCAGCGAACCATTGCGCACCAGATTGCTGGCAGCGAGCGTGGCCCGGTCGATCGCGTCGACCTTGCCATCGAGCTGCGTAGCTGCCGCGAGCGCGGCCTGGTCGGCAGCGTTCTGCAATTCGCTGTCCATCGCGGTCATCCGCGTCCAGTCCCACGCCACGCCCGCTATCGCGACCAGCACGAACATCGATAGTGCATAGGTCGCGGCGATTGCGGCGGAGGTGTCGATGCAGAAAGCGCGCAGGAACGCGCCGAGCGAGCGGCCTTCCCCTTTGGGTTGGCCCGCCAAGGTAACTTGCTGTGTTGCACTGTCCTCGGTCATGGCTCGCTATCCTTATGCCTCAGTCGGGGCCGGTCCCTGATCCGGTGTCTGAGCCGGTGCCGACATTGGTCGTCCTGATGGAATCGGGCTGTTTGACCTTGCCGTCGCGGTATCGCTGGACCGCTGCCTGGGCGACTTCACCACTCGAGGTTGCAGGCTCGGCGTAAACCGGCTCGGGATCGATGACTTGTGCCATCATCGTCTGCCGGTTGGCCTCGCCGAACTGCGCATCGCCGGGCTGGTTGAGCACCGACTGCGTGCAGCCGCCAAGCGCCAACAGGGTAACAGCCCCGCATGTGGCGTATCCGAGCGGGCGGAACTTAATAGTCATAGTCATCGCCGGCTCCTGTTTCGGGTGTTTGCGGTTGTGCCAGCTCGCTCGCCGGCTTGGGATTGTACGGCTCGCCGAGCAGGATGGTCTGTTCAGCGGTCGGATCCTCGACCCGGTCGGTCGGCAACTTCACCTGGTCGGGCCGGATTGGCCGTACGAGGCGCGGCGTGACCACGATCAGCAATTCGGTCTCGCCTTTCTGAAACTGGGTCGAACGGAACAGTGCGCCCAGGATCGGGATGTTGCCCAGGATCGGGATCTGGTTGATTGTCGTCTGGAAATCCTGCTGCAACAATCCGGCGATGGCGAAGCTTTCGCCGTCACGCAGTTCCAGCGTGGTCGAGGCCCGGCGCGTCTGCAGACCAGGAATCGAGAGCCCATTGAGCTGGATCGACGCGGCCGGGTCGATCGCGCTGACCTCGGGTTCGACGATCAGATGGATCGTGCCGTCACCCAGCACGGTCGGGGTGAAGCCGAGACTCACGCCGAACGGCTTGAACTCGACAGAGACCCGGTTGCCGCCGTCGCCGCTGCCGGACTGGACAACGGGAATCGGAAATTCGCCGCCAGCAAGGAAACTGGCCTTCTCGCCCGACAAGGCGATCAAGGTCGGTTCGGCCAGGGTCTTGGCAAAGCCCTTGTTTTCAAGCGCGTTGAGATAGGCTTCGACATTGAGGCCGAGGGCCCGGAACGTATCGCCGAAGATGCCGAAACTATTGCGCACCGCGCCGACTTGCAGCGTCGAGCCCACGCCGCCGGTCCCGGGTATGATCCCCGCGCCAGCGCCGAAAGCTGCGAAAGGCCCGCCAAGGTCGGTGGCAAATCCCGAGACGCCGATGTCCTCGCCGATTTCGCGTTTCACCTCGGCGAAACGAACTTCGACCATGACCTGCTGGCTGCTGCCCATGGAGATCATGTTGACGACATCGCTGCCGGCATAGGTCCTGGCCAGCTGGACCACCCGGTCCACCTCACCTGCATTCGAAGCCAGTCCGGTGAGAACCATCGAACTGCCAGAAATATGCGCGTCGATGGTGGAACCCGGCACCAGCCGGCCAACCATCGATCGGAAGGTTTCAACGTCTGGCCCGACGGAGACATCCATGACCGCCAGCACGCGGCCAGCCCGGTCGTAGAGCGTCAGGCTGGTAGTACCCATCGACTTGCCGAGGACGTAGATCGACCGATCGCTGAGCGGGACGATATCGGCGATATCGGGATTGCCGATCATTGCCTTGGCTATGGGCCGGTCGGCGGTGACGACCTGGCTCTTGTTCTTGGGTACCTCCAGCGATCCGGCATGGACCTGGCTGACGGTGGCCTGGGCATGCGCCGGAGCGGCTGCAAGCAAGGCAATGGGCGCTGCGGCAAGCGCGATACTCGCGAGTGTCTTAGTAACCATGGCGACCGACCTCCTCGTTACGTGATTCCGTACCCCTGACCACGGTCATTGTGGGACCTGTTGGTCGCGGGGGCGACACGCGGGCCGGAGCCGATGCGTTAATGGTACGAACCGTCGTGGGGGTGCCTGCTGCGCCTCGCGAACGGTCGGCGATATAAAGACCGCGACCGCCAAGGTCGCGGGTGGTCAGTACCGCGGTGGAGCCGACCATCTGGTCCTCGACATTGCGCAGGGCCATGGTCAGCCGGCCGACCTGGGTGGCGAGGCTGAGACGCTGGGCGCCGGCCTGGTCGACCAGCACGGTGGCTGTCTTGCCCACCTGCGGCTCGGTGGCGTTTTCGCTGGCACGGAGATCGACGGCCAGGACCTGCACGTTCTCGAGCAGGACGGAAATCATCTTGTCGTCGCTTTCAGCGCCATCCCCGGGGATCTGGCGGGTCAGGAAGATATCGACCACGTCACCTGGGAATACGAAACCGGCCACGCCGGTCACTGCACTGATGGGAACGGTCACCGCGCGCATGTTGTCGGGAATATTGGCCGACAGAATGGCGCGGTCGGAAATTCTTGAAATCAGGATGGGCTCGCCGCGCGCAATCGGGCGAATGGCGACGTTCTTGCCGTCAGCAAGCCTCTTCATGTCCTGGATGGCGCCGGTTGGCACTGATTGGGCTGGCCAGTTGGCGAGCCGAACCGTGTCGGGGCTGAGTGGTGCACCGAATGCAAGGTCCTGGTTGGCAACTGCAACCTGGACCAGTTCCTGTTCCTCGGCGATACGGGCCTGTTGGTCCTCGACCCCGGAAAACCAGGCGTTGGCCAGGTAAACCGCAACGAGGCCGATAACGACCGCGATGCCCACGATAATCAGATTACGTCGTTCCACCAGTATGCCCCCCGCATGACCCCTAAGGTAACAGAGACCCGGTCCGCCCGGTTCACACCGGACGGATCGAGTTCATCTGCGATTAGCTGGAAGCAGTACCGTCGATTTTGTCAGCGGTCCGGTCCATCGCACCACCGATCGAACTCGCCAGTCCGGTAGCCGCTCCAACGATCGCCAAGCCAACGACGACGAGGATCAGCGCGTACTCAGCAGCCGATGCACCGGATTCGTCAGCGATGAAATCATTAAGGAACTTAGTCATAGTCATACCCCATTATTTCGACAGCGACCGAAGATGGCCGCAGTCCCGTCAAAATTGGGCTCCGGCATCTATATCCGGCTGGCCCTCTTAATCGTGGGGGTAATCTCTGGAACCGGCGCGACCTTGTTTTGTTTTACCGGCATGCGCCGGATCCTGAAACGCAGGTTCCCTCACGAATGAACAGAGTTTTTCACATGTAGGCCCTATGTCAAAATTAAAAATTTTAACGGAAAGTTTACCAAGACAATCATAAGCTTACACAAGAGGTCCGTTAAGATTTTGAGTTAACTCGACGGCGGAGAGATACCTTTGCATGAACAAATTCAGAGGAAAAGTTCTGGCCGCGCACATGATTCGCGGATTGATTCGTTTATGATTATTGGGTTTTCTACGTGAAGCCCCCGAAACCTAACGACTTCTTGGCGCACACTTTGTTGCCGCGGCTGCGCTCTTGTCATGCAGGGCTGTCTACGGCCCTGATGCGCAAGTCGAGAGCCCTTGTGGCCGGCCTGCCAGGCGCAGTTGAAGCGATCGTCCCCTGGTGGCTCGTCCTGTTCCTTGTGGCGGGTTTGGCACGCATGGCTTTGTCTCCGGCACCGCCAACCAATATCGTACAATTTGCCGATGTATTCCTGCCCTATGCCGTCATCGCGCTTGCGCCGGCGCTCGCCTTGCGGCTGGCTTTTGCTGCCTTTCCCGAGAAGCAAGCTCACAAGCGTTTGAATTTCCATCTCTCCGCTTTTGGCAAATGGAAGAAGATCCCGCCGTCCAAAGCCCGCAGAGATCCGGACTACGGGCCTTTTGGGTTCGTCGCGTCACTGCTGGTGGGCCTGCTGCTGACTGTTCCTATACGGGGATTCGAGTTTTTTCTTGCCGTGCCCGCAATCCATGCTGGAGCGCCGGAATGGGCCCGCGTACTGTTTCTCGCCATGGCATTCGAGGCGGCCGCGTTGAGCTTCCTCTACGTTGTCTGCTTCGTGATGGCCTTGCGAACAGTGCCGCTGTTTCCCCGCATGCTGGTCGCAGTATGGGCGATCGATATCTGCTTCCAGCTCGGCATCGCCCAGGTCGTAGCGCAGCAGCCGGGACTGCCGGCATCAGTGGCCGCTCCGCTTGCCGATCTGCTCACCGGCAATATCACCAAGGTTCTGGTCAGCATATCGGTGTGGCTGCCCTATTTGCTGCTGTCGAACCGCATCAACCTGACCTATCGGCTGCGCAAACAAGCTACCTGATCCAGTCTAGCCCGCAACGCCAGGCCAGGGATTGCCAAGAGTAAACAGGCTTGCATTGCGCTGCTTTCCTCGCGAGCTTCCGGCTAGGAGATGTCGTGGGAGGAATGGTTGGCGCATATATTGCGATCTGCTGGAGAGGTAATCTTCGATGGATTTCGGCGAGATTGGCTACCGATAGTCATCGCGGCACTGATTTGTATCGTCGGCTCTGCCGCTTTGCTGGCGCAAGGGGTTAATCCCTTCAGGTTCAACTCATTCACGTACAACCTGTTCTTTTACGCGATCGCCTTGCTTCTTATGCTGGCAATTCTCACGGGGAAGCAATTGCTGACGCACAGGCCGGACCGGCCGATTGCGTTTTTGCATGAGAAAATCCTTGCTGAACACTGGCCGAGGAAATTGCTTTCCAATCTCCCGATAATCCTTGTGCTGGCGGGCTACATGCCGATTTTTTCCGCGCTCAAGAGCGCAGTCCCGTTGTTAAATGATTATACTTGGGACCAGGCGTTTATCGATCTTGATATTGCTATTCACGGAACCGATCCATGGCGCCTTTTACAGCCGATGCTGGGTCATCCCGTGATCACGTTTGCGATATCGCTGCTCTACCAAGTCTGGGCGTTCTTGATATACTTCGGATGCCTCTATTTCGCACTGTTTGGACGCGATGAGATCTTGCGGCAGCAATACTTTATCGCATTCTTTCTCGCCTGGTTTGTGATCGGGGTGGTGGTTGCGACCATGTTTGCCTCGATGGGGCCGTGTTTCATGCTGACACTCCAGGGAGATCCGCATTTCATAGAGTTGATCGGATACCTGCAAACAACGCACCAGGATCATACCCTTATCGCAATCAACATCCAAGAAATGCTAATACGCGCCTATCATGTCAAGAATTACGACCTTGGCTCGGGCATCACCGCGATGCCGTCGATGCATGTTTCGCTGGTCGTTCTCGTCTTCCTGGGCATGCGCAGGATCAGTCCGCGGCTGGGCTGGATATTCGGGATATTCGCGTTCGTCATAATGCTCGGTTCGGTCCACCTTGCTTTTCACTATGCGGTCGACAGTTACGTCTCGATCATCGGCACCGTCCTGATCTGGTTCCTCGCAGGGTATCTGGCGCGCAGGTTCGCCGCAGTTCGCGTACAGGCGGAAAAGCCACCAGCATCGCCAGCCCTGGCACAGACCGCGCCCTGACCGGTCCCAGGGGCAGTCAGAGTTCCGTTTTGAGGAATCGTCCCGCCGGTCTATATCGCAGGACGGCACAGGGTTTGGGGGAAAACCATGAAAGCCAGCGAACGGCTATTCGAGTTCGGCAGGGCAAGAGCGATCGGCGAGATTGCTCTCGTGCTGTATCTGGTCGTCATCGTAGCTGCATTGCTGCTTCTGCTGATCAGGCCGAACCTGGGGCCGCTCCGGCTTGCAGCGGCAGCGGAATTCAGCGCGAAACCCGCCAAGGGCGCGCTGGTGGAAATGGATCTCGAAAGCGGCGGTGGCGGCGGCTCGACATCCCCGGACGCATCGACCGCGATAGATCAATCCGACGCAACCGCCGAGGGTCTTGCCTTGAAGAGGGCCGGAACAGATGTGGGCACAAATACGCGCTTGCCGTCCCCGAATGCCGAGAGCGGCGCGGCCGAACGATCGTTCATCCCGCTCGATTTCTCGTTGCCGCCTGGTAATACCGACAACGGCACGCTCACCGCTGCGCCGGAAGGGAGCATTCGGGTACGCAAGGCGGTGCATGTGGGATCGAAACCGGTCGGCTCGCTGCAGATCACGATCGACCGCAATTCGCGGCTGCTGCTCGATGTGCGCGACCTCAGGAAATTAATGCGTGATCGGCCCCTGCCCGATGGTTTACCTGCCGATGGGCTGGTCAGCTTCCGGATGCTGCGCGATCTGGGGGTCAATCTGCGCTACAACCCGACCGAAGATCTGGTCTCGCTCGAGACCAACTAGCAGCCAGTCAATCCGGCCTAGCGGCCCATCGAACCTGCCGGGTTTTGCGCATTGCCATGGCGGCGGATCTCGTAATGAAGGTGCGGCCCGGTGCTCCGGCCGGTCGAACCGACATAGCCGATCACCTGGCCCCTGCTGATCGCTGAGCCGCGGCCCACTGCGATGCGCGACAGGTGGGCATAGCGCGTCTCCACGCCCGAGCCGTGCCGTACGATCACGAGGTTGCCGTAATTCCCGGCGTAGCCTGCCAATGTCACGACCCCGGCAGCAGTGGCCACGACAGGTGTGCCATGGCTGGCTGCGAGATCGATACCGGCGTGGCGACGCCATTGCCCTGTCACCGGATTGACCCGGTAGCCAAAGTTGCTGCTGACACGGCTGGTGGCGAGCGGAGAACCGGCCGGGGCGCCGCCGACTATCCCTGCTCCGCCTTTACCGGTCGTGGTGGCCGGCCTGGTGTTAACAATCCTGACCAGCGCGCCCGACTGTCCGTCGAGATCGGAAGCGCGCGAAACAGTAAGCACCACGGCGGGTTCGGGCGGTTCGACAATCACCGTTTCAGCCGCATCGGTGGCCGGCAAGACATCATCCTCGGCAAGCAATGCGGGCGAGCCCGCTGCCGAAAAAAACAATGCAATCAGAACTGTTCGTACCACCGAGATCCCCTCCTCGATGGCAGACCATACTCCTGATTTTTCAAATCTCCGAATCCAAGGTCCAGGGCTGGCCCAGGAGGACACACAATACAGCGAGCGGGGAAATTCGTTGTCCGATAGCTTTTTTCGCCCAGAACCTGGCAATCTAGCCGGTTCGGCGGTGCCTTGCCGAGTGGACCGGACGTTCGACCTGTACATCGAACTTTTCGATATACCGCCCCATCCGTTGATGCACTTCCTCCGCTGAAACGCCGAACATCTCGAGGCTGTAATTGTGCGGGTGGCGTTTCAGCTCCTTGGCCCGCTCGAGATAATCTTCCATCGCCGGGACCGCTGGATCGATCTCGAGATCGAGGAAGTCATAGATCCGCTCCATCGTCCCGCGCCAATCCCGGTCCATATCATCATACTGGACATCAATCATGCGATCGGCCGGGATCTGATCGCGCGCTGCCATCATGCGTTCGACCTGGAGTTGGGATTTGCGAAGCCATTCCTGGCCGATGCCTGCCGGATCGGCATGGTCTGAATAGATGATGGTCTGGTTCCATGCGAGCGAGGCAGCGCTACCGACGACCTGCTGCGGATCGCGGTGGCTGAAGATCAGCCGCGCATCGGGGAACACTTTGAGCAGAGCCGGCAGGTCCAGCATGTGCTGAGGCGTCTTGAGGATCCACGGGCGAAGGGTCGACACTTGCTGGCTCCAGCCGACCAGCCGCAACTGGTCGGCCATGTAGCGATAGGCGGGCGTGGCGTCTGCCTGTTCGCACCAGCGGGCATAGCTGGGTACGTGCCACTGCGCCTCGTGCTTCATCCCATACAGGCTGCCGCACAACAGGCCCAACTCTTCCTCTGGCTCGTATGGCCCGGTCGGATGGATCGACAAGGTGCGCGGATTGGCCAGCCGCGCCACGCGCATGATCCGCTTGGCCAAGACGGGGCGAAAATCTTCCTGTTCACCCGCCAGCACTGCTTCAAAATCCTGCCTCGGTACGGGACTGATGGTCTCGAAGCTGCGCATGTGACTGAAGCGATGGTCGCTCGCCAGCAGCCGATGCAGCCGCGTGGTGCCCGATCGCATCGGGCCGACAATGACCACTGGCCGCTTGATTGCGCGCTCGAGAATTTCGGGGTGACGTTTGTACCACCACTCGCTGAGCAGCCGGTGCATCAACACCTGGTTGAAATAGAGCATGGCAGAAAAATCACCCGCCGCGTTTAATCGCGCCTCTTCGCGCACCGCGTCGAGCAGGACTTCGAACGGTTCGTGAAACCATGGGTCGCCAAAATCGTCGAGCTTGGTCTGCTCGCGCGCCTGGTCGAGCAGAAAGTCCTTCTCCAGCCGTGCCGGTCGGACCTGTCTAATGGCGCGGCCGGCGCGCACGACCTTGTCGGCAATATCGATGAAGGGGGAACGGCGGGGCGGCTTAGTTGTGTTCAAGGATTGGGCCCCGCTGGCAGAGTGGATCGGATGCGGTGGACGTGGAATCCGCCCTAGTGATGGAAAAATAGCGCGCAACCCCGCGTCAGGTTCCCATCCCCAAGCTCCTCGAGACCATAAACAGTCCGCGATTTGCCCACTGGCAATCGCTGCGGTGAAACGGCATAGCGCCGCCCATGCACGATATTCGCCAGATCAGGGACAATCCGGAACACTTCGACGCCGCCTTGGCGCGTAGGGGTCTCGCGCCGGTTAGCGCAGACATCCTCGCGCTCGATGAACAACGCCGCGCCATCACCACCCGCGCGCAGGAAGCGCAGGGCCGCCGCAACGAGGCTTCAAAGGCGATCGGCCAGGCCATGGGCAAGGGCGACAAGGACACCGCCGAGGCGCTCAAGGCCGAAGTTGCCGAGCTCAAGAAGACCCTGCCCGCGCTCGAAGAGGAAGAGCGCAAACTGGGCGCAAAGCTGGAAGAAGCGCTGGCGGTGATCCCCAACCTGCCCGCCGACGACGTTCCCGAAGGTGCGGATGAAAACGGCAATGTCGAAGTCGCGAACTGGGGCATTAAGCCCGAATTCGATTTCGAGCCCATGGAGCACGCCGATATCGGCCCGCCCCTGGGGATGGATTTCGAGACCGGCGCTGCGCTCAGCGGATCACGCTTCACGTTCCTACGTGGATCGATGGCCCGGCTCCACCGCGCACTCGGCCAGTTCATGCTCGACCGGCAGGTGAGCGAACAAGGCTACACCGAATGCGCGCCACCGCTGCTGGTGCGCGACGAGGCCATGTACGGCACCGACAAGCTGCCCAAGTTTGCCGAGGACAGCTTCCAGACAACCGATGGTCGCTGGCTCATTCCCACCGCCGAAGTCAGCCTGACAGCCAGTGTCATGGACGCAATCCTCGACAATGGCGCGCTGCCCATGCGGCTGACGGCGCTAACCCAGTGTTTCCGCAGCGAAGCGGGCGCAGCTGGCAAGGATACGCGCGGCTTCATCCGCCAGCACCAGTTCGAGAAATGCGAGCTGGTCAGCATCGTCCGCCCTGAAGAGAGCGATGCCGAGCACGAGCGGATGACCGGTGCGGCCGAGGCTATCCTGCAAGCGTTGGACCTGCCCTATCGCAAGATGCTGCTGTGCACCGGCGACATCGGCTTCGGCGCGCGCAAGACCTACGATCTGGAGGTCTGGCTGCCCGGCCAGGGCGCCTATCGTGAGATCAGTTCGTGTTCGAACACCGGCGATTTCCAGGCTCGGCGGATGAACACCCGCTACCGACCCGAAGGGGAGAAGAAGACAGCCTTCGTCCATACGCTCAACGGCTCGGGTCTCGCGGTCGGACGCACGCTGGTGGCAGTGCTGGAAAACTACCAGCGCGCCGATGGCAGCGTCGACATCCCAGCGGTCCTGCACCCCTATACCGGTGGCCTGACCCGGCTGGAGCCGTCCTCCTGATGCGCATCCTGCTGACGAATGACGATGGCATCCACGCTCCCGGCTTCGAAGTGCTCGAAGCCATCGCTGCCGAATTGTCCGACGATGTCTGGGTCTGCGCCCCGGCCGAGGAGCAGTCGGGCGCAGGGCATTCGCTGACGCTGCATCACCCTGTGCGCCTGCGCGAATTGGGCGAGCGGCGCTATTCGGTCACCGGCACCCCGACCGACAGCGTGATGCTGGGCCTGCGCACCGTGCTGAGGGACAAGCAGCCCGACCTGATCCTGTCGGGCGTCAATCGCGGGGCGAACCTGGCCGACGACATCACCTATTCGGGCACCGCTTCGGCGGCGATGGAAGGGGCGCTGGCGGGGATCAAGTCGATTGCGCTCAGCCAGGTGCTGATCCGCGATGCCGAGCATGAATCCTTCGACGCCGCCCGGCGCTTTGGCCCCGAGATCGTTCGCAAGCTGATCGATGCGCCGTTCGGCGACCGGACGCTCGTCAACGTCAACTTTCCGCCTCTGCCAGCCGGCCAGGTGCGCGGAATTCGCGCTGTACGGCAGGGTTTCCACGACTATTCGCGCGGATCGGTGGTCGAGGGACGTGACCCGCGCGGACTTAAGTATTACTGGTTCGGACTGCACGCGATCGAACACACGCTCGATCACGGCACCGACCTGGAAGCCATCGACGAGGGATATGTGTCCGTGACGCCCCTGCAGCTCGACCTGACCCACCACAGCCTGCTGTCCACCCTTGGCGAGCGGTTCGAGTGATGCACCGCGCAGGGCTCATCGCTCTCGTAGCCCCGCTGCTGCTGGCCGCGACCAACCCCGCCACCGAAACCGAGCATGTCGTTACGCAGGGCGAGACCCTGTCCGGCATAGCCGAGCGAGCCGGTGTGCCTGCGGCGGTGATTGCCGCCGCCAACGGGATTCCCGAACCGCATGAAGTCCGCGTGGGCGAAGTGCTCGCCATTCCGCGTCAGCGCAACCACACGGTTCAAGCGGGTGAGACGGGCTTTGCCATTGCCTTGAAATATGGTGTGCCGTTCGAGAACATCGCGATCGCCAACGGGCTCGACGACAACGGTACCGTGAAGGTCGGCCAGAAACTCATTATCCCAGCCATGTTTCAACAGCGCCGCATCACGCGCCGCTCGGTTCCGGCCCAGCCCTATTTCCGCCGGCCGCATGATGGCCGCGTTCTATACGGCTTCAGCAAGCGGGCAGATGGTGGTGGGCATGACGGGATCGATATCGAGGCGGCGATCGGGGACATGGTCCGTGCTTCGGCCAGCGGCACCGTCGTATTCGCCGCCGAGGAGCCGACCCGCTTCGGGCGACAGGTGCTGATTGATCACGGCAATGGCTGGCAAACGTCATACGGGCACCTGGCCCGCATCACCGTGAAAAAGGGCGATGTGGTCAAGGCCGGGGAGCGAATTGGCCTGGCCGGGGATGCCGGCAAGGCTACCCGACCCGAACTGCATTTCGAAATCCGCAAGGATGGCGAGGATATCGACCCGGCAAGCAAATTGCCGCCCCGCGCCAGATAGGCTAGCGCCGACAGGCGCATCCTCTTGCGCAAGAATAACGTTCGGAGCCGATGAGCGAGCAACTCGACAAATTCGAAACGGGCAATGCGAAACGCCGGGTCCGCAGGTCGCGCTTCAAACCGCTGCGCCGCGCCGTCCGCCTGCCCGTGTGGGGGGATCTGGGCATCCGTCTCGGCTCGGCGCTGTTCCTGATCTTTGTCGTCGTCTTGATTCACTGGTGGGACCGCGGCGGCCTGGTCGACAATCTGGACGGTGAGGTCAGCTTTACCGACGTTTTCTATTTTACCATGATCTCGATCACTACGACCGGTTTCGGCGATATCGCACCGATTACCGATCGCGCACGGATGGTTGAAGCAATCATCGTCACGCCGATCCGCTTCGCGGTGTTCTTCATCTTCGTAGGCACGGCGTATAATTTCATCATCAAGCGCAGTTGGGAGAATTGGCGCATGGCCCGTATCCAGGAACAGCTATCGGAGCACATCGTGGTGCTCGGCTTTGGGGTCTCGGGCTCGGAAGCGGTCGAGGAACTGATCGAACGCGGCACCGATCCCAGTGGCATTGTCGTTATCGACCCCGGCGAGGAACGGGCCCGGGCAGCCGAAAAGCTTGGCTGCAACGTGATGGTCGCAGACGCCACTCGGGACGACACGCTGGAGGCGGTGCGTATCAGCAAGGCCTCGAACGTGCTGGTTTCGGCCGGGCGCGACGATACCTCGATCCTGATCGTTCTGACCGTGCGTCACCTGGCCCCTGACGTACCGATAAGCGTGGTGGTGCGCGCCGACGACAACGAATTCCTAGCCAAGCAGGCAGGCGCCGACAATGTCATCAACCCGGTTCGCTTTACCGGCCTGTTGCTGGCCGGCAGCGCCAAGGGCGCACATATTGCCGACTACATGGCCGATCTCGCCAGCGTTTCGGGCCGGGTGCAGTTGGTCGAGCGCACTGTCGCGGCCGGCGAAGTCGGACAGCCTCTCAAGGACAGCTGTGGTCGCGGCATCGGGTTGCGCATCTATCGCGACGGGGTGGCCTATGGATATTGGGAATCGGCCTGCGATGCCTTGCAGGAGGGCGATGTGGTAGTGGAAATCATCCCGACGCCCGATGACGAGGACGCCTAGAGACGCGCCCTGTCCGGGTCGGCCGGCTGCTATTCTATGACAATGCCCTTGGCCACATTGGCCCATTCGTCGGCATCGGCATCGCGCGCCAGCTGATAGGCCTTCCACGAAGTCTGGTCCTGGCACACGGTCTGCGCTTTGACGCGGCTTCCGAGGACAGGCTTGCGGATGCAAATCTGTTGCAGCGGATGCTCTATCTCGACGCGCAAAGCCTCCGACGAATCGGCCACGAAAATGCGTTTCAGATCGGATGGAACAGACTCGGATGCCACCGGCGGTGCTGGTGGAAGGTCCGAAGGCGAAGTCGCCTGCTGGACCATGAGCGAAAGGACAATGGCAGCATTTATCACGGCAAATCCTCCTACCATGCTGAGCTAGCACATATTGCGCTGGTCAGCGACACTGCGACGCTATCACATTGAAACCATTGCGCCAAACCGCAGTTAGGGCATGTAGGCGTGCACAAGTCCCATGGCGATGTAGAACAGCAACCAATAGCTTGCGTCGATGAAGAACAGCGTCTTCGATTTTTGCGAGAACAGATAATTGGTTCCGATCGCTGGCACGATAAATCCAAGCGCGATACCTAACGCCGTCATCACCTTGGCGAAGACTGAGAGATCGGCCCCCGCCTCGGCATAGGAGCCGAAGGTGTGCGCCAAGGTCCAGCTGGCCAGCAACGAGAAGGCGAAGGCACCACCATAAATCAGCGCCATATTGCCTTGCTTCATCTGCTCCTCGGTAATTCCAACCGCGCCCATCCATTTCTTGCCCATGATGGGCCCGTACCAGATGCCACCGACAACGAACCCTGCCAGTGCTGCCAGGATTACCCCCAACCAATTGATGTCGAACATCGCTTCGCCCTCCCCCACGGTGCGCCCCGCGCGAAGGGGATAGCGCAAACGGCCTATCAGGTGTAGAGGGCCGCCCCATCTATGACAGTTTCAACAACTCTGCCTGACCAGAAGAAAGTCGGGATGGTCAGCCTTGGCTGTCCCAAGGCCCTGGTCGATTCCGAACGCATCCTCACCCGGCTGCGCGCCGATGGCTATGCCATGAGCCCCGACTATGCCGGGGCTGACGTGGTGCTGGTGAACACCTGCGGCTTCCTCGACAGTGCCAAGGAAGAAAGCCTGGCCGCCATTGGAGAGGCCATCGCCGAGAACGGCCGCGTGATCGTGACCGGCTGCATGGGTGAGGAGGCCGACGCAATCCGCGCCGCGCACCCGCAAGTGCTGGCAGTGACTGGCGCGCATCAGTACGAGCAGGTGGTCGAAGCAGTCCACGAGCACGCTCCGCCGAGCCAGGGCCCGTTTATCGATCTGATTCCCCAGCCCGACATCAAGCTGACCCCACGGCACTACAGCTATTTGAAAATTTCCGAGGGCTGCAACCACTCCTGCGCCTTCTGCATCATTCCTGACTTACGCGGCAAACTTGCCAGCCGGCGAGTAGACGCGGTGCTGCGCGAGGCTGAGAAACTGGTCGCTGCCGGGACCAAGGAATTGCTGGTCATCAGCCAGGACACCTCGGCCTACGGCGTCGATACCCGCCACGAGGAACGCGACTGGAAGGGTAGCCCGGTTCGTGCCCACATGACCGACCTGGCCCGCGAGCTCGGCCATTTGCGCACAAGCGAAGGTGCGCCGCCGTGGGTCCGGCTGCACTACGTCTACCCCTACCCCCATGTCGACGCAGTCATCCCGCTGATGGCCGAGGGGCTGCTGACGCCTTATCTCGATATCCCGTTCCAGCATGCCAGCCCGAAAGTGCTCAAGGCGATGCGACGTCCGGCTAACGAGGCCAAGGTGCTCGAACGGCTGAAAGGCTGGCGCGAGATCTGTCCCGAAATCGCGGTACGATCGAGCTTCGTCGTGGGTTTCCCCGGCGAAACCGAAGAGGATTTCACCTACCTGCTCGAATGGCTCGAACAGGCCCAGCTCGACCGGGTCGGCGCATTCCGCTTCGAACCGGTCGAAGGCGCGGCTGCCAATGCCTTGCCCGATCCCGTTCCTGAAGCGGTGAAGGAAGAGCGCTATGCCCGCGTGATGGAGCTGACCGAGCGGATCAGCGCGGAAAAACTCCAAGCCAAGATCGGACGAACAGTCCCCGTCATCATCGACGAGGTCGGAGAGGCCGATGAAGACGGCGATATCGGTGCCACTGGTCGCAGCCAGGCCGATGCACCCGAGATCGACGGCGCAGTTTACCTGCGCAATGTGCCGGCAACACTGGCTCCCGGCGACATCGTGCAGGTTCAGGTCGAGGATGCCGACGCACACGACCTGTTCGGGGTCATCGGCTAACTCACCTGTCATGCCGCACCATGTTCATGTGATCGAAGTCTCGACCAACGGGCCGGGCCTGCATGATGTGACGCGAGATATTGCCGATTGGCTTGAACAAACGCAGGTCGAGACCGGCCTTCTGACACTCATGTGTCGCCATACATCGGCATCGTTGATCATCACCGAGAACGCTTCCGCCGCCGTCCAGCGCGACACGCTCGGGTGGCTCGACCGGTTGGCGCCGCAGGGTGCGCATTACGAGCACGATGACGAGGGGCCAGACGATATGCCCGCGCATCTCAAATCGGCGCTGACCGGCGTGTCTTTGTCGGTTCCCGTCTCCGCAGGCCGAATGATGCTGGGTACTTGGCAGGGTCTATTCCTGGCCGAACACCGCGCCAGGCCACATCGCCGCGAAATCGCGCTGCATCTGGCGGGAGACTAACTTGTTGGGGGAACCGTGACCGAACAGTCCGGTTAGATATTACATGGCGCTTTCAATCGAATCTCATCTGGCATTCACCGCGAAAAATCCGGTCGATTGCCTCCTGCAGTGTGAAGCTGCTCCGACCAAGTTGCAGACGATCGAATCGGGCGTAACCACCCTGCCCGCCTCGATCGAAGTGCAAAGGGTCGCGGCGCAGGACAATGTCGGCGAGCGGTTCTGGATTACCGCGCAAGGCGAGGTCGACATCACCTACCATGCCCGGGTCGAGATCGGGCGCGCCTCGCCGGAGCTCGAGACTTTGACGCAGGTCCATAAGCCGGACCTGCCGGCACACGCGACCCAGTATCTGTTCGACAGCCGTTATTGTGCTGGCGAGCAATTCCAGTCCTTTGTCGACGACGAATTCCCAGGACTTACGGGCGGAGCCAGGATCGCCGCCATCCGCGACTGGATCGCCGAGCATCTGAGTTATGTTCCTGGTGCCAGCGGACCGCACACTACGGCGCGCGACAGTTTCGTCGCCCGCCGCGGAGTGTGCCGCGATTATGCCCATGTGATGATTGCGCTGACGCGCGCCGCCGGTATCCCGGCCCGCTATGCAAGTTGCTACGCGCCCGATGTCGAGCCACAGGATTTCCACGCCGTAGCTGAAGTTTTTCTCGGCGATAGCTGGGTGCTGGTCGATCCTACCGGCATGTCGCAACCGCACGAAACGGCTGTCATCGGTGTCGGCCGGGACGCGGCAGACGTCAGTTTCCTGACCAGCTTCGGCCAGGTCGATTTTACCGGGCATGAGGTCACGGTCGAGCGCGTCTAGCCGAGCGCTAACATACTGAATAGCTATGCGCGGCTCTGGCCCTTGTTCGCTTGCGCTGATAGCACGAGCTTCCAAAGAGCGGAGGAGACGCCCCCATCATGAGCTTTTCTGCCGATCGCCTGCTGTTATTCGGCGCCACCGGCGACCTCGCCCAGCGGATGCTGCTGCCCTCGCTTGCCGCGCTCCACGCCGATGAGCTAATCGCCGATGATGTCTGTATCGTCGGCACCGCGCGCTCGGACCTAGACGACAATGCCTTCCGTAACTTCGCGCGCGAGGCGCTGGAAAAATACATGCCGGCGGATCGTCGCACAGGCATGGCGCGCTTCCTGAACCGCCTGAGTTACCAGCCGCTCGATGCCACCACATTGGAGGGATACGAAGCGCTCGCCGCCAAGGTCGGCCAGCCCGAGCGCGGCCTCGCCATCTTCCTTTCGACTGCGCCAAGCCTTTTCGAGCCGACCATCGCCGGCCTGCAACATGCCAAGCTAGCGGGCGAAAATGTACGGATCGGGCTGGAAAAGCCGCTCGGAACCTCGCTCGAGACCAGTTGCGAGATCAACGACGCAGTAGCCGCGGCCTTCAGCGAAGACCGGACCTTCCGGATCGACCATTACCTCGGCAAGGAAACGGTCCAGAACCTGCTTGCGCTACGATTTGCCAACATCCTGTTCGAACCGATCTGGAACGCGACCTATATCGAACATGTCCAGATCACTGTCGCCGAGACCGTCGGGCTGGAAGGGCGCGTTGCCTTTTACGACGATGCCGGCGCCCTGCGTGACATGGTCCAGAACCACATGCTGCAATTGCTCGCGCTGGTGTGCATGGAACCGCCGACCGATTTCGATGCCACCGCCATCCGTGACGAGAAGGTCAAGGTGCTGCGGGCGCTCCGCCAGGTCGAGACGGGAGAGACGGTGACCGGGCAGTATCGCGCCGGTGCCATCGAAGGCCAATCAGTCCCGGGTTACGACGAGGAACTGGGCAAGGACAGCACAACCGAAACCTTCGCCGCGATCAAGGCGCATGTCGACAATTGGCGCTGGAAGGGCGTGCCCTTCTACTTGCGCACCGGCAAGCGGCTGCCCGAGCGGGTGACCGAGATCGTCATCCAGTTTCGCTGCATCCCGCATTCGATTTTCGGATCCAAAGGGGCCAAGACCCAGCCCAACCGGCTGGTAATCGGCATCCAGCCCGACGAAAACGTGACACTCAACGTCATGGCCAAGGTCCCCGGGCTCGGCCGCGATGGCATTCGCTTGCGACAGGTGCCGCTCAATATCGCCATGCCTGATGCCTTCAGCGGGAAAATCCGCCGCATTGCTTACGAGCGGCTTCTGCTCGACCTGATCGAAGGCGACCAGACTTTGTTCGTCCGACGCGACGAGGTCGAGGCGCAGTGGGAATGGGTCGACGCCATCCGGGCGAACTGGGAAGCCAGCGACCAGGCTCCGAAGACTTACAGCGCCGGGACATGGGGCCCCAGCGCTGCCATTGCCCTGGCCGAACGCGACGGAGTGAGTTGGCACGATGAGTAAGCTCCACGATACAGTCCACCGCGTCACCCAGCGAGTGATTGAACGCTCCAAGCCGGGTCGACGTGCCTATCTCGATCTGATGGACCGCGAAGCCGAGCGTGCGCCCGACCGCGAGGCGGTGAGCTGTTCTAACCTCGCCCACGCCTATGCCGGCGCGACTGACGACCAGGCCACGATGAAGGCTGGCGGCGCGCACAATATCGGCATCGTTTCGGCCTATAACGACATGCTTTCGGCGCATCAGCCCTATGGACGCTACCCCGAGCGGATGAAGATCTACGCTCGCGAAGTCGGGGCTACGGCGCAAGTTGCCGGCGGCACACCGGCAATGTGCGACGGGGTGACGCAGGGCGAGGATGGGATGGAACTGTCGCTGTTCAGCCGCGACACCATCGCGCTCGCCACCGGGGTCGCGCTCAGCCATGCGATGTATGACAGCGTCGCCTGCCTTGGTATCTGTGACAAGATCGTACCGGGCCTGCTGATGGGCGCACTGCGTTTTGGCCATCTGCCGTGCCTGTTCGTCCCCTCCGGCCCAATGCCCAGCGGCGTCGCCAACAAGGAAAAGCAGCGTGTTCGCCAGCTTTATGCCGAGGGCAAGGTTGGCCGCGACGAATTGCTGGCGAGCGAGATGGGCAGCTATCACTCGCCGGGCACCTGCACCTTTTTCGGCACCGCCAACTCCAATCAGATGATGATGGAGATGATGGGGCTGCACGTTCCCGGCGCGGCCTTCGTCCAGCCGGGCACCAAGCTGCGGCAAGCGCTTGATCGCGCCGCGGTGCACCGGCTGGCGGCGCTGACCGGCTCGAAAGAACGCAGTCTGGCGCGGTGTGTTGATGAAAAGGCCATCATCAACGCCGCAGTTGGATTGCTGGCAACGGGTGGCTCGACCAACCATGCGATCCACATCCCCGCAATGGCGCGGGCAGCCGGGATCGTGTTCGACTGGACCGACCTGTCCGAACTGTCGGGCGTGGTGCCGCTGGTGGCGCGCGTCTATCCCAACGGGTCGGGCGACGTGAACCATTTCCACGATGCCGGCGGCATGGGCTATGTCATCGGCGAATTGCTCGAGGCTGGCCTTGCCCACCGCGATATCGCGACGGTGTGGGAGGGCGACCTGTCGGACTATGCCCGCGAACCGGGCCTTGATGACGACGCCCTTACTTATCGCGACATCGGCACAAGCGGCGATGACACGATGTTGCGGCCGGTCGCCACGCCCTTTGCCAGGGACGGAGGCATGCGGCTGGTCGAGGGCAATCTTGGCCGCGCCTGTTTCAAGACCAGCGCGGTGGAAGAGGAACGCTGGACCATCGAAGCTCCTTGTCGGGTGTTCGAGGACCAACCCTCGGTCGCCGATGCCTTCCGCAAGGGCGAACTCGATCGGGACGTGATCGTGGTCGTGCGATTCCAGGGCCCGCGCGCCAACGGCATGCCGGAATTGCACAAGCTGACCCCGCCGCTCGGCGTCTTGCAGGATCGCGGATACCGGGTCGCGCTGGTCACCGATGGCCGCATGTCGGGCGCAAGCGGCAAGGTACCGGCGGCGATCCATTGCACGCCGGAAGCACTGGGCGGCGGACCACTGGCGCGGCTGCGCGATGGCGATGTGATCAAGCTATGCGCGACCACCGGTTCGCTCTCGACCAGCGCCGATCTCGATGCCCGCGATCCAGCGCCCGATCCGCGCGCTGCATTGGGCGTCGGGCGCGAGATGTTTGCCATGTTCCGCCTCCATGCCGACGGAGCCGAGCAGGGCGCCAGCCCGATGCTGGCGGCGGCCGGACTGTGAGATGGGTGCAGTGACCGAACTTGTCGCTGTCGATATCGGGGGCACCCATGCCCGTTTTGCTATCGCAAGCGTCGCCGGTGACGGGGCGATCACCCTGTCAGAGCCGCAAACGCTGCACACCGAAGACCACGCCAGCTTCCAGACCGCGTGGGAGGATTTTCGCGAACGGATGGGCGGGACCCTGCCCACCGCGGTGAGCATGGCTGTGGCCGGACCAGTCAAGAAAGACGTCATCCGCTTCACCAATAATCCCTGGATCGTGCGCCCTGCGCTGATCGGCGAGAAGCTGGGCTGCGAACGCTTTACGATCGTCAACGATTTCGAGGCCGTTGCCCACGCTGCAGCGCGTGCCCCGGTCGATCAGTTCATCCATCTTGCAGGACCTGAAACCGACCTGCCTGCGAGCGGAACGATCAGCGTGCTCGGCCCTGGCACCGGCTTTGGTGTCGCGCATTTCTGGCGTGACGGGACAGGCGGCTACCGAGTCCAGGCGACAGAGGGTGGGCACGGCGATTTCGCCCCGCTCGACCAGATCGAGGACGCAATTCTCGCCCGCCTGCGCAAGCGCCATAACCGGGTTTCGGACGAACGCGTGGTTTCCGGTCCTGCCATCATCGATATCTACCAGACGCTGGCTGCCATGGAGGGCCGCGCGGTGCAGGAACTCGACGATATCGACATCTGGACCCGCGGGACCAGCGGCGATGACAGTCTTGCGGCTGCCGCAGTTGACCGGTTTTGTCTCGCACTGGGTAGCGTGGCTGGCGATATCGCGCTGGTCCAGGGGGCCAGTGGCGTCGTCATTGCCGGTGGGCTCGGCTACCGCATTCGAGACACGATTATTGCCTCAGGCTTTGCCGACCGCTTCTGTGCCAAGGGCCGGTTCGCCGGTATGATGGCAAGCCTGCCGGTCAAGCTGATCATCCACCCCCAACCGGGCCTGTTCGGCGCAGCGGCCGCCTTTGCAAGGGAGCACCTTTCTTGAGCGATATCGAAACCATCATGCGCACAGCCCCGGTCATTCCGGTCATCGTCATCGACAAGCTCGAGGATGCCGTGCCGCTGGCCGAAGCGCTGGTCGAAGGCGGGCTGCGGGTGCTCGAGGTCACGTTACGGACACCTGTGGCGCTCGACGCCATCCGGGCGATGAAGCGGGTCGACGGCGCAATCGTGGGCGCAGGCACTGTCGTCAACCAGCAGGACTTGGCCGCCGCGCTGGAAGCGGGAAGCGAGTTCATCGTGTCGCCGGGTCTCACCGAAACGCTTGGCCGCGCGGCCATGCGCGAAGGCGTACCCTTCCTGCCGGGTATCGCCAATGCCGGCGACATCATGCGCGGGCTGGATCTGGGCCTTACTCACTTCAAGTTCTTTCCGGCCATGGCGGCAGGCGGTCTGCCGGCGCTCAAGGCCCTTGCCGCCCCTTTCGGCCAGTCCCGCTTCTGCCCTACGGGTGGTATCACCGAAGCCACCGCACCAGAATGGCTCGCCTTCGACCCGGTTCTGTGCGTTGGCGGCAGCTGGGTAGCGCCGCGCGCGCCGGAAGATTTTGCCGCTATCCGCGACTCTGCCCGCGCCGCTGCGGGGTTGGCAGCATGAAAACTCTCGGCGATCTCCGCGAACGACTGCAGGAAATGCATGCCCGCACCGCCGAGACACCGCTGTTCAATCCGGTGTTCCAGCTCTCGCTCGACCTGTCGCGCAAGCTCGAGGCAGGCGAGCTGTCGCTCGACACGATAGAGGGCATGATCTGCGAACTGGAGACCACCGCGCTCGAGGATCGCGCCGGGCGCACCCGTCGCCTGCTAGGCCTACCACGAACCGAAGATGCCCGTCTCGGGCCGAGGTTCACGGATTTCGGTGCTTTCCGCGAGCATTGGGAACAGCCGCGCCTGCACGCCGTGTTCACCGCCCACCCGACCTTCCTGTTGACGCCAGACCAGGCCAGTTCGCTGGCCGGTGCCATCACCGGCGACGGCAGCGTCAGCAACGCCGCTTGCACCGCGACCGAGGACCGGCCCGAAGTCACGCTCGCGTATGAACACGCTCGTGCAATGCGCGCGATCGGCCATGCCCAAGATGCGCGAGACACCATCGTCGCCCGCCTATTGTCTGATGCCGCGGTGCAATGGCCCGACCGCTGGCGCGACCTCAGGCCGCTGCCGTTCCGGTTTGCCAGCTGGGTTGGCTACGACATGGACGGGCGGACCGACATCAAGTGGTACGATTCGATCGGGTTTCGCCTCGCCGAAAAGGCCCAGAGGCTGCGGCGCTACGTTGCCCGGCTCGACCGGATAGACAGCGGCCACAAGCTGCTGGCAAAGCTACATCCCGCGTTGGCCTATGCCGAAGCACGGGCCGAGGATTTCGCGCAGGACCTGACCGATCCGGTCGACCTGAGTGATGCTGCCAATCGGTTGACCGAGGATCACGAGTACAAGCTACTCAGCCTCGAACCCTTTATCGCGGCCCTAGAAGACGAAGCGCAATCTGCGCCCGAGGCGCGCGCAGTCGAGCTGTTATCGCTCGCCGCTGCCATGCGTGCCGACGGGCTTGGAATGGGCTGGATTCATTTCCGTGTGAACGCCAAGCAATTGCACAATGCCATCCGCCGCCGGATCGACGGCGGCGAAATGCTCGACATCGGCAGCCGCGGCGCGCTTGCCGTGTTGCGCAAGATGGTTGCCGAGATCGAGCCGAAGCGCGCCAACTTCGGCGCGCTGGCGATCGAGGCCAGCACTGCCATCCGCCAATTCCTCGCCATGGCGCAGATCCTGCACCATATCGACGCCGATGCGCCGATCCGGATGCTGGTGGCCGAATGTGAACAACCCTCCACCGTCATGGCCGCGCTCTATTTCGCCCGACTGTTCGGGATCGAGGACCGGGTCGACGTCTCGCCATTGTTCGAGACCGAGGCCGCGCTCGAACATGGGGGTCGTTTCCTCGATGCCTTGCTGCAGGAGGACGAATACCGCGCCTATGCGAAGAAGCGTGGCCGCATCTGCATCCAGACCGGCTTTTCCGATGCCGGGCGTTTTGTCGGGCAATTGCCCGCCAGCCTCGCCATCGAGCGCCTGCAGGGCAGGATGGCCGATGCCATGCGTGCCAATGCGCTGACAGGCGTGGCAGCACTGATCTTTAACACCCACGGCGAGAGCATGGGCCGTGGCGCACATCCCGCGAGTTTTCAGGACCGGCTCGAATGGCCGCTCTCGCCTTGGGCGCGGCGACGCTTCGCCGCCGGCAGCATCCGCCTCGAACCCGAGGCCAGTTTCCAGGGCGGAGACGGCTACCAGTTTTTCGAGACGCCCGAACTCGCGCTGGCAACGCTCGAACAGATCGCCGACTACGACTGGACCGAGCACGCGTCGGAAGAACCCGACCCGTTCTACACCCGCACCGACATCAGCCTGGATTTCTACCGCGCGATCAGGGCGCACCAGCGCGAACATCTCGAAAGCGAGACCTATTCGCGTGCGATCACCGCCTTCGGTCTGGGAATGCTGAACTCGACCGGCAGCCGGGTCAGTCGCCGGCAGAGCGATATCTCGGCCGACCGTTCGATGAGCTTGCGGCAGATCCGGGCAATCCCCCACAATGCGATCCTCCAGCAGCTCGGATACCCGGTCAATGTGGTCGCCGGCATCGGCGCGGCCGCAGACGGCAACGAGGAAGACCTCGCGCAGTTGATCGAATCAAGCCCGCGCGGGCGGCAAATGATGCGGCTGGCGCGCAATGCCAATGCACTTGCCAGTATCAAGACAGTCGCCGCCTATGGCGAGTTGTTCAACAGCGCCTATTGGGCCAGCCGCACCTATCGCGGGACCGAGGAGGGCATATCGGAGGCTTGCCAGGCGCTGGCCGACTACCTGACCAAGGACGATCGCAACGGCGTGTTCCGCCGGCTGGCCTCGCGCCTGCGCGTCGACGCGCTGAAATTTCACCGCCTGATCGAGCATTTGTCACCCGAAGAGCCGCTGCCCGAGCGGGAACGCACCCGGCGCACCATCGGCGTATTACAGGCCCTGCGGCTGGCGCTGTTCAAGCATATGTTCCTGCGCGCCGTGTCGCTCCCGAGCTTCAGCCGGGCCAACGACATCAGCCGCGACGACGTGCTTGAGATGGTCTTCACCTTGCGGATCGAAGACGCGCTGGCACAGATGCGCCGCGCCTTCCCGACCAGCTTCCCCCAGCTTGGCGACTTTGCACTCGACGAACCGAGCGACTGGCCTGACGACGAAGGCGCAGGCTATGGCGCGATCGGCCGGCAATTCATCGATCCGATTGAACGTGCCTACTCACTCTCCCTGCGGGTCACCGGGGCCATCGCCAACCATTTCGGGGCCCACGGATAGCCTCCTAGCCTGCGTTAACACTTGCCCGGCTCCTTCGTCCGATTGCGGGACGCCCGTTCGTGGTCATTGGAAATGAGGCCGCGGACCGGGCATAAGGACACCATGAACCAGATGCTCAAATGGATTGGTGGCGCCACGGCGGCCACGGTTATCATCCTCGGCGGCGCGACGCTGGCGAGTTCGATGATGGAAGACGACGGCGCTTCAACGGAGGTCGCGCTCGAAGAGGCAATCCCCGTTGATCCCGCGCAGCTTGCCGACAAGCAGGAAGGCGATGGCGCGCAATTGCAGCCTGCTTCGAGCGCTGCGGACGAAGCTTTCACGGTCAAGCGCATCCTCGATATCGACGGGCCGATCAAATATGGCGAATGGCACTGGAACACCGACAATGTTCCGGCCGACGGAGCGATCGTGATGACGGTCGACCTGGAAGCGCGCGTGATTTCGGTGTTCAAGGGCGGCTATGAAATCGGCGCTTCGGCGGTCCTGCTGGGCACTGACGAGCATCCGACCCCGCTCGGCACCTTTCCGATTAAGTACAAGATGCGCCACAACGTGTCCGAGAAGTACGACAACGCACCGATGCCATATTCGATGTTCCTGACCAATGACGGCATCGCGCTACATGGATCGGACGTCCAGAACGGTTATGCCAGCCACGGCTGCATCGGCATGCCCGACGATTTTGCTGCCAAGGTTTTCGCCGTCGCCAAGAAGGGCGACAAGGTGATCATTACCAATGGCGAGACGCTGGACATGGGCCAGTCTATTTTGTGACGACCTAACCTGTCCGACGCGGCGGCTCGGAGCGAAATACCCATTCCTCGCCTTCGATGGTGGCCAGGACACCGGCCAAGTTGACCTGTTCACCCTGCATCAGACTGTCGGTCATATCCATCGCCGGTCCCAGCATCGTGGTTCGTCCGACCTGCGACACCGCGCGCATTACGGCAAGCCCGGCGATCAACCGGGGCGATCCGAAGCGATATCGCACTTCCTCGCGGTCGCCAGAGAGGTTTTCCTCCTGGTCCTTGCGACAGGCCCAGGCGATGGCGTCCTCGGCATCGCCAAGGTTGGCAACCGTCGCGGCGATTGCTTCGTGCGATACGAGGTCGAATTCGGCCAGTCTCTTGCGAAGCCGAATCCGGTCGAACGCCTCGTTCTCGTTGCTGGGATCGCGAACGGGATCGATCCCCGCCTCGGCAACTACCTGCTCCAGCTCGGCTCTACGAAAGCCCAGCAAGGGGCGCAGATACCGGATGTCCGGACCGGCCAAGAAGGAGGATGCCCGGATCCCAGCCAATCCGTGCAAGCCGCTCCCGCGCGCCAGTCGCATGAAGAAAGTTTCCACCTGGTCATCCAGTTGATGGCCGGTGGCGACGGCCCCGATATCGCGCTCCAACGCCCAATCGCGAAGTGCCGCATAACGTGCCTTGCGGGCCTGATCGAGAGTATTGCCCTCGCCGAGTTCGATGGACAGGGTCGTGCAGGGAATGTCGAGCCTGGCGCAAATTTTCGCGACGAAGGCACATTCCGCAGCCGCTTCGGGCCTCAAGCCATGATCGACACAGGCCACTGCGATGCGCCCCGGCAAGGCAGAATGCGCGAGCAACAACAGGGCCAGGCTATCGGGACCGCCCGAGACCGCCAAGCCGAGCCGACTATCCGGACTGTCCGAACGCGGCCAGGTCTTCGCCAGATCGACCTGGAAGCGTTCTACCTGCTTCGGGTCGACCGGCGTATCAATTGCATTTCACCTTGCGGCGATTGGCCTCGTACTGATCTTGCAGCCGACCGGCCGCGAGCGCGGGATAGGTCTCGCCAAATTCCGCCAGCGCAATACATGCGCGGTCGGTGTCCTTGAGCGCGATCATCGCTTCAGCGAGGTAGAGCAGGCTATCCGCCGCGCGGGCAGCGTTGCGATCGGCCTGGTAATTGCGCAGGAACCAGGGCGCGGCGTCGCGCGCATTGCCCGCATCGAGATAGGCCCGCCCGAGCAGATTGCGGCCATAGGTTGCACGCCAGTGGTTGGGATACTTTTCGACGAACATCGCCAACTGCTGTTGCGCTTCGGGGTAGAACTTGGCTTCCCACAGCCTGAAGCCATAGGAATACTCGTCATCGGCGGCATCATCGGTCTGCGGCTTGGTGATCGCCTGGACCGCAGCTATCCGCGCGGCGCTGGGGCCCGGTGCGGTCTGGGCCGGAGGTGTGGTCGCGTTTGCCACCGCCTGGGTGCGCGCCGCACCGCCGCCTTCGCCGCTCTGAACCGGTGCCAGATTATCAGGGCCGGGGGTTGTTCCGCCGGTATTGGCCGCGCCGACGCGCGGCGTATCGCCTCCGTCGAGTGCCGTCACCCGCGTGGAAAGGCGCATGACTGCGTTAGAGTTCTGTTCGACCTGGCCGGTCAGTCGCTGGAGCGAATCTTCCATCGCATCGAGCCGGGCGAGAATATCGGTGACCGCCGTCGTCGAGGTAACCGCCTGCTGGCTGGCCGTGCTTACTGGCGCTGAATTGTCGATCTGCGGTTCGAAATACCGCCCGTCGCCGCCGGGAAACACGCGCCGCTGCAAGGCCCGCACTTCGGCTTCGAGTTTGCGGACCCGGGCCTCGGCGTTCGCGTCCTGCGCCGCAGCGGGCGCGAGCGGGACCATCAGACCCAGCAATGTTGCGCCCATGATCACACCTGAATGGCGGAACTTCATTGATCGTCCTCTCTGTCGCTTTATAGCGCCACTGCCCGGCTCGCCCCGAACACTGGCTGAATGAGCGCCTGCGGGAGCGAGAACCTCGGCAAAATTAACCGTGATTGGTCTTATGTCGAGGGCGGACCCGCGAATTTTGGGGGAAATGCCTAGCCCGCCGGAGTCGGCTGAGGAGTCGGCGCGGACGGCGGAGCGGCAGTCCGGGTTAACAATGCTTCGGCACTGACCGGCACATCCTTCATTATCTTGTCCTCTTCGGTCAGCTTGGGCACTTCCTTGCCACCAACGGTTATGGTGAAGGCGTGCGGTCGGCCGGTCCATATCTGAGGATTTTCCACGTCGGCGGGAATGGTATAGGTTTCGCCAGCCGCCATTTGTTTCTGCATCAACTGGTTGCCGTTACCATCGTAGAATTTGACCCAGGTATCATCTTCGAGCGCGGTGAAGACCACTTCGCCAGTAGGATCGATCGCCCCTTCCGAACTTGCAGTTATTTCTTCCCGCGCTTCCTGTTGCGCGGCGGCATTGGCCTCTTGTTCGGCGGTAAGGATCGAGCCCGGCCCCGATCCAGGCGCAAAATAGGTGCGATAGAACATGAACCCGCCCGCCAGCAGCAGCGCGATGGCGGCAATCGAGAAGAACACCAGGCCCCGCGACGGGACCCGCGCCGGGTCTCCCGGTTCGAGGGTGTCGACCTTCGCATAGCGCTCGCTCGGCCCGGACGCCCCCATGTCCGCGCGCACCATTTCCACCATCTCACGCTGGTCGAGACCGAGAGCCTTGGCATAACTGCGCGCAAAGCCGATCGCGTAGGTGCGACCCGGCATGCTGGCGTAATTGCCAGCCTCGAGGGCTTCGAGATGGCGCTGCGGTATGCGCGTCTCGCCGGAGAGGTGCTCGAGAGACAAGCCCTGCCGCTCACGCTCTGCACGCAAGTGCTCGCCCGCGCTCGCCATCACCTCCGGTTCCCCGGTTGCTACGTTATCTTCGCTCATAATCTGCCTGCTGCGCGACCCTATCACTTGAGGCGGGTACATCCCAGTGCACTGGCTTGCCTGTCAAGCGCCGAATGTGTGCGGCGCTTCGGCATCCCCCGTGTTGCGCCGCGCCGGTGCGCGGCGGCGATGGACTGCTATTCGGTATCGATGCCACGTTCGGCGGCCCATGCCGTCAACGCTACGCGGATGGAAACTGGCGGAGTGAGCAGCATTTCATTCATGGCCTGCTCTATTTCCTTCAGGTCGACCTGTCGCACCAGTTCCTTGATCGGCCCGACCGAAACCGGGGTGATCGAAAAGCGGTGAATGCCCAGCCCCATCAGGGCCAGGGCCTCCAGCTTCCTCCCACCCATCTCGCCGCAAACGCCAAGATCGACCGGATGACCGATCGTCGACTGCACGATCCGGCGCAGGAACCGCAGGATGGCCGGGCTCAGCCAGTCATAGCGCGCCGCCAGCTTGGGATTGGCGCGATCGGCGGCAAACAGGAACTGGGTCAGGTCGTTGGTGCCGATCGAGATAAACGACACTTTCGGGATCAATATGTCGAGCGCATCTGCCAGCGCGGGCACTTCCAGCATCGCACCGTAGTGGACCACGTCCGGCAACTGCTTCTTCTGTTTGTGCAGGAACGCGGCCTGGTTTTCGAAAATGGCTTTCGCCGCGTCGAACTCCCACGGTTCGCTGACCATGGGGAACATGACTCGCAATTCCTTGCCCGCACATGCCTCCAGCAAGGCACGCGCCTGCACCTTGAGCAGCCCTTCGCGCTCCAGCGCCAGGCGCAATGCACGCCAGCCCATTGCCGGGTTCTCTTCGGTCAGGTTTTCACCTGCGGCAAGATAAGGAACAGCCTTGTCACCGCCGATATCGACTGTGCGGAATACCACCGGTTTGCCACCGGCAGCGTCGAGTACGTCCTTGTACAACCGCAACTGACGCTCGCGCTGCGGAAGGGTTGCCGATACCAGGAACTGGAACTCGGTACGGAACAGCCCGATGCCATCCGCACCCACCAGCGCCAAATTGGCCAGGTCGTCACGCAGTCCGGCATTCATCTGGACCTGGATGCGCGTTCCACAGCGGGTGAAGGGCTCGACGTCGCGCAACTCGGCCAGGGCGGCCTGGCGCTCTTTGCTTTTGGCAAACCGCGCGTCGAAGGCATCGGCAACCTGTGGGGTCGGCCTGATCGTGGCACATGCGTCGTTGCAGTCGAGCAGTATCTCGTCGCCTTCGCCCACGATGCCGCGTAAGCCGCGGACCCGGCCGAGTACCGGGACCCCCATGGCACGGGCAACGATGACAACGTGCGAAGTGAGCGACCCCTCCTCCAGCACGACTCCCTTGAGCCGGCGCTTGTCGTATTCGAGCAGTTCGGCGGGGCCGAGATTCTTGGCGATCAGGATGGTGTCCCGCCGCAATCCCTGGGTCGCGGCCGTGCCGAGCTGGCCCGAAACGATCCGCAGCAGGCGATTGGCCAGATCCTCGAGATCGTGCATCCGATCCTGCAGCAGCGGATCGTCGATTTCCCGCATCCGCATGCGAGTGCGTTGCTGGACACGCTCGATCGCGGCTTCGGCGGTCAGGCCGCTGTCGATAGCTTCGTTGATGCGGCGCGACCAGCCTTCGTCATAGGCAAACATCTTGTAGGTCTCGAGGACCTCCTCGTGCTCGCCACCCTTGCCGAACTCTGCCTGCTGGGAGAGCCCGTCGATCTGGTCCCGCATCTTGTCGAAGGCGCGATAGACGCGCTGGCGCTCCAGCTCGGTATCTTCGGCAACGATCTGGTCGATCTGCACGCGCGGCTGGTGGTAGACAGCGTGGCCGGCGGCAATGCCGTTGACCAATGCCAGGCCGTCCACCGTGATCTGGCCCGTCTGCAACTCGGACTTGCCGACCACTTCCTCGTCGATCAGTTCGGCATTGGCGATCAGTTCCGACAGCACCATCGCGGTCGTCTGCAGCGCCTCGATCTCGACATCTTCATAGCGGCGCGGCTCGACATGCTGGACGTTGAGGGCACCCACGGCCCGCTCGCGATAGACGATCGGAACACCGGCAAAGGAGTGGAACTTGTCCTCGCCGGTTTCCGGACGATACTGGAAGTCGGGGTGCGCGCGCGCTTCGGCAAGGTTGAGCGTTTCGCCATTGGCGACCAGCGTCCCGGTCAGCCCTTCGCCGATCGCCATGCGAGTGACGTGTACTGCTTCCTTGTTAAGGCCGCGGGTCGCGAACAGCTCGAGCATACCTTCGCGCAGGAGATAGATCGAGCACACTTCGCTATCGAGCGCCTCGCCGATGATTTCGGCCACGGAATCGAGTTTGCCCTGCGCATGGATACGCGAGGCCATGACATCATGCAGGCGTGTAAGTATCTGGCGGGCGGCATCGGCAGCAGCAGTCATGCAACGACGCCTAGCCTATTGCCGCCCTTGTGGAAATGCTGCTGCCCGCATTGCGGGCGCGGAGGTCAGTTCGCAGCGATTTCTTCCTTCAGTCGCAGCTTCGCCTTCTTGAGTTCCTGGATTTTCGCCGTGTCAGGTGCCGGTCGGTTCATTTCGTCATTCAGCCTCTCTTCGAGGCCAGCATGTTTGCTTTGAAGGGCGTTGACGTGTGACGAGACCATGGGGCTCTTCTCCTTGAGTTGTACGACCAACAGGAGCGACTCGCCTCGCGGGGCGAACCGCGTATCTGCATACAAACACATTGTACGCAGATTGCGAAGCCTTGTTTCCGCCTATGCGATTGTTAAGACCCTGCGTGCGACGAAATGCATGTCGTCCCTCGGGCCAGGAGAGCCTTCACGTCGTGACCGAAGCAGAACTGCGCAAGAAGCTGGAACATCTCCGGGTCGAGCACCGCGATCTCGACGTGGCCATCGCCGCGCTCGGTGATGCCAATGCTGGCGACCAGTTGCAGATCGCCCGGCTCAAAAAGCGTAAACTTAAACTGCGTGACCAGATCGGCATGATCGAGGATGAGCTGATCCCCGACATTATCGCCTGAATTTCATTATAAAGCGCCCAGACCAAGCTTCGCTGCAAAGCGTGCCATCGCGGGACAGGGATACGTTCCGGTCGGGAGAAAGTGCTTTCCCGTCTTTGCCAGTTGCCTGGCACGGTCTAGCCATTCAGACGATGAGTGCATCGACCGACATAACCGCCACGATTATCGAAGAGCTCTATCCCCAAGCACTGGTTTTGGCCGACGATGTTCGCGCAGCATTTGACCTGGGGACCCCGCGCGAGGTGGGTAACGACTTGGTGCGCATCGCGCTGTCGACCGAGGGACTCAAGACGACCACGCGGATCATGCATGTGCTGGCCTGGCTGCTCAACCAGCGGGCTTATTTCCGCGGCGAGATGAGCGCCTACCAGCTCGAGCGGCACGGACTGCTGCCGCCCGACCGTCCGCCCGAAGACAGCCAGATGGCGCTGTTGGAAATACCCACGCAGTTGTTGATCCTCGAAACCCAGATACTCCACGCACGGGTTGCACGGCTGGACCGGGCCCGCCGGAAGGGCGGGCCGAGCGGATGCGAAGGACCGAATGAAATGCAGGCGCGTCTCCGACACGCCTTTGGCCGGCACTAGCGCAATTCAAGCGGCCGCGAGCGCCTTGCGCCACCGGGCCAGCCTTTCATCGCGCACCCCGTTCCGCATCCCGGGCTCGAAGATTTGCACGCTGCCACGCATGGCGGCGGCGGCGCTTTCCAGCGTCGGATACAGCCCCGCACCGACCGCAGCGCTCATGGCCGCGCCCAGCGCGGTGGTCTCGACGAAATCGGGGCGTTCGACCGTCAGTTGCAGCATGTCGGCAAGGTCCTGCGCCATCCAGTCATTGGCGCTCATCCCGCCGTCGATCTTGAGCCGGGTCCATGGAGCACCGTCGGCGGCGAAAGCTTCAGCCAGATCATGGGTCTGGTGCGCCATCGCCTCCAGCGCGGCTCGCGCGATCTGCGCCTTGCCGCTGGCAAAGCTGAGGCCGGCGATGACCCCGCGCGCATCGGCGCGCCAGTGCGGGGCTCCCAAGCCCGATAGGGCCGGCACGATGACGACCTCACCACTATCCGGGATCGACCGCGCCAGCGCCTCGGTTTCGGCCGCGCTGGAGATCAGGTCGAGTTGGTCGCGCAGCCATTGTACGAGACTCCCGGCGACGAACACCGAGCCTTCCAGCGCATAGGTCCGCTCACCGTCAAGCTGGCACAAGACGGTGCCGAGCATCCGGTTGCTGGAACTCGGGACTTCGCTCCCCTCGTTGGCCAGGACGAAGGCTCCGGTGCCGTAGGTTGCCTTGGTATCGCCGACAGCGAGGCACCCCTGCCCCAGGGTCGCCGATTGCTGGTCGCCGACCATTCCGGCGATGGAAATGGCTCGTCCGAACCAGCTTGCGTCGGTCTGTGCCAACGCGCCGCTTGTATCGACGACATGGGGCAAGGCAGAGCACGGTACGCCGAGCAATTCGCACAGGCCATCATCGAACTGCGCCCCGCCCAGCGCCAGCAACTGGGTCCTACTGGCATTGCTGGCATCGGAGATATGTGCGTCGCCCTTGGTCAGATTGGCGACCAGCCAGCTTTCGATCGTTCCGAAGGCCAAAGTGCCCTTGCGCGCGGCCTGCCTGACCCGCTCGTCGTGATCGAGCAGCCAGCGCATCTTCGTGCCGGAAAAATAGGGATCGAGCAGCAGGCCGGTTTTTTCCTGCACGGCCTCCTCGTGGCCGGCCTCGCGCAATTCGGCACAGAACTGGGCCGTACGCCGGTCCTGCCACACGATTGCGCGTGAGAGCGGCTCCAGCGTCTGGGCATCCCACGCAACGACGGTCTCCCGCTGGTTGGTGATGCCGATACAAGCGATTTGGTCGATCCCTGCCTTGTCGATCACGCGGCGTGCACAGGCGAGCGTGCGGTCCCAGATCTCGCCGGCATCGTGTTCGACCCAGCCGGGTTTGGGATAGTGCTGGGTCAGTTCCTTCTGCGCGACGTGCATCATCCGGCCATTGCGCGCAAAGACCATCGCCCGGGTCGACGTGGTGCCTTCATCGAGTACAAGTATATGGTCCGACAAGCTGCTCTCTCCCGGCGGCTATTTCTTGTCGCGTGACATGCGGCAGTTGCCCCTCCATATGCAAGGCCATGGCACAGTCTCCCCCCAAACCGTGGCCGGTGGGCCTGGTCGAGCGGCCCGAACCGCTGGTGGGCCGTATCCTTGCCCCCAATCCCTCCCCATACACCTTCACGGGTACCCAGACCTATATTGTCGGGACCGAGGGCGAAGTGGCGGTGATCGATCCTGGTCCGGCTAATCCCGAACATATCGAGGCTATTCTCGCCGCCGTGGGCGAGGACCATTTGGTCGCCATCATGTGCACTCATACCCACCGCGACCATTCGCCTGCTGCAGCCCCGCTGGCGGAGCGGACCGGCGCGCCGATCGTCGGCTGCGCTCCGCTGGTCATCGACACCGATCTGCCGCGCTCCGACGAGGCTTTCGATACCACCTATGCCCCGGATCGGGTGCTGTTGGATGGCGAGGCGATGACCGGGCGCGGCTGGACACTCCGCGCGGTCCACACTCCGGGTCATACCTCCAACCACTTGTGTTTCGCGCTGGAGGAAACGGGAGCGCTGTTTACCGGCGATCACGTGATGGGCTGGTCGACCAGCGTCGTCATCCCGCCAGACGGAGATATGGGTCAATACATGGATAGCCTCGACCGGCTCTATCAGCGCGAGGACCGGATCTATTACTCCGCTCACGGTGCACCGATCACCAAGCCGCGCCAACTGGTCCGCGGGATGATCGGCCACCGCCGGCAGCGCGAAAACCAGATTCTGCGCTGTTTGGGTGAAAAGCCGCTGCATTTGCCCGATTTCATACCACTCATGTACAAGGGGCTCGATCCGCGGCTCGACAAGGCTGCTCAGATGAGCGTGTTGGCGCATCTGATCGATCTGGAACGTCGCGGCATGGTGGGCCGTTCGGGGGACATATGGCAAACGACGTAAAGAGCGCTCCGCACAGCGACGAGACAGTGGTGCCCAAGCCAGAGCGCGAGAAATCGCTGGCGCGGGTTCAGGCGGTTCCGTGGCTGATGGTAATTGGGTTGCTGGCAGCGGTGTTCTGGCTGGGCTGGAAGGCATTCGGCCCGAGCGACATGGGCGATCCGCTGGCGACCAGCCTGGTCGCGTTTGAGGAACAGAACACGCTGAACGTGTTCAGCGCCGAATTTGCACCCGTAGTGGCCAGCGACGACAGCCGATTTTTTGGGGCCATCAAGACCAGACAGGTCGCGGTGATCCCGACTCGTGTCACCTATTCGGTCGAGCTCGGCGCAGTCGACCGTTCGCGTTTATCCTGGGACGAGGAAGGCGAGACTTTGAGCGTGCAATTGCCCCAGATCACCGTCGGCAAGCCCAATCTTGATGAAGCCCGCGCGCAATATTTGCGCGAGGGCATCTGGATCAGCCGTGAAGCGCAGGACAAGCTGACACGCGACAATACCCAGCTCGCCGAGCGCGAGGCGCGCAAGCAGGCCACCAACCCGGTGCTGATGAAGCTGGCCCGCGACGCCGCCCGGCAGGCGATCACGCAAAATCTCGCCATTCCCCTCAAGGTGGCAGGCTTTGGCGATGTCGAGATCGTGGTCCGGTTCGACGGCGAGACCGACGGCTAGGTTTTGCTCATCGCACCCGCGGTGTTAGAATTGGCGGAAAGCTGGTCTGAGGGGGAGGAAGAGCGATGGCCACAAGGGCAAGAGATCACACTGTAGCGCAGCGCGAAGCGCGCTTCTTCTTTATCATGGCCTGTATAATGGCGGCGACCGTGGTCGGCGGTTTCGGTCTCAATGCAGCGCTGGGAAGATCGACATTCGACGTACCGTGGCTCTACCATGTTCACGGCCTCACCTTCCTTGGCTGGACCGCATTATACGTTGCTCAAAATACCGCGATATTCCGCGGCAATATCGCGCTTCATCGCCGCATGGGCAAGCTCGCCCTGCTGTTCATTCCAACGATGGTGGTGCTGGCAATTTCACTTACTTTTGTAACGCTGCAGGTACTCGGCGGACCGTTCTTTTTCGGACAGGCCGAGTTCCTGATCGTCAATATCGCGCATATCCTGGCCTTTGCCGCTTTGGCAGTCTGGGCTCTTGCCAGACGACGACAGACCGATTGGCATCGCAGGTTGATGTTCGGTGCCATGGCAACTGTTGCGGCCCCGGGCTTGGCCCGATTGCTGCCGCTGCCGTTCACCATTCCCTATACTTTCCTCGTAGTCTTTCTCGCCGCGATGGTATTCCCTGTCATCGGCATGATCGCCGACAAGCGCCGCAACGGCCGTGTCCACCCGGCATGGTGGTGGACTCTCGCCATTCCGCTCGCCGCACTGGCGATTGGCGAGGCGGTTGCGAAGACCGATTGGGCGTTGGACATAGCGGCAGACCATGTCGCGGGAACGCCCGGTGGCGAGCGCCCGCCACACGCCTTTCTTCCGCCCGGCGTGTTATAAGGTGTGCAAGCCATAGTGCCCGGAACGCACTCGCCTTCGCGACCGTTCTGGCTATAGGATGTGCAACTGCCAACGCTTACAGGATGCGCCATGACCGCTGAAACCAGACTGCCTACGGGCGACGACCTGCTGGACGAGATCAATCGCCTGCGCAAAGAGCGCAACGCGGTGATTCTGGCGCATTATTACCAGACGCCTGACATCCAGGACCTGGCCGATTATGTTGGCGATTCGCTGCAATTGTCGCAGATGGCGGCCGAGACCGATGCCGACGTCATCGCCTTCTGCGGCGTCAAGTTCATGGCCGATACCGCCAAGATCCTCAGCCCGGAAAAGATCGTTGTCCTGCCCGACATGGATGCAGGGTGCAGCCTGGAAGACAGCTGCCCGCCGGAGAAATTCCGCAAGTTTCGCGAGGCCCATCCCGATCACATCGCGCTGACTTACATCAACTGCTCGACCGAGGTGAAGGCGCTCAGCGACGTGATCGTTACCAGTTCCAGCGCCGAGACCATCCTGCAGCAGATCCCCAAGGACCAAAAGATCATCTTCGGGCCCGACCGGCACCTGGGCGGGTATCTCAGCCGCAAATTTGATCGCGAGATGCTGCTGTGGCCCGGCGTCTGCATCGTCCACGAGGCTTTCAGCGAGACCGAGTTGCTCAAGCTGCAGCAAAAACATCCCGGTGCCCCGATCGCTGCCCACCCCGAATGCCCGCCTTCGATCATCGAACACGCCGACTATGTCGGCTCGACCAGCGGAATCCTCAAATTCGCGTCGAATTTCGAAGGCGACACGCTGATCGTCGCGACCGAGCCGCACATCATTCACCAGATGGAAAAGGCGCTACCGGAGAAGAATTTCATCGGCGCGCCGGGTGCAGACGGCAACTGTAGCTGCAATATCTGCCCCTACATGGCGCTCAACACGCTGGAGAAGCTTTATACCGCGCTGCGCGACCTCGAACCGCGCATCGAGATCGAAGAAGGTTTGCGCCTCCAGGCCAAGAAGAGCCTGGACCGGATGCTGGAAATGGCCAGCGCCAGCGTCGGCAAGGGCGATATCGGCGAAGTGCAGATCGAGGACGTGCCGGAAGAGGAAATCCCGAGCGGAGACTGACCCTGCACGCAACCCTTTGTCCGTTCGCGCGTTCGTGAAGGAGGCAATAGGGGTTCAAATCAATGTGGGGCCGAGTGAAAGCTGCCTGGGAGGCAGTCAACGCCAGTTACTGGTTCTATCCGGCGCTGTTCGCACTGACAGCAGTGTTGCTAGCATCACTGACTATTCATCTAGACCGCATCGGCTGGTCCGAACAACTCAGCACGGTCGAGTGGATCCAACCAGCGCGCCCTGAAGGCGCGACCAATATGCTGACCGTCATCGCCGGTTCGATGATCGGGGTCGCGTCGACGGTCTTTTCGATCACCATAGCGGCCGTCGCCTATGCCAGCGGCAACTACGGACCGCGCCTGCTGACCAATTTCATGGAGGACCGCGGCAACCAGTTCAGCCTGGCGACCTTCATCGGCACTTTTGTCTACGCCCTCACCGTGTTGCGCGCGGTCCGGACCGGCGAGGAGAGGGTCTTGCTAGACTTGAGCGTGGCAGGCGAATCCACCGCGTTCGTGCCCCAGTTATCGCTGCTGACGGCCTATGTCCTGATGGCCGTCTCCATCGCAGTACTGGTGTTCTTCCTCAATCACATCCCGGCCTCGATCCGCATCAATTCGGTCCTGCAGGGTATCGGTCAGCGCCTGCTCGACGATATCAAGCAGTTGTTCCCCGAGAAGGTCACCGGGGCAACCGAAGCTGATGTTCCGTTCGGCCGCCCGGTCGATTCCGATACCGTCGGGTATGTCCAGCGGATCGACTTCGGCCGCCTAGATAAGATCGCTAGCGAGGCCGACGGCCATATCAAGCTCGGCGTGCGAACGGGCGAATTCGTCCACCCGCATGTCCCGCTTGCCTATTGGGCCAAGGACGATGAACTCGACGAGCGTCATGACGAGAGTATCCGGGCCTGCTTCACCCTTGGCGGAATGCGCACCCCGACGCAGGACCTGCACTTCCTGATCGATGAACTGGTCGAAATTGGGCTGCGGGCGCTGTCGCCTGGGATCAACGATCCCTTCACGGCGATTACCACGATCCACTGGCTTGGTTCGGCCACGTCCGAACTGGCCCGACGCGACCTGACGCGCAAATTCGGCGATGCCGACCGGGCGGACGAAGACCGGCTCATCCTGCTGGATGATGATTTCACGCATTATGTCGCGCGCGGGTTCGGCGCGATGCGTTCGGCCGTAGCCACAAGCCCGACTGCGGCGCGTGTGACTTATGATGTGCTCTACAATGCTGGCAAGGGATGCAACGACACCAGCCGTCTGCAGATCCTGCGCCGCGAAGGAGAACGCTTGTACCAGCAGGCCGAGCTTGAACTTGAGGGCCCTGCGCTCGAGGACGTTCAGGGCCGATATCAGAGCTTTCTCAAACGCTTCGAAGCCTAACTGAAATCATTGCCCTTTTCACGAGGCGGTGCATGCCTTGGTGCCGCCATGCCTGGCCCCCTGCGCACGCCAGCAACCCGCCCCTGTTGCATGCGTGCAACCACCAGCGCGCTGCCGAGCAGAACCATCCCGAGGATGTCCCACGCTCCCAGGACCTCGCCAAAAACGCCATAGCCATACAGCGCGGCAATCGCAGGCTGGGTCAGCAACGCGAGGCCGATGATGAGCGGGCGGAAGTGACGCAGCGCGAAAACCAGCAATCCCTGGCCGACAAGCTGGCTGAGGACCGAAAGGACGATCAGCGGCGTCCAGTCTGTCGGGATGACCGGCTCGCCCAAGGCCAGCGCCAGCGCCAGTAAGACGGGACAGGCGAAAATGCTGACCCAGACCAGCAGGCTCCACGCACCGATATCCTTGCGCGCGTCCTGCAGTGTCAGCAGGTAGACTGCATAGGCAAGGCCGGCAGCCAGGCAGAACAGGTCCCCCACCAGCGTCGTGGTGCTGATCTCAAGGCTCTCGCCCATCAATATCGCCGCCCCACCCAGCGCGAATGCGATAGCCAGCCATTCGCTGCCGCGCGGCAACATGCGTCCGATAATGAAGCCCCAGAACAGCAATACGATGCTGCCAGCATTGCCGAACAAGGTGGCATTGCCGAGCCGGGTCAGCCGTATGCCGAAATGCCAGCTGGCGAGGTCGAATGCAAAAGCAAGCGAACCAAGCGCAACCAGAACCATCGTTCGCTGCGGTATCCCGCCAAGCCGCTGGCCACTGGCGCGCGCAAGCATTGCGAGGAAGGGGAGCGCCAGCGCGAGGCGCCAGAATGCGGCGCTGACGGGACCACTGTCTGCCAGCCGCACGCTCCAAGGGCCCAGTGCCAGGGCGACATTGCCCGCCAGCAACGCCAGCAACAGCCACCATTGCCGCCCTGACAGTTTTTCGACGGTTGCGCCCTCCATGTCTGTGTCCTAGCCGCTGGCGCAACAGTTTTAAAAGAAAATGCGCCGAGAGGATGACGTATGCATGATAGCCTTTTCCAGCCGCTGAAGATGGGGGCGCTCGAAGCCCAGAACCGTATCTTCATGGCTCCGCTGACGCGTGGTCGCGCGACCCAGCCTGGATCGATCCCCAACGACATGATGGCAACCTATTACCGCCAGCGTGCCGGTGCCGGGCTGATCATCTCCGAAGCCACCGGTATCAGCCGCGAAGGGCTTGGCTGGCCCGCCGCGCCAGGTATCTGGAGCGAAGAGCAGACCGAAGGCTGGAAGCAGACGACCGAGGCCGTGCACGAGGAAGGCGGGCTGATCGTCCTGCAATTGTGGCACATGGGCCGGCTGGTCCATCCCTCGTTCCTCGATGGCGAACCGGGCGTTTCCGCCAGCGCCACCACCGCGCCCGATCATGCCCATACGGCAACCGGCCGCCAGCCGCACCAGCAGGCCCGCGCGCTAGGCACGGACGAGATCAAGCGCGTCGTCGGTGACTATGCCCATGCCGCCGAGAACGCTCGCAAGGCAGGTTTCGACGGAGTGCAATTGCACGGTGCCAATGGTTATCTGGTAGACCAGTTCCTTCGCTCGAGCACTAATCTGCGCGAGGATGAATATGGCGGCTCGGTCGAAAACCGCTGCCGCTTTCTCGATGAAGTGCTCGAGGCACTGGTGGGCGTATGGGGCGCGGACCGGGTTGGAGTGCGACTTTCTCCCAACGGCGAAACCCAAGGCTGTGACGATCCCGATCCCGCGGGCCTGTTCGGCGCTGCCGCCTCGGTGGTTGAAAAGCATGGCCTCGCATTTCTCGAACTGCGCGAGCCCGGACCCAATGGCACTTTCGGCCAGACCGACGTCCCCAAGCAGAGTCCGCTAATCCGGCAGCGATATTCCGGCGCTCTGGTGCTCAACAGCGACTACGATGCCGCCGGGGCAGAAGCTGATATCGCCAGCGGCAAGGCCGACGCAATCTCGTTCGGGCGCCCCTATATCTCCAACCCTGATCTCGATGTCCGCATCGCTCGTGGTGCCAAGTTTGCTCCCAATACAAATGTGCCCAAAAGCTGGTATTTGCCGGGTCCTGAAGGTTATATCGACTACCCGACACTCGAGATGGAGAAGGCGAAGGTCGCCTGACCGCGATGCACCCAAAATCATGGCTTCTCGCCCCGGCTGACAGCGAAACCAAGTTGGCAAAGGTACCCGGCATAGGTGCCGGGGCAGTCGTGCTCGATCTGTCCTCGGTGGCCGAAGACTGCAAGAAGGCGGCGCGGCAGAACGCGGTCGATTTCCTCGCCGGATACAAGGTGCACAGCTTTTACCGCTGGGTGCGCATCAATCCAATCGGCAGCCCGCATTGGAAGGAAGACCTCGTTGCGGTCATGGGGCAGCAGCCGCACGGCATTGTCCTGCCCCGGGCGACTGGCGCACAGCAGGTGCAACTGCTGGCCGCCGAAATATACGAATTGGAACCCGCCAGCGGGTGCGAGCACAATTCGGTAAGGATCATCCCGCAGGTCGGTGACACCCCCGAAGCCGCGCTGGCAATAGAGGAATTCGCGCACGATCCGCACCCGCGTATCCTGGGGCTGTCATGGGACCTGCAGGCGCTGGTCTCGGCGGCCCATATGACCAGCACCGACAATGATGTGACACGCAATGTGCGTGCCCGGATCTTGTTGACGGCCAAGGCGCAGAGGCTCCTGGCGATCGAGAGTGCCTCGGGAATGGTCAAGCGAAAGGACGCGCTCGAGGCTGCGGCCAGGCGAGCCCGCACAACCGGCTTCGACGCCATGCTGGCGCGGCATCCAGCGCAGGTGGCCGTGATCGACGATGTCTTTGCGCCCGATGACAAGGATCGTGCGGCGGCGAACACTATTATATCGACCTTCGCGCTTTACCCTGACACGCAGATCGTGACCGTGGGAGGGCGCAACTTTGATCGAACCGCGCTGCAGCACGCGAAGCGGTTGCTCGACGATGGTTAGTCTTCGGCGGCCGGCGCACCTGATTGGTCTTCAGCTTCCGCCGCGCCGGTATCGGAAGCTTCTGTGCCCGCATCGGAACGTGATGACTGCGCCTCACCGTTTCCGCCATCGTCCTGCGGGGAGCTTCCGCTGCTCTCCTGCCCTGCCGAAGGCGAGGATGATCGCAGTTCCTCAACCGGGATCATCGCGTCACTGATTGTGCCGCCGAGGATTTCGCCCTGCGCTCCGGCACCTTCCTCGGTCGGAGCAACTTTTTCCGACCCCTCGTCGCAGCCTGCCAGCATCAAGGTGGCAAATCCCATCGCCGCTGCGGTTATCCTCCCTGTCATGCCGTTTCTCCTTCGAGCGCGCCAAAGAAAGCTGGCGCGGTGCGCTGTAGCGCCTCGTCCCATTCTTGCGGCGTCACATTCATTCCAAGATGCGCGAGGCTGGTGACCCCGAATTCGTCGATCCCACATGGCACAATTCCGCTGAAATGTGCCAGATCAGGGTCAAGATTGATCGAAAACCCGTGCATGGTTACCCAGCGCCGAACCCGCACGCCTATGGCACCGATCTTTGCCTCCCGACCATCGCCGTCATGGGTCCAGATGCCGACCCGCCCGTCGACCGACCAACCCTTTACGCCAAAGCCAGCGAGAGTGGCGACGACCCAATCCTCGAGCGCGTGGACGAACCGGCGCACATCCTTGCCGCGTGTCCTCAGGTCGAGCAGCACATACCCGATGCGTTGGCCGGGGCCGTGATAGGTATAGCGGCCACCTCGCCCTGCTTCGACAACCTCGAACCGCGGATCCAGCAATTCGGAAGCGGCGGCACTGGTACCGGCGGTATAGACAGGCGGATGTTCGAGGCACCAGATCAGCTCGCGCGCCGTTCCGGCGGCGATCGCAGCATTGCGTTCCTCCATTGCCGAAAGCGCGGTGCGATAGGGCACAGGGGCCGTTTCCAGCTGCCATTCCGGCTGTATCGGGCTTTGTATAAGCGGGTGCGCCATAATCCTTCATTGCGTGGCGTGCGCGAGTGCGCTTATCAAGAGGTAATGACACAAGCTCCCGAACGCCGGACCAAATTCGACATGACCAGTGCCTGGGAGCAGGGCGTAGCCATGCTGCGCGCCAATTCCAGCGTGGTTTCCGTTATCGCGGGGGTGTTCTTCTTTCTCCCGCTTGCGGCCCTCCTTTATCTCCTGCCCGACCTCAGCAATGACCCTGCCTTTGCTGGCAACGCAGGCAATCCCGAGGCCATGACCAAGGCAATCACCGCCGTAATGGCCGAAACCTGGTGGATGATCCTGATCGTGATCGTTTCGCAGTCGATTGGGCAATTGGCCCTCTATCGCCTGCTCAATGACCGGTCCCGGCCAACCGTTGCGGAGGCGCTGAAGTTCGGGGCCGTCGCTTTCCTGCCCTATATCGGCGCGATGATCCTGGCTGAAGTGGTCCGACTGGTGGTGGTCGGGATTCCCACCACGCTGGCGGGCACGGTCGGGCTCGGCGCGGTGTTTGCGTTGATCGGATTGGTGGCCACGATCTACCTTTACGTGAAGTTCTCGCTGATTGCCCCGGTGGTGGGGATCGCCAAGGAACTCAATCCGTTCAGCGTGCTGTTGCGAAGCTGGAAGCTCACCCGGCACAATTCACTGCGCCTGTTCCTGTTCTATTTCCTGCTGGTTGTGGCCTTTGCCGTGCTCTGGCTGGTCGCAACGCTGGTGATGACACTGGTGTTCGGTCTGATGGGTCCAGGCGTTGCCGGATTCGGGTTCATACTCAGCACAGCGGTCGCCATGTCGGCATTCTGGTGCGTCTATCTGGCGGTATTGAGCGCCATATTCCACCAGCTCGGCGGTGTGTCAGAGACCGTCGCGCAGGCCTGAGGGCGCGGCTCGTCAGTCTTTCCAGCCCCAGAACAGCTTGCACGGCAACACGTTCCAGAATTCGAACCCGCTGTCGATTCGTTCGAAACGGGTCCGCATCAGGTCGCGCACCGCGGCGGTAAACTGATAGGCCATGAAGGCTCCGCCCGGCCGCAGTATGCGGTGGGTGGCAGCCATGATCGCCTCGCCCACCCCGCCGGGAAGGGTCGAGAACGGCAGGCCCGACAGGATGTAATCGGCGTGATCGTGGCCGGCGAGACGAACGATATCCTCGACATCCTCGGCCGACCCCAGGACGGCGGTAAAGCGGCTGTCAGTAATGGTGCGGTTGAGATAATCGACGTAGAGCGGGTTGGTATCGATCGCGATCAAGCGCGCGTTGCCCTTCATCTTCTCGAGCACCGGCAAGCAGAATGTGCCGACCCCGGGACCATATTCGACGAACATGTCGCAGCGGTTCCAGTCGACCGGTTCCAGCATGCTGGCGATAGTGAAGCGCGAGGACGGGATGATCGAGCCGACCATGCGCGGTTCCTCGACAAATCCTTTGAAGAACACACCCCACTGGCCGAAATAACGCGCCGCGAGATTGCTCATCCGATCGCGCAGGCGCTCGACCGTTTTCGCACTTTCATTGCTCAACTCTGATTCTCCGGCAGCGCCTTGGCCGCATTGCAAGCTGTTGAAACGCCGAGGTGGCAGCATCGCGGGGCCATTGCAACCGTGCCCGTGCGCGACTAGCGATCCGGCATGGCTGATGCCGATCACGACCGGGCACCGGCGACAACGCCTCAAACCGCGCCTAGCGCAGCGCCCGCGCGCGCCATCTCGCGCGGACGATTGGTGCTGCTGTTCGCGGTGATGCTGGTCACCGCTGCCGGCAATACAGCGATGCAATCGGTCATGCCCTCGATCGGCACTGCCCTCGGGGTGGCCGACGTCTGGATCAGCCTTGCATATAGCTGGTCAGCGCTGTTGTGGGTGGCTTGTGCGCCGATCTGGGCACGGCGCTCCGATCAACGCGGGCGCAAGTCAATGATGGCACTGGGAATGATCGGCTTCATTGCCTCGATGGCGCTGTGCGGCTTCGTGCTGATGCTGGGCTTGACCGGGGCGTTGACGGCGATGTGGACCCTGGCGCTGTTCGCGCTGTGCCGCTCGCTCTACGGCCTCTTCGGGTCAGCCGCGCCACCTGCTGTGCAGGCCTATGTTGCCAGCCGCACCCCGCGCAGCGAACGTACGCAGGCGCTAGCGCTGGTCGCATCGAGCTTCGGGTTGGGCACGGTGCTGGGACCGGCGCTTGCGCCGCTAATGATCTTTCCCGGTGCCGGACTGACTGGCCCCTTCATTGCTTTTGCCCTGATCGGCTTGGTCACTCTGGTAGCACTGCGACTGCGGCTGCCGAACGACGAACCGCAGTTCGCCGCCCGCGGCCGCACCTATGATGCGCCCTATGGCAGCGGTGCGGCGCGCCATGCGCGCGAAAGCTACGAGGAAGGCACAGAGGACGACAGCGGGGAAATGCAGTTGGGCGAAGCAGCAGACCCGCCTGATCTCAAATGGACCGACAAGCGGCTGTTGCCGTGGATGACCGCAGGGCTGCTCGGCGGCCATGCACAAGCCATGATCCTGGGCATTTCGGGCTTCCTGGTTCTCGACCGGCTGGGCTTGCGCGATACGCCCGAGGCAGGGGCCGGTCCGGTCGGCATTGTGCTGATGGTTGGCGCGGTGGCGACTCTGCTGGCGCAATGGGGCCTCATACCGACGCTGCAGCTCGGCCCGCGCACTTCCACGCTTGGCGGAATGGTGCTTGCGGTTGTCGGGGTCGTTATCTTCGGCATGGCGCAGGACCTGCACGCGATCGCGCTGGGCTTTGGTGTCGCGTCACTGGGTTTCGGACTCTACCGACCTGGCTTCACCGCCGGTTCTTCGCTCGCCGTGACCCGCCCCGAACAGGGGCAGGTTTCAGGTAAGGTCGCCTCCATTAACGGGGCAAGCTATATCTACGCGCCAGCGCTGGGTGTTTGGCTCTATGGCCATTCGGACTGGCTGGGCTTTGCCGTCATCATCGGTTTCTGCATTGCCGTCTTCGCACTCGGTTGGCGTACCTTGCAGAGCGACGAGTATCTGACCCGCGACCGCGGCTGAAACAGCCTTCGTTTCGGTCAGAGAATCTCCAGCACATTGTCCTGCGGCCGACATAGCCGCACGCCTTTTTCTGTTTCCACCAACGGACGGTTGATCAGGATCGGGTCGGCAACCATGGCGTCGAGTACGGTAATATCATCGGCGTCGGGCAGCCCTCGTTCCTCGGCATCGGTGCCGCGCAGGCGCAGCCCCTCTTGCGGCGAAATCCCGGCCTTGTCGAAAAGCTCGGCAAGCCGCTCGCGACTCGGCGGATTGCGCAGATACTCGACCACCGTGACATCGACCTGCGAGAGATTTTCGAGAATTGCCAGCGTCTTGCGCGAGGTCCCGCACTTGGGATTATGCCAGATGGTCGCTTTCATTGCGCGCCTTTCAGTAATCGATTTTGCCTGCCGCCCCGCTAGCAACCGAAGAATTTTTCGCCAAGTGCGATAGTGCGCTTGCAAATGCGAACTATTCTCAATAGCAGGTCATCGAAATCGAGAATCATTCGCAAGAAGGCCCATAAATGACCCCTGCTCTCCGCCGCTCCATGCTCCTTTGCGGTTCTGCACTGCTGCTGGCCCCGGTGCCTGCATTCGCCGCCGAAACTGCTGACGCCGGCGCTGCCGAAGAACGTCCAGCACGCGACTACCTGCCCAACGAAATCGTCGTCACAGGCGCAGTCGGGGAATATGCGGTCGAGGATGGCTCGACCGGAACCAAAACCCCGACCCCCCTGGTCGATGTCCCGCAGACGGTCACCTTCATCACCGACGACCAGCTGGAAGACCAGTCGATCCGCCAGCTAGGCGAGGCCCTGCGCTACGTGCCCGGCGTCAGCCTCGAGACCGGCGAAGGCCACCGTGACGAGGTGTTCATCCGCGGCCAGGAATCGACCGCTGATTTCTACATCGACGGGCTTCGCGATGATGCGCAATATTATCGATCGCTCTACAATGTTGCCCGGGTCGAGGTCCTCAAGGGCGCCAATGCGCTGATCTTCGGTCGCGGCGGCGGTGGTGGCGTCATCAATCGCGTCAGCAAGACCGCCAAGCTGGGCGAACGCTTTGTCGGCGCCGATGCATCGGTCGATACCTTCGGTGCATTTGCGCTACTTGGCGATGTCAACGCCGGGGTGTCCGACAACGTCGCCCTGCGGCTCAACGCGACCTACGAGGAATTCGACAGTCACCGCGATTTCTATGACGGTCGCTTCATCGGCATCTCGCCTACCCTGACCGCGCAGCTTGGCCCCGACACTACGCTGACCGCGAGCTACTCCTATGACGACGACAGCCGGGTGACCGATCGCGGCCTGCCGTCTTTCAATGGTGAAGTTCTGGTCGGCTACGACGACACCTTCTTCGGCGCGCCCGGCTTCAACCGCACCGATGCAGAAGTACACATCCTGCGCAGCCGCATCGATCACGCCTTTTCGGACGGACTCAGCGTGAACGCCTCGGTCCAGTATGCCGATTACGACAAGGTCTACGCCAACATCCTGCCCCGCGGGACCGACGGCACCACCGTCGATCTCAGTGGCTATGAAGATGCACAGACCCGCGAAAACCTGATCGGACAGGCCAATCTCGTCTGGCAGGTCGAAACGGCCGGCGTCGAGAACACCTTCCTGTTCGGCGTCGAGGGGATGAAGCAGGATTCAACCAACCAGCGTCGCAACGTCCTGTTCGCAGGCGGCGTGACGAGCGCAAGCGCGCCCTTGGCGCAAACGATTGCCGTCCCGGCGTTCTCGCTTGGTCCGCTCGCGCGCAACCGCGCCAGCACGCTCGATATCTTCTCGGCCTATATCCAGGACCAGCTCAGCCTCGGCATCGTCGAGATCGTCGCGGGCCTGCGCTACGAACGCTTTGACCTCGATACTATCGAGCAGTTAACCGGTGTACCAGGCGCGCGCGTGGACGAGGAAATCAGCCCGCGGCTCGCAGTCATCCTCAAGCCGCGCGAGGACCTGTCGTTCTATGCCTCCTATGCCGAGAGCTTCTTGCCGCAGTCGGGTGACCAGTTCTTCCTGCTCACCCCCGACACGGCGGCGTTCGAGCCGGAGAAGTTCGCCAATTACGAGATCGGTGCCAAGTGGTCGGTCCGACCCGGCCTGCTCGCCACGGCCTCCGTCTTCCGCCTCGACCGCGACAACACCCGCGCCACCGATCCCAATAATTCGGGGCTCACCGTCCTGACCGGTGCCAGCCGCACCGAAGGGTTCGAATTCAACGTCATCGGCGACATTACCGCCGATTGGCACGCAAATATCGGCTACACCTATCTCGACGGAGAAATTACCAGCGATTCAGGCTTCGGTGCGGCTGGCCAGCGCCTCCAGCAATTGCCCAGGCACCAGTTCAGCGCCTGGAACCGGTTCGACCTGACGGAAAAATTTGGGGTCGGCTTTGGCGCTATCTACCAGGATGAACAGTTTGCCAGTTTCTCCAACGCGGTGACGCTGCCCGATTACTGGCGGTTCGACGCTGCGGCCTATTACGACATCAATGAGCAGGTTTCTCTGCAACTCAATATCGAGAACCTGTTCGACGAAACCTATTATCCGAGCGCACATGGCGACAGTAATATCCAGCCGGCCGAACCGTTTAGCGCTCGTTTCGGGGTCCGTATAATACTTTGAAGACAAAGCTTTACCGGTTCCTAACCTGTTAAACGCTAGAATTCCCTGTGATTGACATTGGGGGACCTAGGCAGTGCTGAGACGACTACTGAATGATCAAGCCGGAACCTCGGCGGTCGAATTTGCGATCGTGGCCTCGGTCATTTCGCTCGCTGCGCTGGGCGCCTTCAAAATGCTGGGCGAGGAGTCGAACAACCAGATGAGCGGCGTCGAAAGCGCCTATGCCGAGGTCAATTGAGCGGCATCACGCTGCTACCTAGTCTTCGCTATCGGGCGGTGCCATCGCCGGGACTGCTTCGGCGGCATCCTCGGGATCGATCCCCGGCGCCGGTGCAGCGCTAATCCGTTCGAGCCGCCGCGCGACCCGCCCGGCGCGCTGGATTGCCTCGACCAGCCGCGGATAGACCCCGCAGCGGCACAGGTTGGGTATCGCTTCCTCGATCTCAGCTCTCGACGGCGCCGCGTTGCGCTGCAGGAGGGCGGCCGCCGCCATTGCGATTCCGGGAGTGCAGAACCCGCACTGGATGGCCTGCTCGGCCACCAGGGCCTGTTGCACCGGATGTGACCTGTCGCGGCTCAACCCCTCTATCGTAGTAACGAAGCGACCCTCTGCTTCCTCCAGAGTGATCAGGCATGACCGCAAGGCTGCACCGTCGACCAGCACCATGCAGGCACCGCAATCGCCATCGCCACAGCCATATTTGGTTCCGGTGAGATTGGAGGCATCGCGCAAGGCCCACAGCAACGGAGTGGCTGTGTCCATGTCGTATTCGACCGGGCGGTCATTGACCGTGAGGCGCGGCAATTCGCTGTGCTCCCTTGCGCTTGATCAGTTGCGCCAGCTAGTATCGATACGGTCGATCCGGCGCTTCCAGGCCTCGAAATCGAACACCCCGGCACCGCCTTGCGACTGAACGACCGACAGGTCGCGCTGGTGCACGTCGACCACTTCCTGCGGAACGTGGAGCGGCTTGCCCATGCCGAGAGTTGCAACCTGGATCTCGCAGGCACGCTGGAGAGCCCACATCTTCACGAACATTCCGGGCAAGGTCTTGTCCATTACTACCGGGCCATGATTGCGAAGCATCAGGATCGAGCGGTCACCCAGGTTCTTGACCAGCCGCTCGCCCTCTTCCTCGCGCACGGTCACGCCTTCGAAATCATGGTACCCGATCTGGTTCTGGAAATTGCAGGCGTAGAAATTGGTCGGCTCCAGTCCGCCTTCGTGGCTGCACACCGCCATGGTCGCGGTCGTGTGGACGTGACAGATGGCAGCAGCGCGTTCGCCCAGGTGCTTGTGGAAATAGGCGTGCTGGGTAAATCCGGCCTTGTTGACCATGTATTGCGATGGGCCGACATTGTTGCCCTCGACGTCGATCTTGACCAGGTTCGAAGCGGTCACTTCGTCATACAGCAGGCCAAAAGGATTGATGAGGAAGGTATCCTCCTCCCCTGGCACCTTGACCGAGATGTGATTGTAGATCGACTCGCCCCAGCCGAGATGGTCGAATATCCGGTAGCAGGCCGCCAAGTCCTGCCGGACTTTCCATTCCTCGTCCGTGCACGGGAAATCTGCTGAACGTTGCGTGGCCATGGTTGCACTCCTGAACTTTCTGTGCCCTTCGTATCGCATGACTCGCCGCCGCCAGACAAGGCGAGAACCGGCATTTGCACTTTCCACCTTATTGGCCTGCCGCTAGGCGGCTGGGCATGAGCGATCCCCTATGAGCGAAAATGCCAAGCTGACGCGCGGAAGCATCCCTGGTCATCTGGTTTCGCAAACCTTGCCAATGATCTTCGGGGTGGCCGCGATCATGTCGATCGGACTGGTCGATGCATATTTCATCGGGCAGCTCGGCAGCGAGCAATTGGCGGCCATCAGTTTCATCTTTCCAATTGGCGTCGCGATCAGCAGCCTCGGCGTGGGCATGATGGTCGGCATCAACTCGGTAGTCGCGCGCGCTCTGGGCGCTGGCAACGACCACCAGGCTGCTCGGCGCGCCAACGTCGGCATCGTATTCGCAATTACCTTTGGCCTGTTGTTGGCGAGCCTGCTCTATCTGCTGCTCGACCCGCTGTTTCGGCTGATGAATGCGCCGGACGACCTGCTGCCCTTCATCCGCGACTACATGCAGCCCTACCTGCTCGGCTTCCCCCTATTGCTGGCGATCATGGGCTTCAACGGCGTTTTGCGCGGTCAGGGGGAGGCGCGCAAGACCAGCTATGTCTCTATCACCTATGCTGCCGCCAACTGGATACTCGATCCCATCCTGATCACCGGCGCGCTGGGATTCGAGGGCTTCGGCGTGGCCGGCGCCGCCTATGCAACAGCCATTGGCTGGGCGCTGGGGCTGGCGATGGCATTCATGCTGCTGCGGCGCACTCCGATACCCCTCAATCTGGCACTGCTTGCCCGCGGAGGCAGGGCCGAACCGGTGTGGGCCATCCTGCGCGTGGCGGGCCCGGCTGCATTCAGCAACGCTATCAACCCGGTCGGACTCTCGGTCCTGACAGCGCTGGTCGCCGCGCAGGGCCAGGCTGCGGTGGCCGGCTTTGGCGCCGCAGGGCGATTACAGAGCTTCGCCGTCGTGCCGCTGCTCGGCCTCAGCGGTTCGATCGGAGCTATTGTGGGCCAGAACTGGGGTGCGGGCCAGCGCGGGCGGGCCAAACGCGCAGCGCTCTATGCCGGCGGCTTCTGCATCGCCTGGGGCCTTGCCATCGCCACCGCGCTTTTCGCCGCCGGCGAATGGTTTGCGCAGGCCTTTACCGACGATCCGGAGGTAGTCAGGGAGTTCGCGCGCTATCTCAGCATCGCGGCCTGGGGTTATGCCGGCTATGGCTTGCTGATCGTGGGCAACGGCATCCTCAACGCGGTCGACAGGGCGGGCTATGCGCTGATGCAGAGCGGTTTCCGCGTGTTCGCCGTGATGGTTCCATTTGCCTGGCTGCTGCGCGAGGATTGGGGATCCGATGCCGTCTACGGTGCGGAACTGGCCGCCAACCTTGTCGGCGGAGCCATTGCGATGACCCTGGTCTGGTGGATATTGAACCATCGGTCCAATGAGACACCACAATGAGTGACATTCACCTTTATATCTTTTGCCGCTGGCCCGAGCCGGGCAAGGCCAAGACGCGGCTGATACCGCAATTTGGCCCCGACGGCGCGGCGGCGATCTATACCAAGTTGCTGACGCACACCGTCGAAGTTGCGCGCGCTAGCGGCATTCCCTTCGAACTGCGTGCTACCGGAGCCAGCGCTGCTGCTTTCCAGGCCGGACTGGGCGACGATCTCTGCGTAGTCGACCAGGGCGACGGCAACCTCACTGACAGGCTATCGCGCATTCCTGCCCCTGCCATCGTCATCGGCAGCGATTGTCCGGGGCTAACGCAGCAACACCTGTGGGCAGCGCACGATACGCTGGCGCTGGAGGAAATGGTGATCGGTCCTGCCAGCGACGGCGGCTATTACCTGCTCGGCTTCAAGTCAGATGCCCACTTCGCCTTCGAAGATATTGCGTGGAGCACCGACAAGGTCTTCGAGCAAACCGTCAAGCGCTTCGCCGAGCGCGGGGTTCGTCCGGCCGTGCTGCCGCAGCTTTCTGATGTCGACATCCCAGCCGATCTCGAAGAATGGCCGGACTTCCTGCCGTGACGCAATCGGTTGCGCTGATCATTCCCCTGCTCGACGAGGAAAAGGCGCTCCCCCTCCTGATCGAGACCCTGAGCGGGCTTGACCCGGCACCTGCTGAGATCATCGCCGTTGATGGCGGCAGCCATGACCGCACCTGCGAACTGGTTCGCGAAGCCGGGTGGAGCCTGATCGAAACAGGGCGCGGGCGGGCCATGCAGATTAACGAGGGCGTGCGCTCTGCCCGTTCGGCTCTCGTGTGCGTCCTCCACGCCGATACCACCCCGCCAGCCGACATGGTGTCGGTGATCCGCCACACGCTTGAGGACAACCGGATCGCGCTGGCCAGTTTCACCCCACTCATTACCGGCGAAAAGACCCGCTGGGTGACCAGCGCACATAATTACATCAAGACCTGGTACGCCCCGCTCCTGACCCGACCGCACCTGTTCTTTCGCGGTGTGCGGCTATTGTTTGGAGACCACGCGATGTTCTTTCGCCGGGCGGACTTCCTGATGGTCGGCGGCTGCACGCCTGGAGACGCGGTGATGGAGGAAGCAGATCTCTGCGTAAAATTCGCCTCGCTTGGCCGCATCAAGATGGTCCACCGGATTGTGCGCACATCGGACCGGCGGATCGCCGCCTGGGGTCCGCTCAAGGCCAACTGGATTTACTTCAAGGTCGGGATGCTGTGGGCCTTCGGGCTGCGCGACCGCATGGCCGATAATTATCCCGACGTCCGCTGAAGCTCGGGCGCGCGCAGGAAGCCGACATCGATACAATACTGGATCAGCCGCCGCAGCATGGCCAGGTCCATCGGCGGCGGTACGAGCCCCGTTACTGCACGGAGCCGCGCATCGTCGAAGCGCGGATCGCGCTGGAAATAATTGGCGTAGAGCCCAGCTACCCGCTTGAACAAACGCCTCTCCAACGCTGGCAAGGTGGACGGATCGAACGCGGTAGCATCAACCAGCCTGGGCGCTTCAAATATGGAAAAGCTGCCAATCGCTTGTGCAAAGGCCTCCACCGGGACCGGACCGCCGGAGACCAAGTGAAAGGCGCCGCCATCCTCTCGCGGAATGTCTTCGGCCAGCGCGACGATAGCGTCCGCGACATGGTCGAGCGGAACGAAATCGAGCGTTGCGCCAGGCATGGCGGGCATGTGCCGCACACGGCCTTCTGCGATCAACTTGAAGGCGGCATAGATGGTGTCGAACTGGCGAATGGCGCCGTCGCGGCTATCGCCAACGACGATACTGGGGCGCGCGATCGCGTAGCGAAGCCCGCTGTCACGCACGAGCTTTTCAGCTTCGGCCTTGCTCGCTTCGTAGCCATTGGTGAATCCGCCCGTCGGCAGTGGATCGTTCTCTCCGATCGGTCCCGACCGGCCTCCGCAAACATAGGCGGTGCTGACATGGAGGAAGTCCATCCCGCCCAATGATCCCAGTTCCAGCGCCACCCGCGTGCCATCGATATTGGTCGCGCGATAGGCCGCTTCATCGAGATCGAAGCGAGTGACCGCAGCACAATGGACGATCAGGTCGTGGCCTTTAGCCAGCGCCTCCCATTCCGCGCGCGCCAGGCCTGCGCGGGCCTGCGACAAATCGCCAGCAACGATGCGGTCCAGCGCCGCTGGCGTGCCATCATTGGCGCACACATCGCGGTTGGTGTGGACAAAGCCCGTCACGGTGTGCCCGCGCGCTGCGAAACGCGCGCAGATCTCGCCGCCAATGAGGCCGGCGGCTCCGGTGACGAGAATTCGCATCAGCAGCAGGCAATCTTGGCGGCGGGCGATGGGTCTCGAAGGACATTGTCATGGTCAAAGCGCGAATTTTTTTGACTCATGAAACTTGTCGACCCTCGCTTACGAACATGCTCTTGATGGCAGGTACGCCGGTTAGACGTTTTTGGTTGCAAGGGCACACATGAAATTCACTCACGACGTCATTGTCGTCGGCGCCGGCGCCGCCGGGCTTACTGCGGCCGGGGGCTGCGCCCTGTTCGGCCTTGATGTCGCGCTTATCGAAGGCGGCGAAATGGGGGGCGAATGCCTCAACAACGGCTGCGTCCCATCCAAGGCACTGATTACGGCGGCCAAGCGCGCTGCCGAGGCGCGCGAGGGAAAACGCTACGGCGTCCAGATCGCGGCCCCGCAGATCGACTGGACCGGGGTGCACGGCCACATCCACGGCGCCATCGCGGCTATCGCTCCCCATGATTCCCAGGAACGGTTCGAGGAAATGGGCTGCGAGGTCATTCGCAACTGGGGCAAGCTTACCGGCAACCACACGGTCGAAGTCGGTGGGCGCACGCTCAGCGCGCCCCGCATCGTCCTTGCCACCGGATCACGCCCATTTGTCCCGCCGATAGAGGGGCTCGACACCGTGCCCTATCTCACCAACGAGAACCTGTTCGAACTGGAAACCCGGCCCGATCACCTCGTTATCATTGGCGGCGGGGTCATTGGCATGGAAATGGCACAGAGTTTCGTCCGTTTGGGCGCGCAAGTGACAATTATCGAACCCGACCGACCCATGGGGCGCGACGATGCGGAATCGGTCGATATCGTGGTCAACGTGATGAAGGCGGAAGGTGTCCGTTTTGTGCAAGGCAAGGCCGAACAAGTGGACGGCAGCGGCAACGAAGTCAGCGTTCGCGTCGATAATGGCGAGACGATCACAGGTTCGCACCTGCTGGTCGCCGTCGGCCGCGAAGCGCGCATTTCCGGCTATGGGCTGGAGGATGTTGGCATCGCCACCGGCAAAGGCGGAATTGTGGTCGACGAACGCCGCCGCACCTCGATCAAGAACATCTACGCCATCGGCGATTGCCGCGACGGTCCGCGGCTGACGCATGTATCGGGCTACGAAGGATCCAACGTGGCGCTCGAAATTACGCTGGGCCTGCCCACCAAGGTGGACTGGAAGGCGCTGCCGTGGTGCACATATACCGAGCCCGAAGTCGCGCAGATCGGCATGACCGAGGCAGAGGCGAAGGATAAATTCGGCGACAAGGTCACGGTGATCAAGGAAGGCTTCGACCACAACGAGCGCGCCGTTGCCGAAGGCGAGACGCTGGGCCATCTAAAAGTCATCCTGAAGGGCAAGAAGGTACTGGGGGCGAGCATTTGCGGCAAGAATGCCGGCGAGTTGCTGCTGCCATTCAGCCAAGTGATCACCGGCAAGAGCAGCACATTTGCGCTAGGCTCAGCCATTATCAGCTATCCAACCCGCAGTGAAATCAGCAAGGCCGCCGCCTTTGCCGCATGGGAGCCAACCGTGTTCGGTGCTGTGCCAAAAGCGTATGCCCGCACCCTTGCCCGTCTGCGCCGGACATTCGCATGACCGGCACCAGGACCAAGAGCCGCAATGCACCCGAGGGCGCCTCGCCCTTCGCGATCGAGGCGGGCGAACTTGCGCCCGAGAAATTCACCGACCCCGACTGGACGGCCAAGGGAGAACCGCGCGCCAGTGTTTCGCTGAAAAGGCTCGACACGCTGTGGCTCAACACCGGCACGCTGTGCAATCTCGCCTGCGCAAGCTGCTATATCGAGAGCAGCCCGACCAACGATGCGCTAATGTATCTCAGCCAAGCGCACGCCGCGCGTTTCCTTGACGAGGCGCAGGCAATGGGCACACGCGAAATCGGTTTTACCGGCGGCGAGCCGTTCATGAATCCCGACTTCGTGCCGATGCTGAAAGACTCACTGGAACGCGGGTTTGAAGCTCTGGTCCTGAGCAATGCGATGAAGCCGATGCGTCGTCACGAGACGGCATTGTTGGCCATGCGCGAACGGTTCGGCGACCGGCTCACCATCCGTGTCAGCCTCGACCACCACACGCAGGCCGTTCACGAAGCCGAGCGCGGCCCGCGCAGTTGGGACATCGCAATCGACGGCCTGCGCTGGCTGTCCGACAACGGATTTACCGTCTCGGTGGCCGGTCGCATGTTGCCCGGCGAGGGCGAGGCTGATGAACGCGCCGGCTATGCGCAGCTTTTCGTACAGCACGACTTGGCCATCGACGCCGCTGATCCGATGCGGCTGGTCCTGTTTCCGGAAATGGACGAGGACAAGGATATTGCCGAAATCACCACTGCCTGCTGGCAGATCCTGGGCCAGAACCCGGCCGATATCATGTGCGCCAGCAGCCGCATGGTGGTCCATCGCAAGGGTGAAACCGAGCCGCGCGTGGCTGCCTGCACACTGATCCCCTACGACGCCGGTTTCGATATGGGCGCAACTCTCGACGAAGCTTCGCGCGACGTGAAGCTAAACCACCCGCACTGTGCCAGGTTCTGTGTACTCGGCGGGGCGAGTTGTTCGGCCTAGACAGCCACCTGCTTGGGAAAGTCGCGTTTGAGCAGGAATGATGCCCGCATGTAGCAAGCGATAGCCAGCGGGGTCATGCTGGCAATCACAAGCAACGCATAGCGCAGCGATTCATCGCCGAAGCGCGGAATGAACAGGTCCGACAGGATGCCCACCAGCGTCGGACCCAGCCCGAGCCCGATCAGATTGAGGATCAGCAAGGTAATTGCTGCCCACACCGCGCGCATCTTTAGCGGAGCTAGCGTCTGGATCACGGCAAAACTCGGGCCGAGATAGCTCGACTGGAAAAGCAGCGCGACGAAATAGACCCCCACCGCCATCCACGCGTCGCCGGCGAGGTAGAACCAAACCAGAAACGGAAGCGCGATCGTCTTCAGGACGGCTATCATCCATGGCTGGCGATAGAGCCCGTCGCGCGCGGTTAGACGGTTGGCCAGCCACCCCCCGCCAAGTCCGCTTGCCACCCCTGCGATGGCGAGCAGCGGAGCGACGAAGTTCCCAACCTGCAGCGTGCTGAGATCGAAAATCCGGATCAAATACGATGGCGTCCAGCCGGTCAGCGCATATCCGATCATCGAGGTGAGGGTGACGCCCGCGATCATCCACCGGGCGGCGGCGTTGGCAAAAATGGTTCGGAACCCGTCCATGATGCTCGGCTGGTCGGTCTCCCCAACCGCACCCGGTTCGGCCCGCCTGGGCGGCTCGGTCGCGAACAGCTTGACGAAGATAGCCAGGATCACGCCGGGCAGCCCGATAACGATGAAGGCTACTCGCCAATCGAAAAAATAGGTGAGATTGCCGCCGAACATCTGACCGGCAGCAGCGCCCAAGGTGACGCCCAGCGAATAGATGGACAGCGCCAGCGCTCGCTTTTCGGCAGGGTAAAGGTCGGCAATGATCGAATGGCTCGGCGGGCTGGACCCGGCTTCACCGACACCGACGCCGATACGTGCTGCGAGCAGTTGGACGAAGTTCTGGGCCAATCCGCAAACGGCGGTCATGGCGCTCCATAGCGTAAGCGCGATGGTGATCAGATTGATCCGGTTCATCCGGTCGGCCAGCGCCGCGATGGGAATGCCGAGCGTTGCGTAGAACAGGGCAAAGGCAAAGCCTGATAGCAGGCCCAACTGCGTATCGCTGAGCAACAGGTCGGCTTTGATGTCTTCCAGCAGGATCGCAAGGATCTGCCGGTCCATGTAGCTGAAGAAATAGGTGAGGGTGAGGAGGAACAGCGTTAGCTTGCGCGCGCCGGCGCTGACTTCACCTTGAGATGCGGCAGGCGCAGCGGTTGCCATGTCCAGTTTCCTCCATCCCTGCAGAAAGAAGGGGCCGGAGGTTTGCACCCCCGGCCCCTTGTGTTTTCCGCTTGATCAGAAGCGCGTCCGTAGGCCGATCCGGTAATGGCGGCCGATCGCGTTCCCGATGAACGGGTTGTAGCCCAGCGGAAGCTGCGCTTCAGCCGGTTCGGCATCGGTGAAGTTCTTGATCGCGCCCTGCAACTGCGCTTCGACGCCGGCCAGGTTGAGATCGAGCGTCAACGAGATGTCGTGCTGGGTGAAGGACCCGCTGTCGATGCCGTAATCGGTCGGCCCCTGCGAAGTCTGGAAGCAAGGCGTGCGATTGACACAGCGATCATCGGTCACCCCGTCGATATGGCTGACCGAGTAGCGCAGATTGGCAATGTTCCATGCCAGGTTGACGAAGCCGTTGCCGCGCCATTCCGGCACGGTGTTGGGATCGCGGAAGTAGTTGCCGAAGCCGACCGCGTCGTAGGACGGTTCGACGACAACGCCCTGCAACTCGAAATCAGCAAAGGTGTAGTCGAGATACCAGGACCCGCTGGCACCGAAAGCAAGGTCCATGTCCTGGCCCAATGGGAAGTCGAAGTTCAGGGCGAAGTCGATGCCCGAAACGTCCACGTCAGGTCCGTTGACCCAGTCCGTACGGACACGGCTGATATCGAGACCGTTCGTCGTGCCCTGCACACAGGTGTTGCCGCTGAAGGTGATCAGATTGACCAGCGCACTCGAACAGTTCACCGGCGCCCCGCCGGTGGTCTGGCCGTTGCCCACGAAGCTGGCAATGGCATCGCCAGGCGTGGTCGTAATCCGGTCTTTCAGCGCGATCGACCAGTAGTCGACGCTGAAGACCACTCCGCCACCCATGATCGGCGCATCTAATATGGCACCGATATTATAGGTAAAAGCGGTCTCCGGCCCGAGATCGTTCGGGTTACCGAAGATATCGAGCGATTTGTAGTTGCCACCGGCTGCGGTGAAGCCTTGCAAGGCGGTGATTGAAATAGGTGCGACCTGGCTGGGGATCGGTCCACGGAAGGTGGTACCGACCGAACCGCGCAGCGTCAGCCAATCGGTCGCCTCGAAGCGAGCCGAGCCCTTGGGATTGATGGTCGAACCGACAGCTCCACCATAATCTTCATAGCGGATGGCCGCCTGAACTTCGAGCTGGTCGGTAATCGGAAGCTGCAATTCACCGAAGAACGCATAGACGCTCTGGTCGACATCAACCGGACGCGATCCACCCAGGAAAATGAACGGCCCCACACCCTCGGTCGAAGTGCCCACGCAGCTGAGGTCGCCCTCCCTGAAGCACGGGTTGATGTTCAGGTTCGACTCGTCGTTGATGGGTCGGCTGTTGAAATTGGTCTTGCGATACTGGAAGCCGACAGCGAAAGCGGCGTTGCCCCCAGGCAATTGGAAGCCAGTGTCGCCCGACACCACGGCGTCGACAACGAACTGGCTTTCCTCTTCCACCACCCCGTTGGGTATCTGCAGCCAGCGGACGAGCTCTGGAGAGTTCTCCGCTCCGGCAACATAGAACGGGTTGGCGAGGTTTAGTGTGGGGTTTTCAGGCCCGGCGTTGACGAACGGATTGAAGAATACGCACCCATTTGCGCCAGGCGTCGTGCCCCGGCAATTCGGGCCGCCCAGGCCGTTGAGCGCCGACTGCAAGCGGCTACCCACGATGCCCGGAGCAAACCGCCTGCGATCTGCATCCCAGAAAGTCGCATCGAGGTCGAGCGTCAGGGCGTCGCTGAGTTCGACATCGAAACCGCCGCTGACTCGGAAGGCATCGGTGCTGGCGAAGCCTTCGCCGGCACCGCGATCGGTATCGCGCGGATTGCCGAGATAGCCGAACGGGCGGAACAGGACATTTGTCACCCGCACGATCGGCATGGTGGCAGTACTGCCCGGCAATCCTTGCTGGGCGAGGAACGCCGGAAGCCCCGGGTTGGCGGGCGAAGTTGTGAAGGCACTCAGGAAGCCGGAGCCATTGGGCCCCTGCGTCGGCGGGAAGGCCGGTGAATAGTTGATCGATTCAACATCCGTGCGCGCCCACATGACATCAGTCTGGAATTTGACCTTGTCGCTCAGATCGGCGGTGAACTGGGCATAGACCTGATAGCGATCCTCATCCTCGACGATATTGTCGAAGGGGATGTAGGTGAACCGGCACAACGCGCCGTCCTGGAAGCCGCCAAGATCATTACAACCGCGGTCAGGCCGGGTCTGTGTGGTAACCGCTCCGGTGCCAGTATCGAAATAGGAGACCGCGAACAGCCCCGGCGTCGACAGTGCCGAATAGGCCGAAGGGTTAACCGCGTAATTGGTCTGGGTGTAGTCGCGCGCCGTGGTCGGCAGTTCAGAGCGATGTTGCCAGCCTGCACCGATCACGAGATTGGCATCGCCAACCTCGAACCCGACCAGTCCACTCATTGAATAATTGTCGTCCGATCCGTCGATGATGCTGTAGTCGCCCTGCAATTCGACGCCCGTGAAGGTGCTGCGGGTGATGAAGTTGGCGACGCCCGCGATGGCATCGGAACCGTAGGTCGAGCCGGCACCATCTTTCAGGATCTCGACCCGTTCTAGCGCGAACAGCGGGATCAACTGGGTATCGACAAAGCCTGCGCCGGGAGTCTGGATCGTGCGCTTCCCATTGACCAGCACCAGCGTGCGTTGCGGGCCAAGACCACGCAGGTTGATCGAGCCCACGCCCTGGTAGGCCTGGGCGGCGGTGGCGAACTGGTTGGTATCGCCCAACACTGCGCCGACCGAGGGGAGTTCCTTGATGAATTCGAGCGGGCTATCGACGCCCTGCTTGGCGAGATCGTCGCTGGTGAAGACGTCGACCGGCAGCGCGGCATCTTCCGGCGTACCGCGGATGAGCGAGCCGGTCACCACGATGGTGCGTTGCTCGTCGGGCGAGGAAGTCGCATTGGCATCTACCCCGGCCTGCTGCGGGCTGGCCTGCGCAAATGCAGCCGAAGGAGCCAGAGCCAGAACGCCGGCCATGGCACCAAGGGCAATACTGTTACGGAAAACGGTCTTCATGAGATGCATCCCCTACTGTTTTGCGAGCGGGGAAAGGGGTCAGTACCGCCGACGCGCGTCGACTGCGCGCCGGGGCACTTTCGTGACCGAGGCCTCTCCCAACCTCGGCGACCTTCTTGCAATCATGCCACGGTAGAAGCAAGCAGGAATGTTACAGATTTTCCACGTCAGGCGTTGCAAAAATGTCGCGCCCACAGTTGACGGGGATCAAGTCAAGCGCCCGCCAGCCCCTGCCTTGGCCCGCAGGTAATGGCTGACCGGCAGATCATGTCGTTCCAAGCCTTCCACAACCGTATCGAGACCGATCGTGTCGGCCCAAAACATCGGCCCGCCGGTATAGATCGGCCAGCCATAGCCATTGATCCAGACTACATCGATATCGCTGGCGCGCTGCGCCATGCCCTCATCGAGGATCATCGCGCCTTCATTGACCATCGGATACAATAGCCGTTCGCGGATCTCGTCCTTCGAAATCTCGCGTTGCTCCGTGCCTTCGCGCTTCGCGAAGTCGGCGATGATGTGTTGCACCTCGTCCGATGGCGTACGCTGGCGCGCCTCATCGTAATCGTAAAAACCCTTGCCGTTCTTCTGGCCAAATCGTTCGGCTGCACACAGCGCCTCGCGGATCGTTGTGACCTTTGATGGATCCCGGTGCCAGCCGATATCGATGCCGGCTAGGTCGGCCATCTGGAACGGTCCCATCGGGAAGCCGAAATCGAGCAGGACGTCGTCGACCTCCCAGTAATTGGCGCCTTCCATGATCAGCGCATTGGCCTGCTGTTGGCGCGGGCTGAGCATCCGGTTGCCGATGAAACCGTAACAAACACCCGCCACCACCGCCACTTTGCCGATTTTCTTGGCCAGCTTCATTGAGGTGAGCAGCACGTCATTGCGCGTTTCTGCCCCACGCACGATTTCAAGCAGCTTCATGACATTGGCTGGCGAGAAGAAATGCAGGCCGAGGACATAGCCCGGCCGCTTGGTCGCCTGGGCAATCTCGTCAACATTGAGATAGGATGTATTGGAAGCGAGGATCGCGCCCTCCTTAACCACTTCGTCGAGCTTGCCGAAGACCTCCTTTTTGACCTCCATGCTTTCATAAACCGCCTCGATCACCAGGTCGCAATTGGCGAGATCGCCGTAATCGAGCGTGCCGGTAAGCCCGCCCATCGCCTGCTCGACCTGTTCGGGCTTCATCCGCCCCCTGGCGGCAGTCCGCTCGTAATTCTTGGCGATGACTCCGGTGCCGCGATCGAGCGCCTCCTGCTTCATTTCGAGGATCGTCACCGGAATCCCGGCAGACAGGAAGTTCATGGCGATCCCGCCGCCCATGGTGCCGGCGCCGATCACGCCGACCTTCTTGATGTCGATTAGCGGCGTAGCCGGATCGATATCGTCGATCTTGTTGGCAGCGCGCTCGGCGAAGAAATAGTGCCGCATGGCTGCGCTCTGGGTCCCGCCCATCAGCGTCATAAACAGCTCGCGCTCTTTCTTGACGCCTTCGGCATAGGGGAGCTCGGTCGCTGCCTTGACCGCCCTGATCGCCGCGTCGGGCGCTTCGAAACCGCGGATCTTGCGCGCATTATTAGCCCGGAACTCGTCAAACAGGTCGGGATTGCGGATGCCGTCTTCGTGCGCGTCGCGCTCGCTCGAGCGGGGAATGGGCTTGCCGATCTGGGCGCGCGCGAAGGCTATCGCGTCGGATTCGAGACTGTCTTCGCCCACGATCTTGTCGACAAGGCCGATCACCTCGGCCTTGGCAGCCGGGATCGGGTTGCCGTTGACCACCATCGGCAGTGCTGCCTCCACTCCGACCACGCGCGGCAGGCGCTGGGTTCCGGCCGCGCCGGGGATCAACCCCAGCTTGACTTCCGGGAGGCCCAGCTTGGCGCTCGGCACGGCGACCCGGTAATGGCACGCCAGCGCAACTTCGCAGCCGCCGCCTAGCGCGGTGCCGTGGATCGCGGCAACCACCGGCTTGTCGCCCGCTTCCATCGCGTCGAGCGTTTCGGGAAGGTTGGGGCCCTGCGGCGGCTTGCCGAATTCGGTGATGTCGGCTCCGGCGAAGAAGGTGCGTCCGTCGCAGCGGATCACCACGGCCTTAACACCATCGTCCGCCAGCGCCTCTTCGATCCCGTCCTTGAGACCCTGCCGCACGGCCTGGCCGAGCGCATTGACCGGCGGATTGTCGGAAATGATTACCAGCACATCATCATGGCGTTCGGTGCGAATGGGGGAAGTCATCGGGCGTCTCCTCTTGAATGCTTAGGCGCGGCTTTCGCTCAGCGCGGAATAGATCAACGTCTTCAACTGGCGGCGGATCGGATAAGTGTTGGAGGGGTAGACCTGGGTCATGAAGACGCAGGTAATCTCTTCGACCGGGTCGACGAAGAAAGCGGTCGAATAGGCGCCCCCCCAGTAGAATTCACCCACGCTCGCCGGCATCAGTGTCCTGGCCGGATCAATCACCATCGCGAAGCCGAGGCCAAAGCCGGTCCCGGCATTGTTGCTTTCGGAAAACAGGCTGCTCGACATCTCGGTCAGGTCGGCACCGCCGGGCAGGTGGTTGGTCCGCATCTGTCGCAAGGTCTTGGGGCTGACGATGCGGGCTCCGTCCAGCTCGCCGCCGCTCAGCAGCATGGTGGCAAAGCGATGGTAGTCTGCAATCGTGCCGCACAGCCCGCCTCCGCCGCTGTCGAAGCGGCCCTCTTTGGTCAGCTTGCTGTCTGGACCCCTATCGATCTTCTTCGGCGGCTTGCCGGGCACATATTGATAGGCATCGACCAGCCGCTCGCCCTGTCCCTTGGCAATGCCGAAGGCGGTATCGGTCATGCCTAGCGGGGCGAAGATATTCTGCTCGAAATATTCGCCCAGCCTCATGCCAGAAATGCGTTCCACGCAAACGCCCAGGACATCACTGGCGACCGAGTAGTTCCACCCCTGTCCCGGCGCGAATTCGAGCGGGAGGTCAGCCAAAATGCGGATGAATTCATCGCTATCATGTCGACTGCGCGCGAAATCGAGATTGTGGTCGCGATATACCGCGTCGATATTGGTGCGATTCTGCAGGCCGTAAGTCAGTCCCGACATATGCGTCAGCAAGTCGACGAAGCGCATCGGCGGAGCGGGCGAGCCCGGGGCGAAGGGAACCGATCCGCCGCCGCCGGCATACAGCTTCAAGTCGGCAAATTCGGGGAGGACCTTGGTCACCGGATCTTCGAGCGCGACCTTGCACTCTTCTGCCAGCTGCATGAAGGCGATGGAGGTGACCGGCTTGGTCATGGAGGCGATGCGGAAGATGGCATCGTCGCGCAGGTCCTCGCGCCCCTCGCCCATTCGGCCCTGACGATCATAATACACCGGCTGACCGTCACGCGCGACCACCACCTGGGTCATCGGCAAGCGTCCGCTATCGATATAGCCTTGCTGCAGGAACGACCCGATCCGGGCCAGGCGATCAGGATCGAAACCAAGCTCGCGTGCATCTTGGCAATCGAACGGTGCGGTCATCGTCTCTCCCTTGTGTTTCAAGCTTGTCTTTCGGCGCTTGAGCGCTCTTGCAAACCCACCTAGCATCGGTTGCGAATAAAAACAGACCTGATCAGGGAGAGACAATCTTGGACACTGGTGCGGCGGGCGTAAGCGCCCCTTGGGAATGGAAACCTCCCGAGAACTGGCCTTGCATGTCGCTCGCCGAAGTCGAAGCCACGCTGTGCGCTCCGGGGATGCCGTTCGAGATGGAAACAGCGGATATTCGCGGTGTTTCGACGCGGGTCTGGAAAAACGCGCCGGCCAGTATGCGTATCTTGGCCGACCACGCGCGCAGCCATGGCAGCCGACTGATCACCATCTACGAAGACGAGCGGATCACTTACGAAGCGTGGTATCGCGCGGTTGCCAGCCTGGCCGAGGATTTCCGCGCGCGCGGGATTGGCAAGGCTGATCGCGTTGCCATCGCCATGCGCAATTTGCCCGAATGGCCGGTTGCCTTTTTCGCTGCCACCGCGATTGGCGCGATTGCCGTTCCACTCAATGCTTGGTGGACCGGCGACGAATTGCAGTTCGGTCTAGAAAACTCGGGCGCCCGGATGCTGGTCTGCGACGGCGAGCGGTGGGAGCGTATTGCCCCGCATCGCGCCGCCTGTCCGGCGCTTGAGCACGTCGTGGTCACGCGAGTTGACCAGGCCGACGCCTCGGTAGAGCGGCTGGACGGCATTATCGGCTCCTCGCACGACTGGCCAAACCTGCCCGACAGATTGATTCCCGACGCTGCGATCGCTCCCGATGATCCGGCGACAATTTTCTACACCAGCGGGACCACCGGGCAGCCCAAGGGCGCGCTTGGCAGCCATCGCAATCTGACCACCAACATCCTCTCCAGCGCCTATGCCGCCGCGCGCAGCATGCTGCGCCGTGGGGAAGAGCCGACGCCTGCCGGACCCAAGGTCGGGTTGACCGTGATCCCGCTGTTCCACGTGACCGCCTGTTCGGCCAGCCTGATGGGCCAGCTGTTTGCCGGGCACACGGTGATCTACATGCACCGCTGGGAAACGGTGAAGGCATTCGAACTTATCGAGCGCGAGAAGGTCAATCTCACCGGCGGAGTGCCGACTATCGCGTGGCAAATGCTCGAACATCCCGATCGCGACAAATACGATCTCTCGACCCTCGAAAGCATTGCCTACGGTGGTGCGCCAGCCGCGCCCGAACTGGTGCGCAATATCCGCGAAGTGTTCGGTGCGATGCCCGGCAATGGCTGGGGCATGACCGAGACCATGGCCACCGTTACCAGCCACGCCGCCGAGGATTATCTTAACCGGCCTGACAGCTGCGGACCGCCGGTCCCGGTGAGCGATCTCAGGATCACCGATGAATTGGGCAAGGAACTGCAAACGGGCGAAGTCGGCGAATTGTGGGCACGCGGTCCGCAGATCGTGATGGGATACTGGCAACGGCCCGATGCAACGGCGGAAACCTTCATCGACGGCTGGGTCCGCACCGGCGATCTCGCGCGGCTCGACGAAGAGGGCTTCTGCTATATTGTCGACCGAGCCAAGGACATGATCATTCGCGGAGGCGAGAACATCTACTCGAGCGAAGTCGAAAACGTCCTCTACGACCACCCGGCGGTGACCGATGCCGCGATCATCGGCCTGCCGCATCGCACGCTGGGGGAGGAGCCGGCCGCACTTGTCCACCTCGCCCCCGGGATGGAGGCGAGCGAGCAGGAATTGCGGGACTGGGTTGCCGCGCGGCTGGCCAAGTTCAAGGTGCCTGTGCGGATCGTGTTCGTCGAGGATACCCTGCCGCGAAACGCGAACGGCAAGATCCTGAAGAAGGACCTGGGCGCGTTGTTCTAGACCTGGTCGCGCGGCTCGCTCACCCGCCAGAACACGATGGCCAAGGCGACGGTGATCGATGCGAATGCCACCACGATGAGCGGCGCAAACCCCAGCGCGGCGATGGCGAGCCCGGCGATGATCGGCCCGATTGACGAAACCGCGCCTTCGACCGTGGTGGTCAGCGCGATACGCATGGGGATGTCTTCGTGCTCGCCGAACTCGAGCACCAGCGTCGATGCTGCCATCATCCAGCCGGCGAACCCGAAGCCTAACAGCGCGAAAGCGGCATAGAGGACTACCCCGTCGCCAAGCACCAACAGAGCCAGCCCGCCCAGGCTGCAAACGAGCGCGCCGAGATAGACCAGCCGGAAGCCGAAACGATCGCCCAATTGTCCCCAGGCCAGATTGCTGACCGTCTCCGATGCGAGGAAGGCGAGGCTGAGCGCGCCAATCACGTAGCCGTCTAGGCCAAGCTGCTTGCCAACATAGAGCGTCCAGAACGGCAGGCCGACCCGGGCGATGCTGGAAAAGCCATGCGCAAACAGGAAGGCGCGGTATCCGCGGTGGCGGACCAGCTCGCGGAATTGTCCCCATCGCTCGCCCATCGGCACCGGCACGCGCATTCGCGGCGCCTCGGGCTCGCGAATGCCGAATTGCAGGACCACCAGCCCGATCGAAGTCAGCAGGAAAGCAAACAGGAAGGTCGTGGCATAGCCATTGCCCAGCCACTCGCGCTCGATGATATAGACCCCGGCCGCCCATGCCAGCCCGGCCGCGATGCCGCCGCCGAGCAAATTGCGCATGCCCTGCAGCCTTCCGCGCCGGTCGATAGGAATGACCTTGGCCATCAACATCTGGAACGCCACCCGTTGCGCGCCCTGGAAAAAGCCGAGCATGAGAAAAATCGCCAGCGTGGCCCCGAACAGGATCATCCCGTCGAGCCACCATGCGGTAAGCGCCAGCGCGAGCACCATGACCCGCATTAGCGAGCCGACTGTGATAGCATAGGGCAGGATGTGGCTGCGGCTCTCCACCCGAGCGCCAGAAAAGATCGGCGAAGCCGTGCCACCCAGTTGCAACATCGCCATGCCAAGGCCAACTGCGGCCGCGCTACCGGTCTGGAGATAGAGATATGCCGGGATGATGGTCGGCGCGTAGATCAGGCGAAAGCCGGTCATCCCGAATACGCCGTGAATCAGCGTGGCGGCATAGTTGCGCCGCAAATTACCCTCGACAAAAGCATGATGGCGCACCCAGACAGCCTCGTCCGGGCGCGCCATACTCGCGTCGCTATCCCCCTCGCTCAATATCCGGCGAGCTTGGCGTAGCGATCCTTCAGGAAGCCACTATTGCCCCAACTTGCCTCGAGCACGCGGGCGCGCTTGAGGTAAAATCCGACATCGTATTCGTCGGTCATCCCGATCCCGCCATGCAGTTGAATGCCCTGCCGGCTGATTGTGTGGAGTGCGTCATTGGCGCGGGCCTTGGCGATGCAGGCCGCCTCGGGCACCTTGAAACCGGTGTCGAGCGCTTGCAGCCCGGCCTCGACCGCGCTGCGCATCATTTCGAGCTCGGTATAGAGATCGGCCATGCGGTGCTGAAGCGCCTGGAATGAACTGAGCACCTGGTTAAATTGCGTGCGCTGCTTCAGATAATCGAGCGTGTCGTCGAACACCTGCTGCGCCATGCCCAACATCTCGGCTCCGGTCATGACCCTCGCGCGATCGAGGATGGCCTCGGCCAGGTCTTCACCACCTCCTGCCAACTTGTCCGCCGGGGCATCGGTGAAGGTTACTTCGGCATGGTCACGCTGGTCGGTGAGGCTGCGCCTCGACAGCGAAACACCTTCGCCCTTCTCGACCAAATAAACCCCGTCGCTCGCCAGCACAACGAACAGGCCGGCACTATCGGCCTCGTGCACGAACGGCTTGGCGCCGGTCAGCTTCCCTTCCGATACGGTCGCCGTCGAATTCGCGCCGGCGTGGCGCTCTGCATCGTCAAAGGCGAGAGTTCCAACAAGGTCACCGCTGGCGAGCGGCGGGAGATACTTCTCCTTCTGCTCCTGCGAACCGCCGAGAATAATCGCGCCTGCCGCGAGTGCGCTGGCCACCAGCGGGCTGGCAGTAAGCGTTTTGCCCATTTCCTGGATTACCAGACCAAGGCTCATCCAGCCAAAATCGCTGCCACCGAAATCCTCGGGAATGATGACCCCGGTCCAGCCCATTTCGCGCATCGCGCCCCAAGCTGCCGGATCATAGTTTTTCCCACCATCGCGAACCTTGCGCCACGCCTTCACGGGGCTTTCGTTCTTCGTCCACTCCTGCGCCAAGTCGCGCAGCATGGTCTGTTCTTCGTTCAGGACTGCCATGTGTCCAAGCTCCCCTTACTGGTGGTCCAACATACCAAGAATGCGCTTGGCGATGATATTGTTCTGGATCTCGGTCGAGCCGCCATAGATCGTGGTGGCCTTGCCAAAGAGCCAGCCGCGTACCGACTGCAATTCCTTCTCGGAAAAGCCCTCGCCTTCCCAGCCAAGGCCCTTGAAGCCCATGATCTCGATCAGCATCTCGGCGCGCTGCTGGCCGAGCCGGGAGCCCGCGTTCTTGAGGATCGAGCTGATCTCCGATACGCCGCCTGCTGCCTTGGATTCCTCCATCGCGCGGCGCGCGGTCAGCAGGAAGGTGTTCCAGGCCATCTCGAACTCGGCGATACGTCCGCGCAGATCGGCATCAGCGAGTTGCCCGTTCTCATCGGTACCGAGATAGTGTTCGGCGATTTTCGACAACGGCTGCGCATTCAGGGCAGCGAGCGCGCCGCCACCGGAAATATTGGTTCGCTCATGCTGGAGCAGGCGTTTGCCGATGGTCCAGCCCTCCCCTTCCTCGCCGACGAGGTTTTCCTTGGGCACCTTCACATCGGTGAAGAAGGTTTCGCAAAACGGGCTCATGCCGCTGATCATGGTGATCGGCTTCACTTCGACGCCAGGCGAATCCATGTCGATCAGCAGGAAGGAGATGCCCCGGTGCTTGTCGCTGCGGTCGGTCCGCACGAGGCAGAAGCATTTGTCGGCCCACTGCCCGCCGCTAGTCCAGGTCTTCTGCCCGTTGACGAGGTAATGGTCGCCCTTGTCCTCGGCGCTGGTCTGCAGGCTGGCGAGGTCGGAGCCGGCATTGGGTTCGGAATACCCCTGGCACCAGCGGATCTCTCCGCGCGTGATCGGCGGGATATGTTCGTTCTTCTGCGCCTCGCTACCAAATTCGAGCAGTGTCGGACCGAACATCATCACGCCCATACCGCCGATCGGGTTCCAGGCTCCGGCCAATGCCATTTCCTGTTCGAGCACCTTGGCCTGTTTCTTCGTCAGACCGCCGCCGCCATATTCCTTCGGCCAAGTCGGTGTGCCCCAGCCTTTCTTGCCCATCGCCTCGCGCCAGGATTTCTCTTCCGCCGTTTCCTCGCCCGGTCCCTCGACTGTGCGCATGGCGTTGCCCTTGCCCTTGAGGCTGTCGGGAAACTTGTCCGCCAGGAATTGCTTCACCTCGTCGCGGAAGGCGTCGAGGTCATCCTCGGGCCTGGTATCGGCTACGGTGGCCATGCTCACTCTCTCCTCGGTCTTTGAGTCTTATTTTGCTACCTATGCCCCATGTGGGCGCGCAGCAACAGGGGCTTGCGGCGGTATGCCTAACCGCCCCCCGGCCCGGCAATGGGGGTATCGCGCACCATCGTCGCCTTCGCCTGCGCCTCCCGTGCGGCAAGGATTTCCAGATTACGCAGGTGCGAGGCTTCGGTGATCGGATAAGACAGCAGCAGCAGCGATCCGATCGCCCACAGTGAAACAGTGAGCGGCACGTAAAAGAGGATCAGACTGTCCTTGATCGTTTTGCTGACCCCGGTCGGATCGGCGCCAATGGGGAAGTTCGACAGTTCGAGCACCAGTCCGGCAATCAATATCCCCAGCCCCACCGCCGCCTGCGATGTGAGGCTGTTGACCGAAAAGAACAGGCCAGCATTATGCCGTCCGCTCTTGACGGCATGGTCTTCGACCGTGTCGGCGATCATGCCGGAGGCATTCATCAACGAGGTAGCGATCATTGCGTGGTAGACCGCGCCAACCGCGAACAGTGTCGGCAACAGCCGAGCGTCACCTGGCTGGAAGAACAGGTCGAAATAGGTCAGCAGCAGTGGCATGACCCCGATGAGGATCCCCATCAGCCCCATCGCCATTGCCGCGTTTCGCTTCCCGAACCAGCCGGACAGCCTGGGTGCGAGCGGCGCCGCAATGGTGGCGGCAACCAGGTTTTCGACTGTCAGGATTGCCAGCTGAGTAGCAGTCAATTCGAAGACATAGGTGCCGAAATAGATGGTCATCGCCGTGTAGAGGCCAATGGCAGTCTGCTTGGACAAGGAGTAGCCGAAGATCGCCAGGAACGGGCGATGGGTAAAGGCATCCGCCATTTCGCGCGCATGATCGCGCAAGGTCAGCTTTACCGACCGCTCCCGCACCTGCCGCAAATAGGGAATGCGGCTTTTCGTGCCAAACGCGCTGGTGAGGACCGCCAGCGTAATCAGTATTCCGCCGCTAATTGCGAACCAGACATAGCCCTGGGGGTTGAGCTGGCCGCGCGAATATTCGGGCGTGGCGACGAAAAAAAGCATCAGGCTCATCGCGGCGAACCCGAAAGCACCGATGTAGCCGAACCAGAACCGCAGCGCATACAGGCGGGTCCGTTCTGAATATTCCGAGGTCAGTTCTGCCCCCAGTGCCGATGACGGTATCTCGTACAAGCTCATGCACGCCCGGGTCAGCGAAGCCATGCCGAATACCCATGCCCCCATGCCGAGGTCGGTCAGGCCAGTGGGAGGGAACCACGTCAGCGCAAAAAAAACGCCCGCCGGGATCGCCGCGCCGAACAGGTAGGGATGGCGCCGCCCCAACCGGCTCCGTGTCCGGTCACTCACCCGGCCGATGAGGGGATCGACGATGGCGTCGACCACAAGCGTCAACGCAATCGCAGTCGACACGATATAGGCCGGAACGCCAAGCACCTGGTTGAAATAAAGTAGCAGGTAGGTGGCGAATGCGCTGGTCTTGATCCCGCTTGCCAGCAGGCCCGTGCCATAAAGCCATCGCGTGCGGGTGGGCAGCGGCGGAACCTGCGATGTCGTATTCTCGGTCAAGCGATCGCGGCCCTGTTTGCGTTGCGAACCAGCAGCCTAATGGCTGGGGTCGCGAGCACAAGTGGCATCGACCAACGCAACCGCGATTGCGCTTTGCCTTGCGGTTAGAGACAAGCCAAGATGCTGCTGAGCCACCGGAGGACCCCAGCCATGACCGTCAGCCCCGAACACACCCCGGTCATCGTCGGGGTCGGCCAGGTAAATGATCGTCCTGAAAAGCCACAAGACGGGCTCGACCCGACATCGCTGATGACCGAGGCGCTGATACGCGCCGATCGCGACGCTGGCGGTGACTGGATAAACAGGGCGGATTGGCTCGGCATTGTCGGCCAGATCGCATGGCCGCAACTCAACCCGATCGCGGGCAAGGTTGTCGAAGCGCTCCGCATCTCGCCGGCCCATGTCGAGGAAACCACGCCGCATGGCGACAATCCCGTGCGCCTGCTCAACCAGGCCGCCCATGCGATTGGTGCGGGCGAGGCCAAGGTTTGCCTTGTTACCGGGGGCGAGGCGCTACGCACTGCCGGAGCGCTGGCAAAGATCAAGGCGGCTCACGAGGCCGGTAGCGACAAGCCACCCAGGCACGATGCACTGCGCGATGCACCGCATCGGCGCAAGATTGGCTACGCACAAAGCTATGGCCTGGTCCTGCCGGTAGACGTTTATCCGTTGTACGAAAATGCCTTCCGCGCCGCGCAGGGGCAGACCTTGGGCGAAGGACAGCACGAAACCGGGACGATCTGGGCCGGTTTCTCGCAAGTCGCCGCCGCATCCGAGAGCGCGTGGATCCGCAAGCCGCGCGAGGCGGAGGAGATTATCGCGCCCGGCCCAGACAACCGCCCCATCGCCTTCCCCTACACCAAGCTGCAGGTCGCCAATTCCGCGGTCAACCAGGGTGCAGGCTTCATTGTCACCAGCCTGGCCGAGGCACGGCGGCGCGGAGTGCAGGACGATCGGATAGTATTCGTCGGTGCCGGTGCCAGCGCCTTTGAGCCAGAAGATATCCTCGCACGTGATGGCTATGGCGCGTCTGCGGGGATGGAAGCCTCGATCAGGCAGGCGATGGCCTACAACCACTTGTCCGTGGAGGAGCTCGATCATGTCGAACTCTATTCCTGTTTCCCCTGTGTGCCAAAGATGGCTCGGCGCACGCTTGGCTGGCCGCTGGACCGACCAATGACGGTGTTCGGCGGCCTGACTTTCGGAGGCGGCCCGATTGGCAATTACATGAGCCACGCCATCGCCAGCATGGTCGAGAAACTGCGCAGACAGCGCGGGACCGGCCTGCTGTTCGCCAATGGAGGTTACGCGACCCACAGCCACACCATCGCTCTCGGCAGTGCGCAGTTCGCGCAAGTCACTTTCCCGCAAGATTTCGACGTCAATTCTGCTGCTGACGATCTGCGCGGTGCGATCCCGCCTCTTGCCGAGGATTATTGCGGCAGCGCGGCGCTCGAATCCTACACCGTGCACTACAACCGCGATGGCAGTCCGCGCATGGGGACGGTGGTCGCGCTGACGCCCGATGGCGCACGAACCCTGGCGATGGTTCCTGGTGACGACGGAGCCGGAATCGCAGGTCTTACCGATGGGAATTCGGAACCGGTCGGGCGCGCAGGTTCGATCGTGCCCGGCTCCGGCGGTGATGCTCTGAGGATCTGGCAGTTCACCTAGTTCTTGGTAGACCCGATCTCATCGCGGACGGTTTCATCGGGAACCCGCCAGTACCGTTCCATCTTGAGGTAGGTGAAGGACGCGGTCCAGCCGACTAGCACCAGCCCGTTCAAGGCCTCGATCCCTGATACGATACGGATGCCCCCATGCGGGTAGAGATCGCCGATGCCGAGCGTGGTGTAAGACGTAATCGAGAAATAGAACAGGTCGGCGAAGTTGGTCCCTGTAATACCCCCGATGTCGCCCAGCCCGCCCGAGCGGATCATGCCGAGATAGGCTACCGCGTAAATCAGTACTTGTACCAGGTGCGAAATCATCGCCACTGCCAGCACAACCACCATTCGCGCACGGGGGTTGATTGGCAGGTCAACAATGAGGTTGGAGGTCGAGCGCAGGCACTCGTAGTGGATCGCGATCGTCAGGGCGATCAGGACGAAGGATATGAGCAGCGCTGTTATCATGCCGGTATCGTTGTCCTCTTGCCGCTGAACACGGCTTGCCAGTTCTGGATTTCGGAAAACACGATGTCGTCAGTATCATGAACGATCCGCGCCACCTGCGAAAAATCAAGTCTTTCGGGCGAGGCGGCCAGCATCGCCTCGATCCGGTTCGCGATCTGGTCGAGTTCATTCGCGGTGACTTCGGAAATCTCGGCAAAGCGTTCGAAATCGGCAAAATAGCGGATCGCGGCTATCGCGCCGCCGATGGTCGGCAAGGCGACGGCAGCGACGGTGAACCACTTGGCAGTCTTGCCGAGCAGACTGCCGTCGATCAGCCCGGCGGTCTCCATGCCAGCCAGAACGAGGTAAAAGGCGACGAATAATACGGCTGCGGCGAAGGAATATTCGGACATCTTGTCGAGCCGGTGATGGACCTTTTCGAGCCTCGCGGCCTTGCCGTGGTGATAGGACCGCTGCGGCAAGACGTGGTGATCGCGTAGCATTTGGAGCACGGCGTGGAGATAGGCCGTGTCAATGCGCAAGCGCGGCAGGCCGACAGCCCCTATGGCGTGGCGGACATACCATTCCGGCCACCAGTTCTTGACGCCGCGGGGCCAGCGGCCTGCTGCCCGGGCCACGCCGAGCGCGAGGAGATATGGGCTGTGACGCAGGTATTCGGCGGCCCTGCGACTTTCGAACCATCGGCCATGCAGCCTGCGGCGCTGGCCATGCACAGTATTGTAGATGATCAGCACCAGCAGCCCCAACTCGATTGCGGCAAATATCCATTTGCGGCTGACATCGACAAGCGGCAGGTAAAGCACCCCTACAATGATGGCTGCCGCACCGAGAAGAAAATTGAGCACCATTCCCGAGCGGTAACGATCGGCAAGGCCGGACGAGATTGCATCGGTCCAGGCAAACCTGCGCAGTATCTCGCGCTCCAGCCTCGTCGCCAGCTGGGGGTCCTGTCCCGGCAGCGCGGCGATCGATTGCAACAGCGTCTGCCCGCTCCCCGCGCCAATCTCGTCCGGCGTTTCATAGCGCTGGTGGAGCGAGGCGAGGCGGTCGCTCCACCGTTCGCGGCCGAAGAATGTCTCGATCCTGCGATAGACGTGGCCACTCACGATACTGGTATCGCGCCATGTTTCCGGCGCGATTGCGGCGATCCCGGCAAAGCGGCCCTCTGTCACCGGTTTGTCCAGTTCGAGCGCGCTCTTGATGTGGTCGGCGAGCGCGGTGCAGGCCTGTTCGGAAGTTTCATGCGTGCGGGCCGCCAGTTCTTCGGCGGTGTGATAAAGCCGCCATTGGTGTGGACGGGTGGGATCGATCCACAGAACCGGCACGCCAAGTTCCAGCGCCGCAGAAACCGTGTGCCCGGTGCCACCCACAGAATCGACCGATCGGCCGTCCCAAACTGCGATGACCAGGTCAGAATGTTCGACCAGCAACGATCCGGCGATCGCCGCCCGACGCGATGTTGCAATCTGCAGCATCTCGTGGACGGAATGGTTATCCGTGTTGCCGAGGCTGTCGAGCAGGAGCGGGATTATCACCTCGTCCTGGTCGGCCAGTTCAAACAGGCAGGCGCGATCGACTAACGCGTCAAGCGCCGCTGCACGGGTGCCGGTACCGGCATCGCTGGGTGTACCACCCGACAAGAGCGCGCGGGCGTCTTCGACTGAGGAAGCATGCGCGTTGATAGCGGTGTTCAGCGCACGGCCGAAAGGGAGGGGCGCCGTCAGGTCCCAGCCGCGATCGAGAGCCTGCTGCGCGGCCATTTGGTCGGTCCCGTCCGCCAGCAGGGTTACGAGCCGAGTGGTGCAAGCCTTGCTGGCCTCGCCCTCCGCGCTCCGGCCCGCAATTCCGGCGACGATGGTGTCGATCTGCGCAAAGATTTCCTGAAATGCAGCATCGAGCTCGCGCGGCACGTCCGGGAATGCGGGATGGCTCCCTCGGTGCCCGGTAACGCCGACAACCAGGCATGGCCGTGGCAATTCGGGAGCGAAATCACGCGGCGATGCTTGTCGTTTCTGCACCTGTTTCTACCCCCCGGCTTGAAAAGCAAGCCTATCGGTTCCGCAATTGCTTCACAAGACTTGTGGGTTTTCTCAAACTGGCCTCACCGATGGGCAAGAACTACCGCTGCTCGACTGCATGTGCATCAATTGACTTTCCTGCCGACTGCTAGATACTCGACGCGGGGGAGGCTACTGGTGGGGTTTCCAGAAATTCAGAAGACAGCTCTACGCTGCGACAGCGGCGCGTGAGCGAGGGCGAACGTCCAATCCGGATTGCCGTGATTGGTGGCGGCTGCGCCTCCATGACAGCTGCCTGGGAACTTTCGCGACCCGAACACCGGGGTAAGTACCAGGTCACGGTCTACCAAGAAGGCTGGCGGCTTGGTGGCAAGGGGGCCTCCGGCCGCGGCGCCAGCGGCCGGATCGAGGAACACGGCCTGCATATCTGGCTGGGCTTTTACGACAACAGCTTCCGCATGATGCGCCAGTGTCACTCCGAACTGGCCGCTCAAGGCATGGGCGACGTCTTCGGTGACTGGCGAGATGCCTGGACACCAAAGAACGATATCGCCCTGTGCTCGCAATCGAGCGACGGCGGTTTCACCCATTGGCGAGCCCATCTACCGCCGCGCCCTGGCCTGCCGGGTGATCCATTGCCATCCGATGCCGGCTTCAGCCTGACCCACTACCTCGCCCGGGCCTTCGACCTGTTTCGCGCGCTGCTGCTAGACACCACGGTCAATGGCCACGGCGTCGCCACTGCCAGCCAGTCAAGCGAAGATCCCGACCAGCTGGTGCGCCGGCTGACATCGCTTGTGCGGCTCGGGACCTTCGCACCGACGGCCGGGCTGGCCCAATTGCTGGGCCTGCTCTCCTCGCTCAGCCGAACGGCCACGCCCGACAATGCCGACGCACTGTTTGGCGGCGTGGAGCAAGCGTGCGCGTCGTTGAGAAAGTGGCTCGAGGACCAGTGGCTGGCCGACAACGAGAATCGCTATCTGTGGGAGATCGCCGACCTCACGCTGGCCACAATCGTCGGCATGACGCGGCACCGCATCTGGTTCGATCCGCGCGGACTCGACGCGATCGACGATTATGAATGCCGGGAATTCCTGCACATGCACGGGGCTTCGATACGATCGTTGCAATCGCCATTCCTGCGCGGTCTCTACGACCTCTCGATGGGCTATGAAAACGGCGACCTGACCCGCCCTTCGCTTTCGGCAGGGCAGGGCCTGCGTGGCACCATGCGAACATTCTTCAGCTATCGTGGCGCGTTCATGTGGAAGATGCGCGCTGGCATGGGGGATGTCGTTTTCGCTCCGCTTTACCTCGCCATGAAGAACCGCGGGGTGAAGTTCGAATTCTTCCACCGGCTGACGAATATGGGCAGGGCGCCAGATGGCGACCATGTCGATCGGCTGACCTTCGATGTCCAGGCCCGCACCAGGTGCGGTAAGCCTTTCGAGCCCCTCGTAATGGTCGCCGACAAGCCGTGCTGGCCTTCCCGCCCGGATTTCGATCAGCTCGTAAAGGGCAACCGCATGGCCGCGGAGGATTGGCAGTTCGAATCGCACTGGGATCGGCGCCGCGCTGGTGAGAAGACGCTCAGGGTCGGCGAGGATTTCGATATGGTCGTGCTGGGTGTCGGCATCGGGGCTGTGCCCTATGTCGCCAGCGAGTTCGTGGAGCGCGATCCGCGCTGGAAATCCATGTGTGAGAACGTCAAGACGGTCGCCTCGCAAGCCTTTCAGGTCTGGCTCGACGAGGATCTCGAGCAGCTCGGCTGGGAAGGCCCGGCCTATATTACCGGCGCCTTCGCCAAACCGTTCGATACCTGGTGCGACATGGCTCACGTCGTTCCCGAAGAGGGGTGGAAGAGAAAACCGCGCACCTCAGTTTATTTTTGCGCTGTCCTGCCCGACCCGCCCGACCCGCCTGACGATGATGACCAGGCCTATCCGGCCCGTCGCACCGCCGAGGTCCGCGATAACGCCGCGCAATTCTTGCAAGGTCCGATCCGCGAAGTCTGGCCAAATGCGTTTGACGCCGATGGTGGCTTTCGTTGGTCAATACTGGCTCCGCCCGATGACGGTTCGCATGATGGCTCACCAACAAACCACTTGCGCTTTGACAGTCAATACTGGCGCGCCAATGTCAATCCTTCGGAGCGCTACGTCATTCATACTCCCGGCAGCTATCGCCACCGGATCTCTCCACTCGACATGACTTACGACAATTTGACAATCTGCGGTGATTGGACCGATAGTGGTTTTCACTCGGGTTGTGTTGAAGGGGCCGTAATGTCCGGCCTGCTTGCGGCGCATGCCATCTGCGGATCGCCGAAACTCGAGGATATCATGGCCTATGACCACCCCTGAGACGCCTACTGAAAAGCGCTCGGCCTCGTCGCGGGCCAAGCGCAAGCCTCCTGCTCGCTCCGGCCCGATCCGCAGCGGAGCGCAAATGGCCAAGGGGAGCGTCCCGGACCAGGCCGGCCATACCTTGAACACCAAGCATGCCGCGCACAGCGAGCCTGCCGCATATGCCGCACACTCTGGGCCTGCCGCACACTCGTCTCCAAGTCCCCAGGCCAGCGCCAGCGTCGATCCCAACTTCCGTCCCGAATCGAACGGCGCCGAAGGAGTGATCAACGACGCTGTCGCCGAGGCGGTGCGCAACGCTTACCAGGTGCTGGGCGATACGGTCGCACAAGGTCGCATCGCTGCCGACCAGTTTCAGCACGGCGATTATAATATGCGCGATGTGCCAGTGGACGTGCGGATTCTCGGTCAACGGATGATCAAGCTGGCGCGCGACCTGAGCGAGACAACTTTCATCGTTATCGAGCAATTGCTGCGGCAGATGACGCGCATTCCGGATGCACCCAAACTAGGCGCCGCGCCCTCAGTGCCACCCTTTCCGACCGGGAGCGGGATGTCTGCCCGGGAGCACAGCGACAGGCCACCATCAAGTCATGCTGGGCCCGGACCGCAACAATCGGCCGGGCCTGCAGACGAAACGATCGAACTGGATGTCGTATTTACTGGCAACACTAAGGCGCACGCATTGGCGTCGCGCCTTGCGCGTCCGGCCAAGCCTACCGGCCCGGAGGAACTAAGCGTCACTCCGCTGCAAAGGATCGATGGCAAGGGCAAGGCAATCGAGAAGGTGCGGTTTTCCGTCGACATTGGTGGCAAGCTGTTCGCCACAGTGACTGTTCCAACGCGGCAGGCGCCGGGTCGCTATTCGGGCATCGTGATGGTCGAGTCCGAGGCAGCACCGCTGGGCACACTTACGATCGAAGTGCGGAAATAGACGGTGAACGTGGGCTTCCAGCCGGTGTTCGCACCTGCCGAACCTCCGGCAGGAAGCCTGGTCGCGCGCTATGCCGGCACTACGCGGAAAATGCTCGATCGCTATCTCGCGGTGGAAGGTGAGGCACCCTATCTGGGCGAGCTGATGGCCGACTATCCGGGCCGCGGCGGCAAGATGATGCGCCCTGCCATCTGCATCGCCAATGCCCGCATTTTTGGGGACCAGCTGGCGGAGGACTACGCCCCGGCAATCCGCTGCGCCGCAGCAATCGAATTGTTGCACAACGCTTTGCTTATCCATGACGACGTGCAGGACGGCAGCGAGGAACGGCGCGGTCGGCCAACCCTGCATGCGCTCCACGGTATTCCGTTGGCGATCAACGCCGGCGATGCGCTGATGTTCACCGCCTTCCAGCCGCTGATGGACGCGGTCCGGCCACTCGGCACGGAAGTCACCCGGCAGGTGCTCGAAGTAACCATGGCCATGGCCCGTCACACCGCCGAGGGGCAAGCGCTCGAACTGGGCTGGCGCGATCGCAATGTGAACGGCCTGACCGAAGCGGATTACCTGCGCATGGCGCTCAAGAAGACCGCCTGGATGGGCATGATCTGGCCCGCACAGCTCGGCGTTATCATTGGGTCGGCCGGGTTCGTCGATCCCGAGCGCGTGTTGAGGTTCGGCTATTTCCTCGGCCTGGCCTTCCAGATCGAAGACGATTTGCGCAATCTCTCGCATGACCCCGGCTACGGCAAAGAGCGCAACGGCGATTTGCTGGAGGGCAAGCGCACATTGATGCTGATCCACCTCAGCAGCGCCTGTTCAGACGGTGAACGAGTCCGACTCGACACGTTTCTGGGGCAGCGCCGCGAGGATCGAGCCCCTGAAGACGTGCAATGGTTGGCCGGGCTGATGCAGGAATATGGCTCGATCGACTATGCCCGGCAGGTTGCGCAGGCGATGGGCGGCGCGGCCAGTCACGAATTCACCCTCGCCTATGCGGGGAAGGCTTCCTCCGAAGACCTGCAATACCTGGCCGGGTTGGTCAGTTGGGTGTTCGAGCGGCCATGACGGGGAGGGTTCTCCTATATGGAGCGACTGGCTTCACCGGTCACGAAATCGCCAGGATGCTTGCCGGCAACTGCGACCTCGTCATCGCTGGCCGCAGCGAAGAGAAGATCCATGCACTTGCCGAGCAACTCGAGCTGCCATGGCGCAGTTTCGAACTGGACGATCCGCAAGTGCTCGATATCGCGCTGGAGGATATCGACCTCGTCCTACATGCTGCTGGGCCGTTCACCGTCACCGCGCGACCAATGATGGAAGCGGCACTGCGCAACCGGGTGGACTATCTCGACCTCGCAGGGGAATGGCCGGTCTTTCTCGAAGCAGCCGAACTCCACGGGCGGGCCAAGGAAGCGGGGGTGATGATCCTGCCGGGCATTGGGCTGACAGTTGCCGCGTCCGATTGCCTTATGGCGATGGCCAAGGAGCGTTGGCCCGATACTGTCCGGATGTGCCTCGGCATCTCGCGCGCGCAGGTCATTTCGCGTGGCAGCGTCGCCAGCGCGGCCCAGATGATGGATCCCCGCGTTGTTGTCAGGCGTGAAGGCGAACTGGCCACCGTGCCAGCGGGCAGCCTCGTGCGCTCCTTCGATTTCGGTGCCGGGCTGAGCGAGGCTACCGCGATGAGCTGGGCCGATGTCATCACCGGAGCCGTCACTACGGGGGTGCCGGATATCGAGGTCTATTCGGAAATGCGCTGGGCCGAGAGGGCGAGCTATCGGCTTTCCGCCATGGCCATGGATGTGTTCGGCGCCGCGCCAGCGCAGACCTTGGGCAAGGCAGTGGCGAAACTTTGGCCCCAGGGACCTGGCATGGAGGCACGCGGACAGGCGAGCTTCGTCATGGTCGTCCACGCACTTGATTCCTGGCGGCGCGAGCGGCGCATGGCGATCCGCACCCGTGACGGATATAGCTTCAGTGTGTTGACTGCCGTGGAGGCCGTCCATCGGATCCTCGCCGGCCAGAGAACAGACGGATTCCAGACCCCCGCGCTGGCGTTCGGGCAGAATTTCATCTTCGAAGCTGACGCAGCCCGGCGCGAAGACCCCGAGCGGGAATACAGGAGCGCAGTGGCATGAGGGTCAAAACGACACGCGGACCGCACGCCATTCCCTTCGTCCAGTCGGCGGGCAGCGAACAGGTGCCACCGCCCTATCATTTCCCCAATGTCACGGTGAACGCGTTCGTCTGGCCGGTCGATATCGCCCGCGTGCAATCCTATTGCGACACGAACTTCAATCTCGGCAGCGAGGAAGAACGTGGCTTTGTCTATCGCCCTGCCCCTTTCTGGCCCTACGCGACCCTGCTGTTTCTCGAATACCCAGTCATGATCAGTTCTGGTCGGCTGACGCAGAACATCGGCGAATGTCCATACTCCGACCGCGGGATCATCAGCCAGACCGAGGTCTTCATCGCCGTTCCGGTAATTCGGTACGGCATCGGTCCGGCCGGACTCCTGACCCAGACTACGCTTGAATGGGCCCTTCCGTTCATCGTCGTCGGCAATCCGATGTCGAGCGTGTGCGGTCGCGAAATGCTTGGTCTTGGCAAATTGCTGGCAGATATCGAGACCGGCGAAGGCGATTATCCCGATAGCTTCGCCGGGGTCGTCAAGCTGCCGGGCTGGGAGGATTCTGACAAAAAAGACAACCCGATGAAGAACATGGAATTCCTAAGCGTTTACACCAACCCGGTCCTTCCGACATTCCGCACCAGCAAGTCACCAAAGGCATCACTCGCCACGCTGTTCGATAGCCGCGAGGCCAGCATGGGGATCGAGGAAATTGCCAATATCTCCAATTTCATCACCGATGCCTCGCTGGGGATGATCCCCACCAACATGCATACCGTGGGGCTCAAGCAATATCGCGACGCCAAGGACCTGGATCGGGCTGTATACCAGGCGATCACTACCTGCCGCGCGCGCTATTCGAACCTCGACGATTTCCGCCTGTACGATGAATCTGACATTCGCATCGCCTTTCAGGACAAGGGCAGCTTCCACGAGATATTGCAGGTCTTCCTGGAGGTCGGCGATACGCCGTGCGGCGGTTTTCATACCGTCCAGCCAGCGGCCGGTTTCCGTTTTCTTGCGGATATCGATTTCGACCAGATGCGGGTGATCCATTCCTTTGCAATCGACCGTGATAACGGTCTCCAGCCGATCCCGGCGCAGAGTGACCTGACTGCCAACTGGGCGCGCCCGCTCGAAGGATTCTTCGGCCCCCTCACTCGCCCTGAGCGGAACGCGGAATGACCAGGTTCATCGACAACTTCTCCACCGATCACCTGCTTCCGCCTTGGATCTCCAGAGGCGCGCGCAACTGGGTATTCGTCATCGATGTGGGGGAATGTTGCCTTGAGAACTACCTCAACTCCCACCTCAATTGCGGCGAGCCCTATTTCTACGCGGCCTGCGATCAACCCTTCGGTGTACTGCGGATCACCGAGCACGACGAATTCTCGAGCGGGCATCACAAGAACAGTAACGGGCGAACCTTACAGAAGATCGACGTCACCTGGGCATATCCGGTTCGTCGCTGGAAAGTCTCTCCCGATAACTTCCATTACAACGAGGAGGTTGTCTGGGTCGAACCGCTGGCCTTCGACAACAATAGCTACACCATGTTCTCCAGTCGCGAGATCTGGGGAACCGAAGCCGACATGGCCCGGATCTCGATCGAAGAACACAAACATTCGAGCCGACTGCATATCGACGTGGCAATGGAGGGGATTCGCGAATTCAATCCCAAGTCAAAAAGCCACACGCTCGGAATCATGCATGTGGCAATGGATTCAGATGATTGCACCGAACTCGAGACTGAAGAGTCCAAACATCCGCAATTGAAGGAATTTGTCGACTTACTGTTTAAGAGCGTGCGTCTGGACGGTCAGCCGCCCGATATCAATCGGAACGGTAAGCTTAACACCGTCAAACAGTTTCGCGACGTGTTCAACATGCGTGAGGCAGTCTACCGGGCTATCATAGAATCGCACACCGACCACACCGACGTGAAGAACCTGAAATTCCATGATGGTTCGACGGTCACACTGGACTTCATGTGGTCGGACACAATGAAGGAGGCGCTGACCCAGCAATTCGGCCTCGAATGCACTGACCCCAAAAGACACAAACCTGTCGGCCACCCCGGAGGTTCAGAAATGATTGACGGTGTCGGGGTCGATTGGAACCTGCCACGACTAACTAAGGGTGTCGTGCTCGCCGCCTCGTTTACCTCGGATATTCGGTATGAAATTACCGATACGCTGTACACTTACGGCGATTAACCGCCCGCCGCTGCAGCCTGGCGCACGCTGCGTTTCACCTCGGCCTTGAAATCGTAGGGCGTCCAATCGACGCAGTCCGGCCACTTGCCGGTCTTCACCCAATATTCGCACAAGCCGAGCTTGCGGCACAATTCGATGAAGCGCGTAGTCTTGTTGACGTCGCTCCAGCGGCCAAGCACAACGCCGGGATAGATTGCGCTGGGCCTGTCGCCCTCGGGCTGGAAAATATGATCGAATGAAGCGCGCTCGGCCATCTGCAAGGCCTCTTCGGTCATACCGAGATCCGAAACGCTCTGCACAATATTGAGCGGCACCGTTCCGGTCTTTTCGAGCAACCTCTGGTAGCTATCCAACCGGTCGCGCTTCTTCTCCTCGTCGCCCGACCACAGGGCCTCTGCATAAAGCCGGGTTTCGCGCAGCGCCCATGCCTGCCAGCCATCGAAATCCTCGGCATCCCCGACAGCACCGTCATAGGCATCGCGAAATCCGAGACCTGCTGAAAAGCCTAGCAGCGAAAGCAGGATCCCGGCGTTCTTCGGCCAGCGACGATGGAGCGAAAGGAGCATTCTGATCGACGCCTCGTAATCGCCGACATAGGTGCGCATTTGTGCGACGTGAAGCCGGGCCGAGGGCATCAGTGGGTTGAGTTCGCAGGCCTGCTCGGCCAGCCGCAGGGCCTCGCGAAAACGTCCCACGCTCCAGCAGAACACGCTCATTTCATTGAGCGCCTCGGGATCATGCGGAGCAACAGCCAGTGCCCTGTCGAGCAGTTTTTCGCGATTGCTATATGCACCCCAGGGCTCAAGCCTGGCCAGGGCAACGTGGGCACCAATCCGCTTGGGATCGAGGCGCAAGGCTGTTTCGGCAGCATGTATAACGCCGGTCCGCCCCTCGGCAAAATTGGTCTTCGTATGGGCGGAGCGCAAGATCCAGGCCCTTGCGCCAGCCAGCAATTCCCAGGCCGGGGCGAAATCGGGCGACGAATGGGCAACCTGTTCAAGCATCGGCACGGCTTGGGTCGCGCTGTCGTCGAATTCCGGGTCACCTTCCGCCAAGATCCCCCGGGCGCGAAGAAACAATTCATATACCGAAGGATCGAGAACCGTCGACTTGGCAGGGGGCGCCAGCTTGACTTTCAATGCCTCGGCGACCGCTTCGGCGATATTCTCCTGCAGAGTGAATACATCGTCGAGATCGCCATCGAACCGGTCCGCCCACATCGCATTATGCGTGGCGCAATCGACCAGTTCGGCGGATATCCGCACGCGCGATCCGCTCCGGCGCACCGTGCCGTCCAGCAGGTGGCTAATTCCGAGCGCACCGGCAACCCGGTCGATGGTCTTGTCCTTGCCGCGAAACTGGAAACTGGACGAACGGGCAACGACGCGCAGCTCGGTCAGGCTCGCCACCGTGCGCTGAATTTCTTCCGAAACGCCGTCACAGAAATAGGTTAGCTCCTCGTCGGAACTGAGATTGTCAAAGGGCAGGACCGCCAGCAGGGGAACCGTGTCCTCCAGCACCTCGGTTGCCGACCGGGCTGGTTCGGGTGGCGGTTCGACCGGAACAGGGGTGTGCGGCGTATGGGCCGGCTTGGCGACGAACTTGGCGACGTCTTCAACAAATGCCAGCCAGGCCGGATCGTTCACCTCCCCGGCCCAGTGGCCCAGCTCTGCTGTTTGTGTAAGCTCGAACATGATCGGACGCTCGCAAGCTTCGATCATCGCTGGAACGAGTGTGCCGTTGCGTTCGGCGATGGTCGCCTCTGCGCGCACCCAGCGCGAGCCGACAGAACGCGGCGACCATAGGACCACCACGGCCTTGGGGTGGGGGGGTGGTGTTGCACAACCCCGCCTCGGTCACCTCGTCATAGGCTTCACCCGAGCGCAGGGCCTGATCCCACCACACGGTGAAGCCCTCACGCTCCAGCCCTTCGGCAAAGCGCCGCGCAATATCCGCATCCTTGCGGTTATATGAGAGGAATATGTCGGAGATGCTGCCTCCTCTGACGTCCCGCTCGTCCTGTATGGCATGGTAGCCCCCCCAAGGGGCGTGTAGCAACCTCAATCGGTAGGGTCAGCCTGGAGCGTGGACCAATGCCACCACCGCGTTCAGCCGGGGTCGGACTGTGGTTCGGCTGTTTGCGACGATCCCGGAGAAGGTTGCTCGGCCAGTTCGGCATCGAGGTCCTGGGCCTTCTCCTCGATGCGCGTCTGCGTCTCTTCGTAGCGTTCGTCGAACGTAGGTTCGCTTTCGCAGGCGAGCAACAGAAGCGGCAAGGCGAGGCCGACACGCCGCATTAGTAGTTCTTCCGATAGCGAACGTTGATATTGGTCGCGCCCGAGCCGCCTGCCTGGCTGAGGATCGAGAGGAACGGGGTCAGGGCAATCTCCAACTGCGTCGCGGTAAAGCCGCGCGCATCGGTGATGAATTCGACATAGATGTCGTCGGAGATATACTGGCCGGCTGCCAGTGCAGTTCCACGCCCGTTTTCCTCGTCAGGGCCGAGAATACGCAAACGGTCTATGCCGGTCGCCGAACGCAGCTTGCCGAGCGGATTGAGCCCCCCTCCGGTTCCCCGCAACGAATTAAGCGAAGCGGCCAGCTGCACCGCCTGGATCGCGGACAGATTGCCGACCGAGCTGCCGAACAGGATCCGTGCCACGATTTCATCCTGCGGCAGGCCGGGCGTACTGGAGAATTCGATCTGCGGATCATAGGCCCGCCCTGCGATTTCCACGTTCACCGCCACATCCTCGATGTCCTCTGTCGCCGTGATGGCCAGCGTCGGGTTGATCGTCGGGCCGCCGGTAAAGCCGATCCGTCCCTGGTTGAGTGTGAAGGATCGGCCAGCAAAGCCGAGCGTCCCGCGAATGAGTTCGACAGCGCCGCTAAGGCGGGGATTGGTGCTCGTGCCGATAAGCCGCAGGTCGGCGCTCCATTCGGATTCGAGCCCCATTCCGGAAACGTAGAGCCGCTCTGGTGCGTCGAGCGAAACATTCAGCCTTAGCAATTCGAAAAGACCAGGTTGGTGCTCCGCCGGTTCGTCGCCGGTGATCCGCTGCGGTCCGCGGGGCGGTTTGAACCGAACCCCTGTGAGCTCAGGCACCTGGGCCGCACCCTGCCGGATGATTTCATAGCGTGTTTCGGGCAGGTTCAATTGGCCGGAAAGCAGCGCGGTTTGCCCTGCGGTCTTGGTCAGGCGGAGGTTGCCGTTGGCGGTGGTCGACAAGGCGTCGCTGCGGGCCAGCCGGGCGTTATCAAGCGCAATGGCCAGGTTCATCGGATAGCCGTTTTCCGCCGAAAGGCTGATGAACCCGCTGGCATCGACGCTGCCTTCGCCCGCCGTCGCTGTCAGTCGTTCGATTTCCAGCCGGTTGCCACTGAACCGCCCGGCCAGCGCCATATTGGTGAGGCGCGTACCATAGGTCTGGTTCTCGTAGATCAGCTTGTTGGCTCGTACGATCCCGGCCAGCCGAGGGTCCTGTACCCGGCCGGAGAAGTCGGCGGCGACACCAATCGGTCCTGACAGGCTTTGCTTGGATGCACCGGCAAAGGAAAACAATGTTTCCGCAGGACCGTTGTAGCGGATGCCGCCACCCAATGGAGCTGCAAGGAGCCTCGTGGTCCACGACCCCGCCCCCGGAGGCAGCGGTCGCAATGTTGCCGACATCCGCCCGATAACGCTGCCGCGGCGGCGCATAACGGCCCGCGCCTCGCCGCCATCGGGCAGCAGCTTGCCGACAAAATTGAAATCGACCGGCTGGCTGACCGATAGAGCGGTGGTGCGGCTGAAATTACTGATCTTGAGGCGAGCATCGGCACGTGGAAACGCCGAGGCCGTCGGCTGCTCGAAATCGAGGCTACCGGTAGCTCGGCCCTGAAGACCCAGTCCGGGCACAAAGGCGTCCATTATGCCCAATTCCAGTGAATCGAGCCGGCTTTGGATCTTGAGCCCGTCGCCATAGGTACCGGCCAGGCGAATGTTCCCGCGGCCGAAATCAATCCGTGTCGGCAGCAATTCATAACTGCCCTCACGCGGCAGGATGCGCGCAGGGTTGGCGGTTTGGAAAGTGATCCCCCGCACTTTCCCTTTGATTGCGGCGCGCCAAAGCTCAGGCTGCAGATCGGCGTTGGCTGACACGCGGAAAGGAACTCCGCCGACGCCCTCGGCCAGGATGCGGGCCTTGCCGCGTCCGTTGCGATAGTCGATTTTTGCGCGCGCGGCGTTGAGGTTCAAATCGCCAATACGCGTTTGGGATAGCTGCGCGTCTGCGACCACATAAGGCTGGTCGTAGAGGATTACGCGGGCATCGATAATGGCCGATCCGATAGTCAGATCGGCCGGTCCGGGAAGGCGTGTATTCTGCGCCCGCAGATTGACCAGTGCTGCCTGGTATTGTCCTTCGGCCTGCAGACGAACGACCCCGGACACGCCTTGCCCATCGGCCACCAGCCGCCCGGCGAATGGCCCGGCAGCAGTCTGCTCCAGCGATCCCGAGAAGCCTATGCCAGCCAAGTCGCCGCTGGTGATGTCGAGCGTTGTGCGGGCACCTGTGCCCAGCACGACATCGGCCCGCAACGGCCCATAATCGGTATCGCCCTTGGCCTGTAGGCGATAGCCATTCCGCGCTGTGCTGATATCGGCTTGCAGGTTGGCAAGGCCAATCCCCAGGTCCGGACGTTCGGCGGTGACGATCGCCTGCGGATTGTCGAGCGTGCCTGTGACCTGCAAACCGACCGGCCCATAAGCATCAGTGACCCCGTCGGCATTGAGCGCCAGTCGACCGTCGGGCGCGTAAAAGCCCTGCCCCCCGGTCACGCGAACTTCGGGTGAGCGCAAGGTAAGGTTGGTAAAGCGGACAAGCCCGTCGGCGCCGTAGCTTACGTCGCTGGCGGCAACGACATTGCCGCCGAGAAAGTCTCGCACGCCATCATTGAACAGCCGGGTCGAGCGCGCCCTGACCTTGCCCGCGAGTACGAAACCTTCGCGGCGCGATTCGAGATCGACATCGGTTTCGATGTCAAAAATGCCGACGCTCTCGATCCGGTAATTGTCGATCTTCCCGTCGATCGCGCCGGTGTAGAGCCCGGTCGATGTGTCTGCGAGCAAGATCAACCCGGCATCGATGCGGTCCGAACGGATGCGCATATTGTCCGACAGGATGCGTGGCCCGTTGATGGCAAGATCCCCCGTCAACCGCACATCGCGCAATGTCCCGCCAGCAACCGTGTCGAGCCCGAAAATACGCGCTGCGCGCGCTTCGACCGGGATCAAGATCGCACCGGCATTGACCCGCGCCGCGCCGGAAGCGCGAAGATTCTCTAGGCCAACGTCATCCATCACCAGGCGATTGGCGTTGAGAGCATATTCGACCCGTGGTGCGGTGAATTCGCCATTGAGGGTGAGCAGGGCGCGCAGGCCGCTGCCCTGCAGGTTCTCCGCCAGAACCGAAGGGCGTAGTAGCACGAATGCGAGCTTGAGGTCTTCGAAGCTGTTGTCCGACAGATCAACCAGGCCATTGCTGGTCAGCCGGAAGGCGTCGCTCGATACGCTGCCGGACAGCAGTGCGCGCCGATCTTCCAGCGCGGCGCTCATGTCGATGTCGGTCATCGGCCCCAGCAGCTCAGCCGTCGAACCTTCGAACAGTCGGGCGATGCGGGCAGGCCCCTTGAGCGTGAATGTGCCGTCACGTGCCGACAAACGTAGATCGGCGAAATTGCTACCGGCCAGGTTTGCATCAAGCTTGCCGTTCCACGCTTGCCAATCGCCTTTGCCGGCAATCCGGACCGCGAACGGCTCTGTCACCCCGGCCATGGCCGCGAGCACTCCGTCACCAGGAGCATCGACCTTCAGATCGAGTGCGAGCCGGTTATCCTCCGGCACGGCATCAATCGAGAGGGCAATCCGGTCTCCCCCGCCACGCCCCTGCCCGGCAATAGTCCGTCCATCGAAACGGGCCTTTGCCCTGCCGTCAGCAATATGCGCTTCGCCTGAAAGCCTGGCCATACGTCGCTCGCCACTGACGGGCTTCTCGGCGACGAAGCGATCGATCCGGAATTCTGCTATATCAATGTCGTAATCGGGAAGGAGCGGATCCTGCGAGGGCGGTGTCTCGGCAAATTCGGGCAGACGCTGCAGGGTCACCAACTGCGCGGTGAGCGAGCGGATGTCGATATGGCCGTTGGCAAAGGCGAATGGCCGCCAGTCGAGACGCATGGCCGGCGAGGTCAGGAACACGCCTTCGGGATCCGAAAGCGCGACATCTCGCAGGGTCATTTCGCCATAGAGCGAACCCTCGATCCCGCCGATCCCGATCTCCAGCCCGTTCTCGAACTCCAGATCTTCAATCTGGTCGATGACGAATTTCTTGCCTGGTCCGCTGTTGAGACCGAGCAGCAATGCCGCGACCACCAGGAGGAGGCTGCCCAGCGCAATGCCGAGCCAGGTCGCCAGCTTGCGTCCGCGGCCTTTCTGCTCGAACGAAGTGTGCTCGGCCATTTCGGTATCGATCTCGTCGGCCATTAGAAGGCCTGTCCGATGGATACGTAGATGGCGAAGCTGCTTTCGCCCTCACGGCGATCAAGCGGCATGGCGAGATCGAACCGCAAGGGCCCGAAATTGGTATAATAGCGCCCGCCTATACCGGCGCCGAAGCGCAGGTCGGAACCGTCCGGCGTGTCACTTTCATAGACTTGGCCTGCATCGACGAAGCCGACCACGCCGAAATCGCCGAAGCGATAACGCACTTCCAGGCTCGCTTCATTGAAACTGCGCCCTCCAATGGGGCGATAAATGAACGGGTTGGCAGTCTCGTCGGGATCGGTCGGATCGAATTTGGGGTTATCGAGCACGACCCGTGGACCGACCTCCTGATACCCGAAACCACGAACCGAGCCGCCGCCGCCAGCATAGAACCGGCGCGAAGGTGCCAACTCGAACCGTTCGATGCCCTGAATGGTCCCGGCGGCCAAACGACCCGCCAGCGTAATTGCATCTGTCGGCGAGAAGTAGGCAGACCCGTCGAGCCGAGCCCGCACATAGGGCACGAACCCGTCGTGCAGCGCCCCCTCGGGTTCTACCAGCGCAGTGATCCGGAAGCCCTTGGTCGCGTTGAGCAGGCTGTCGGTCTGGTCGACCCCAAGTTGGCCGATCAACCCGCCAATGAAGAACGTGCGCCGATCGAGATCGCCGAGCGCGAAATCGTAATCCTGCTCGTTGGTGCCGATCAGCCGCGCCCCGACAGCGTAGGTCAGCGGTTTGCGCCAGATGCTGGTCGACTCGTAGGTCATCAATGCCGACAGTCGTCCGGTGAAGGCTTCATAGGCATCGTAATCGCTTCGCAACGCCTCGGCCACGACCAGGAAGGCCCGGTCACGCTTCCCGGCATTCGAGCGGCGGAATATCAGTCCGGCACCCTGTTCCCTTGTGCCCAGCACGCCGCGGGCGGTCAGCGCACCTTCGGGCGGGAACAGGTTGCGGTGGGACCAGCTGCCCTCCACTCTGAAACCTTCTCCGGTGCCATAGCCTGCGGTTGCTGCAATCGTGCGCGGTGGAGCGGCCGCCTGATCGACCACGATGGTGACGTATTCGGTGCCATCCCCGGCGTCTTCGCCGGTCTCTTCCGGTTGCACGGATATTGTGTTGAGGAGCCCAGTGGCTACCAGCGCCTGACGCAAGTCGTCGACCATGCGGCTGTCGTAGAGTTCACCCTGTTTGAACTGAGCGAGAACCGCGACGTGATCGGCATCAAACGCGAGATCGCCGGTAGTCCTGAAGCCACCGAACCGCGCGCGCGTTCCGACGGCGACCGGCAGAGTGTAGCTGCCGTCGCCTGTTTCGGGATCGAGCAGGATGTCCCGCTGCCCTATCGTGGCAAAGGGGTATCCGTTTTCAGGCAAGGCGACCGCCACCTGTGCCTCTGCGCCCTGGACGCGCATAGCGATGATCGGCTGCCCCACCTCAAGCGCGAAATTGTCACGAATAAGGTCCGGCGGTTCGACCGGATCTGCTTCAATCGTGATTTCCGAGAAAGTGTAGCGCCGCCCGGGTGCCACCTGGATAACAGCGGTCAGCGATGGTTCGTCGGGATTGCTCGACCGGTCGACCCGTGTCTCGATTTGCGCCTCGTACCACCCTTCCGACGCTAGAAGCCGCTCGATGAGGATGGAATCTTCCTTCAGCCGAGCCAGGACCTGCGCCACATTGGCGGCCTTGCCGTCACCGGTTTCGAGTGCGGAGAGATCATTGAACATGTCGCGCAGGTCGACATCGGCCTCGGCATTGGCATCCTCCAGGCCCTCGATCAGAACCGTATAGCCAACCTCGACAATCTCGGCATCGCTTGCATCCTCGGCAAATTCCACTGGCTCGACCTCGAACTGATCGAGCGGCGGCAGCGGTGCAATCAGTTCGGCATCGCGGATCGGGGCGTCGCCGATCTCCTCAACCAGGTCTCCGTCCGCCAGTGCCGGCTCTCCCAGCGGAGGCTCCTGACCCTCGCCGGGTTCCGCATCGGCCTCCTCCGCGGCCAGCCGACGCTCGAACTCCGCAATCGACTCCAGCGGCATATCGAGGGCGGGGTCACTATCCGGGTCGAGTTCGGGGATCGATGCCTCGAACTCTTCGTCGCTGATAATCTGTTCGATCTCCGGCAGGATTACATCGGTCGGAGGCTCCGGGACTAGCAGTTCGGCGGCCTGCTCCTCAGGCGTATCTTCATCCTGTGCCCACACGGGGGTGGCTAGCGTTGCCACCAGCAGCGCCACGAGCGAGCAACCCGCCCGCATATATCCGTTCCGGCTCGATCGAGCGCCCACGGCTAGACTGGCAAAGACATTCAAATGGCGCGACCTGTTGCGACGGAAGAGAGCCATTGCGGCTCCAATGGGCGGAACATAGACCATCACGCGTTTTCGGCAATCCTGCTCGCGCTAACTCGCACAAACCGGATCGACGCGACTCGACGCGACTCGGGGGGGGGCTGGCCACACAAAGGGATACCGCAGACACAGCGAAAATTGCCAAAGAAGGACTGCATATCCCGACAGGCCTACTCATAGGAGACCCCATTGGCACGGCCCTGGACAAAGCTTGTCATGCACATGCACGACTTTCTTGCTTGCGGACAATATGCGAAGTTGCATCAACCCTAAAAAACAGGCCAGAGCCTTTGGGTCGCACATTCTACATTGAGTTCAATCGCTTGAGTCGCGCTATAGCTTCCAAACATTGGATTTGACCCAAACACTTCACCAATGACATTTCGGGCTATGAGACCACCCTTATCGAGGGAGGGTGGCAAACGTGCGCTTGCCTGTGCGGGACGGCGCGAAAAATTACCGCTGTTTCAAGTAATTGTGTTATAAGCATCGCGTCGCGCAAACTCTAATGGGATACCGAAACAGAACGGTGACCTCCCAGCGAACCGAAATGCGCATCGATCCAGGCATCGATCACAGTCTCAAGAAAATGTTTTTGGGGGCGAGGAACTACGCGCTCGATCACGGCGTGCAGAGCGCAAGTTACCGGATCGTCCCGCCCCTTCATTCGCAGCTTCACGAGGATGCGATCCTGATCCACTACGGCTTTCCCGACGAGTGGATCGCGCTCTATGACGATGATCCCGAATTCCGTCAGCACGATCCGATCGCCGATTTCGTGATCAGCGCCGGCAAGGTCATGAGTTGGTCGGAAGCGATCGAAGCCCAGACCTTGTCGCCCGAGCAGGAAGCATTCGTGGCGGCGATGCACGAACACGGGCTGATACACGGGATTGCCGCACCCATTTATGGTCCCAGGGGTAGTGAAGCCTATTTCACCTTCTCTCTCGGCCGCGAGATAACCGACATCGACGCGCCGCTCGTCGAGGAGTTGATCACATTCGCCACCACCATGCATCGGCGGATCACCAACCTGGCCGAAACAAGAGCTGACGATGTCCCGCAATTCTCCAAGCGCGAGAAGGAAGTGCTGGTCTGGATCGCCCGGGGGAAATCAAACTTGGACATCTCCACGATCCTGGGCGTATCGAACGCAACGGTCGGCACCTATGTGAGCCGCATTTTCCAGAAACTCGGCGTTAACGGCCGTATGGCGGCGACCATCAAGGGCCTGCAGCTCGGAATCTTCAGGCTCTAGCCGCAGGACTGCAGCGCGCAACACGGACCGGCGAATTCGCCCGATAACCGTGACTAGAAGAACCCGATCCTTACCCGTGTTGGAATGTCGTAATTCCGATCGGACAAGTCGATAGCCTTGTCCGTCCATTTACCGATTGCGTATTTCTTGCCTTGGGATAAATAGAAACTCGGTTAATTCTTATCTGGCAAGAACCAACGCATGTGGACTGTTTTTAAAGCGTCGGCATGGATAACGGGGCTGGCGGCAGTCATTCCCGCCAGCTCGGTTGCGGCCCAGCAAGAAACCCAGCAATCTCCGGAAAACTTCCGCCAGGGCGAGATCGTCGTCATCGGCGAGCGCCAGCGCGACCTGTTCGCCGGACTGGTCGCCGAATCCGAATTCGATGAGAACGAAATCGCCGCATACGGCTTCGACACCATCGGTGACCTGCTGGACCAGATCGCCAGCGAGGTCGATATCTCGGGCCAAGGCCCGGTTGTCCTGATCAACGGTCAATTGACGAACGGCATCATGGACATCGCCGACTTGCCGAGCGAGGCGGTGTCGAAGATCCAGATCCTGCCCTCGATTGTGGCTGCGCGGCTTGGCCAGTCGCCGACCCAGCGGGTCATCAACATCGTCATCAAGCCCGACCTGGTGCAAGTGACCACCAACGCCAAGGGCGAGCTAACCACGCGCGGGGATGTATTCCGGGGTGAAGGTGAGCTCAATCTGCTGAAGCTCGAAAACAACAATCGTCGCAGCCTGGTCCTGCGGGTCCAGCGCGGTGACCCCCTGTTCGAAAGCCAGCGGCAGATTCTTCCCGATACCTCGGGGATCCCGTTCTCGACTTCCGGCAATGTTGTCGGCGCCGGAGGCAATGGTGAAATCGATCCGGCACTCAGCCTGCTGGTTGGGCGGCCGGTGATCATAGCCGGCGTGCCCATTGGTGTGAGCCAGCCCGGCCTTGCTCAATTCGCCGCCACGGCTGGCTTGGCCAACCCCACCGATACTGCGCCGTTCCGATCGCTGATAGACGAGCGCGACCAATATTCGGCCAATGCAAATCTCACCCAGCGCTATAACAGGACGACCGCGCTCTCGCTGTCCGGCCGTGTCGAACACACTACGACGTCAGGCTTGAGCGGCCTGTCCTCGAGCCTGTTCACGCTGCCCGCGACCTCTCCCTTCTCGCCCTTCGGGCGCGATGTGCTGGTAGCCGTGGCACTTGGAGAGCCCTTGACGCGTCGTCAGGAAAGCACAGCCGTCAATCTGGGCGTAACGCTGACGAGCCAGATCGGCCAGTTCAGCCTGACCGCGAGCACTGCGCTGATCCATCGGATTACCAACACCGAAACGGACCGCGACTATGACCTGAGCCTTATCGGTGCAGGCTTGCTGGCGGGTACCATCAATCCGTTCACGCCATTCGCTGTCGAGCAGCTTGGCCCGCTCCGCCCCGACCGCGCGCGCTCGCGCAGCGACAACGGCCAGGCGCAATTGATTGCCACTGGGCCGCTGTTCAGGCTGCCGGCAGGGCCCGTTCGATTGACGGCGCGTGTCGACACCCGGCTCGATCGGTTCACCAGTTCCACCAACGGGATAGCAACTGCCAGCAGTGCCCGGTTGTCGCGTGACCAGCTGGGCGGACAGCTCAATCTGCAGGTTCCTTTGCTACCGCTGGGCGGTATCGCGATTGGCGACCTGGTGGCGGATTTTACCGGCGAGGTTCGCGATGTAACCGATGCCGGTACGATCCACACTTATGGTGCCGGGCTAAGCTGGCAAGTCGACCGGCGCCTCAGTCTTCGGGGATCCTACACTGACGAGGAGGTTCCCCCATTTGCGGGGCTTCTTACCGACCCGGTCGTCGTGACCGAAAATTTCAGGATCTTCGATTACCTGCGCGAGGAAACGGTGCTGGTGCGCTTTGTCAGCGGTGGCAATCGCGATCTGGTCACCCCGCAGCGACGGATTACCAGGCTGAGCGCGACGCTGAGGCCGTTCGATTCCATCAACCTGAATATCAACGCAGAATATGTAAATGTGGTCGGGCTCAACGCGATTGCGCCCCTGCCACCCGCCAATGCCGAGGTGCAGGCAGCCTTCCCGGACCGCTACATTCGCAATGCCAACGGCACGCTCGTGCAGCTCGACGCGCGGCCGGTCAGCTATGCACGTGATCGCAGCGAGGAATTGCGCTGGGGCATTGACCTCGCCCGCGTGTTCGGCGGCCCCCAGGGAGGCAGCACGGGCGAAGAGGATGGTCCAGCGGTGCCGTCATTGGGCCAAGGCGTACGGGTGGCGTTCCGTGCCGATCACACATGGTATCTCGAAAAATCCCGCCTCGCGCGCGAGGGCTTGCCGGTCATCGACCTGCTGTCCGGCGGTGCGCTAGGTTTCGGCGGCGGACAGCCGCGTCACCAGGTCCAATTGTCGAGTGCCATTTACCATCGCGGCATCGGGCTGCAGATATCCGAGTCATGGACAGGAGAGTCGCTGGTCAACTCGGGCACCCTTGCCGCACCGAGCACCATCAGGTTCAAGGGCAGGACGACGGTCGATGCCAGGACCTTCGCCAACCTCGGTCCGCTGTTCCCCGACACGCCCGCACTGAAGGGCATGCGTATTTCGCTGGCGGTCAGCAATTTGCTCGATTCGAAGCAGGTCGTGGTCGACCAGGCCGGGACCACGCCCCGCAACTTCCAGCCATTCCTGCTCGACCCGCTGGGCCGCTCGGTCAGCCTGTCGCTGCGCAAGGTATTCTGAGGCTCCGCCACATGAAAAAGGGCCGACCTTTCGGTCGACCCTAGTTCTGTCGATAGTTGAACCTGCTCAGGTGCTGGGCAGGGAATTCGTCGGCGGAGCGTTGGGATCGAACTTGCTATAGAGCGAGTCATAAAGCGCGCGCGAGCAAGCAGTATACCCGTTCTTGCCGACCCAGGTTCCCGGTACACCTTTCACGAGCTTCGTGCTCGGCGAGATGCAGATCAGCACCTGCGCGTCGATCTCGCTCTGAGTGGGATCGGTATAGGGGCCCGGTAGTGTATCAATCATCCTGCTTCCATCTACGAATCGCTCCGAATGGATAGCAGAAAAAGGTGTGTTTCTCTGGTGGCCGGGGGGCGCGATGAAACCTGGGTGAAGACCGTCATTGTCGCCGTTGCTCTCCTTATGCACGTGGCAACCGGTGGCGCTTGCATAGGTGGTCAAAGTTGTGCGGATATTGACCCAGCGCTGAGCACCTCCCGGATATACGACAGTGCGATTCGCGTAGCCGAATATGTTTGGGCTCCCCCCGTTCAAATGCGGGGTTCTAATTTCGCCGAGAACCGAAGTCGGGGATCCGATCGGTACGATATAGATCGGACCGAGAGCCACCACGGCCGTTTCGATCTCCGGACCAACAGTCGCGCCTAGCGCATACGCTGTAAAACCGGACGGCACGCTAGGCGGGGTATCATCCGCGCATTTTTGATCGAGAACGGGGTTGGTCCCCTCCGAGTCCACGGGCACCGCTGCGAGCGCAGGGGTCGCCATGGACGACAGGGAAATAGCGGCCGCAGAGGCCACGAACATTAGCTTCTTCATCACGAAATTCCTCTCAAACGACAAAATCGCCGTGGTTGGGAAAACCACGTCGAGGTAACCCGCGACCCTTTATGGGATTAGCTAACTCTTCTGCCGATTCTTGAGGAAAGTAAACAAGAATATACCAATAGGATTCAACGCTTGTTGGCTCTTTTTGGGACACCAAGAAGCGAGCAGTAGCTGCGACTCGGCTACTTGCGGTCGTCCAAGTAGCCTCAAGAATCGGCTGGATCGTCCTCTTGGGGAGTGCCAAGTATAGTCGCTCGCGGCGAAGGGATCGAACGCCAGTATGCCAGCTTCCCGCATCCTCCAGCGATCGGCAGGATCAGTGGGTCTCCGAACTGGTCGATGGCCGACGCCCGCAAAGCCTAGGCGTCCCATAAGCCAAACGTTCGCGTTATGCGGCGTCGGCAGCTCAAGAAGCGCAGCATCACACCGATGCCAAGCCCTCGCTGGTGCACGAAATCTCGCGTCAAAGGCCAGGGGCCAACGCCCCTGCTCAGATCCACTGGCAGGTGACTGCCAATGCGACCAAGCCAGAACGCAAAAAACCCCCAAGCCAGCTAAGGCAAGGGGGTGAATCTGCTTGAAAACGGTGGTTGCGGGAGTTGGATTTGAACCAACGACCTTCAGGTTATGAGCCTGACGAGCTACCGGACTGCTCCATCCCGCGGCACCGTATTGCGGCGTCGGTAAAGACGCCGAAAGGGCTGCCCTTAACGGGTCAGCCCTTCGACTTGTGAATGGGTTTATACCCGCTCGCTAGCTACAATGCCTCGCGGCGACCTACTCTTCCAGTGCTTGAGCACTAGTACCATCGGCGCTGCCTGGTTTCACGGCCGAGTTCGAGATGGGATCGGGTGGGTCACAGGCGCTATTACCACGAAGCAATGAAGCCAGCGTGCGGGTTTTTAATCGATGCACCCTTTCGGGTTAAGTCAGTGGGCGATCTGGCTCGAGGTCATCTTCCTCAACAGCAATCCACTCAGGACTGTCATTGATGGTGCAGATTCATCAAGCGCGATCAGAACTATTAGGACCGGTTAGCTCCACGCATTACTGCGCTTCCACACCCGGCCTATCAACGTCGTGGTCTACGACGGTTCGAAGATACCTTATCTTTAGGGAGGCTTCCCGCTTAGATGCTTTCAGCGGTTATCCCGTCCATACATAGCTACCCAGCGGCACACCTGGCGGTATGACTGGTACACCAGAGGTATGTTCACCCCGGTCCTCTCGTACTAGGGGCAACTCCTATCAAGTATCGACGCCCACGGCAGATAGGGACCAAACTGTCTCGCGACGTTCTGAACCCAGCTCACGTACCACTTTAATTGGCGAACAGCCAAACCCTTGGGACCTGCTCCAGCCCCAGGATGTGATGAGCCGACATCGAGGTGCCAAACGATTCCGTCGATATGAGCTCTTGGGAATCATCAGCCTGTTATCCCCGGCGTACCTTTTATCCGTTGAGCGATGGCCCTTCCACGAGGGACCACCGGATCACTATGACCGACTTTCGTCTCTGCTCGACTCGTCAGTCTCGCAGTCAGGCAGGCTTATGCCATTGCACTCTCGCAGCCGGTTTCCAACCGGCCTGAGCCTACCATCGCGCGCCTCCGTTACTCTTTAGGAGGCGACCGCCCCAGTCAAACTACCCACCACAGAGGGTCCCTACACCGGATAACGGTGCGAGGTTAGACATCAGAAAACAGCAGGGTGGTATTTCACCTATGGCTCCACTTGGACTGGCGCCCAAGTTTCAAAGCCTCCCACCTATGCTACACAACTCTTTCCTAATGCCACTCTGAAGTTGCAGTAAAGGTGCACGGGGTCTTTCCGTCTAACCGCGGGTACTCCGCATCTTCACGGAGAATTCAATTTCGCTGAGCATATCCTGGAGACAGTGGGGAAGTCGTTACGCCATTCGTGCAGGTCGGAACTTACCCGACAAGGAATTTCGCTACCTTAGGACCGTTATAGTTACGGCCGCCGTTTACTTGGGCTTCAATTCGGAGCTTGCACTCCTCCTCTTAACCTTCAAGCACCGGGCAGGCGTCAGACCCTATACGTCGTCTTGAAGCCGACTTAGCAGAGTCCTGTGTTTTTGATAAACAGTCGCTACCCCCTGGCCTGTGCCCCCCGACAGAGCTTGCGCTTAGCCGGGGCCTCCTTCTTCCGAAGGTACGGAGGCAATTTGCCGAGTTCCTTCAGGATACTTCTCTCAAGCGCCTTGGTATACTCTACCTGACCACCTGTGTCGGTTTCGGGTACGGTCTATATGGAGAGGCTATTTCCCGGGACAACTTGGCTGCCCACTCAATCCAATAAGAGTGAACAACTTCCGCCATCCGTCACACATCTCCAGGCCCACGAATATTAACGTGGTTCCCATCGACTACCCCCTTCGGGCTCGTCTTAGGGGCCGGCTCACCCTGCGCCGATTAGCGTTGCGCAGGAACCCTTGGTCTTTCGGCGAGAGGGCATCTCACCCTCTTTATCGCTACTCATGTCAGCATTCGCACTTCCGATATGTCCACCGTCGGTTACCCTTCGGCTTCAACCACTTACGGAACGCTCCGCTACCGCTCAGAATAAATTCTGAACCCTAAGCTTCGGTGCATTACTTTAGCCCCGTTACATCTTCGCCGCAGGAACCCTTATTTAGACCAGTGAGCTGTTACGCTTTCTTTAAAGGATGGCTGCTTCTAAGCCAACCTCCTGGTTGTTTTGGGATTCCCACATGCTTTCCCACTTAGTAATGACTTGGGGACCTTAGCTGTAGGTTAGGGCTGTTTCCCTTTTGACGACGGACCTTAGCACCCGCCGTCTGTCTGCCGGATAAGACTCGATGGTATTCGGAGTTTGGTTAGGTTTGGTACCGCTCGCGCAGCCCTAGCCCATCCAGTGCTCTACCCCCATCGGCATACATCCGACGCTCTACCTCAATAGATTTCGCGGAGAACCAGCTATTTCCCGGCTTGATTGGCCTTTCACCCCTAAACACAACTCATCCGAGCATTTTTCAACATGCAACGGTTCGGTCCTCCAGTGCGTGTTACCGCACCTTCAACCTGGTCATATCTAGATCGCCGGGGTTCGGGTCTAATCCAACATACTCAGTCGCCCTATTCAGACTCGCTTTCGCTTCGCCTACACCTAACGGCTTAAGCTCGCATGCTAGATTAAGTCACTGACCCATTATGCAAGAGGTACGCGGTCACTTCCTAAAGAAGCTCCCACTGCTTGTAAGCATTCGGTTTCAGGTACTGTTTCACTCCCCTAATCGGGGTGCTTTTCACCTTTCCCTCACGGTACTGTGTTCGCTATCGGTCATGTACGAGTATTTAGGCTTGGAGGGTGGTCCCCCCATGTTCAGACAGGATTTCACGTGTCCCGCCCTACTCAAGTCCTTTTCAATCACTTTCGCATACGGGGCTGTCACCCGCTATGGCCACACTTTCCAGAGTGTTCTGCTAATTTATGAAAAGGCACTGGCCTGGTCCGCGTTCGCTCGCCACTACTAACGGAATCTCGGTTGATGTCTTTTCCTCCGGGTACTGAGATGTTTCAGTTCCCCGGGTTCGCTTCACCAAGCCTATGTATTCAGCTCGGTGATACCTAGTCCACCTCTCCATGATCCCTCGAAAGAGACCAGGAAGAAATGGTGAAGGTGGGTTTCCCCATTCGGAAATCGCCGGATCAAAGTTTGCTCACAACTCCCCGACGCTTATCGCAGCGTGCCACGTCCTTCATCGCCTGTACATGCCAAGGCATCCACCAAATGCTCTTACCTCACGCTTGAGAATCCACACCATCAACGACAGGCCTGCATAAAAGCCTGTTCGCCATACGATGGCACGGAAGATAATCTCAGCCAGATTATACATCTGATTAATGCAATACGTCTGCATCCAATCCGAAGATCGAATGCACGCGTATCGCGGCATCGATTAAAAAACCCATTCACAATGTCAAAGACAGCGGTTTGAAACCGCCTACCGGCCAATGCCGGATCCGTTTTCTTTTCATCCTGGAGAATTCATTTGGGCTGGTGGAGCCTACCGGGATCGAACCGGTGACCCCCTGCTTGCAAAGCAGGTGCTCTCCCAGCTGAGCTAAGGCCCCTGATGCCCAAAAGCGAGATCAATGGTAGGTCCGAGTGGATTTGAACCACCGACCTCACCCTTATCAGGGGTGCGCTCTAACCAACTGAGCTACGGACCTACACCGCCTTCAGCAGCCTAGGGCCGCGAGGGGCGTGAGCCGACTCAGGCGTACCACGCAAACGCTATTATGCGCTTGCGCAATCTCCAGTGATGAAAGGACATGAGGACGACGGCAGTGTTCTTTGGAAACATGCGAAGCACTTCCAGACCGAAGCCTGGCGCTTTCGCAGTTATCCTTAGAAAGGAGGTGATCCAGCCGCAGGTTCCCCTACGGCTACCTTGTTACGACTTCACCCCAGTCGCTGATCCCACCGTGGTTGGCTGCCTCCTGCAAGCAGGTTAGCGCACCACCTTCGGGTAGAACCAACTCCCATGGTGTGACGGGCGGTGTGTACAAGGCCTGGGAACGTATTCACCGCGGCATGCTGATCCGCGATTACTAGCGATTCCGCCTTCATGCTCTCGAGTTGCAGAGAACAATCCGAACTGAGACATCTTTTGGAGATTAGCTAACCCTCGCGGGATCGCTGCTCACTGTAGATGCCATTGTAGCACGTGTGTAGCCCAGCCTGTAAGGGCCATGAGGACTTGACGTCATCCCCACCTTCCTCCGGCTTATCACCGGCAGTTTCCTTAAAGTGCCCAACTAAATGATGGCAACTAAGGACGAGGGTTGCGCTCGTTGCGGGACTTAACCCAACATCTCACGACACGAGCTGACGACAGCCATGCAGCACCTGTCACTAGGTTCCCGAAGGAAAGGAATCTGTCTCCAGAAACCGTCCTAGGATGTCAAAGGCTGGTAAGGTTCTGCGCGTTGCTTCGAATTAAACCACATGCTCCACCGCTTGTGCAGGCCCCCGTCAATTCCTTTGAGTTTTAATCTTGCGACCGTACTCCCCAGGCGGATAACTTAATGCGTTAGCTGCGCCACCCAGACTCTATGAGTCCGGACAGCTAGTTATCATCGTTTACGGCGTGGACTACCAGGGTATCTAATCCTGTTTGCTCCCCACGCTTTCGCACCTCAGCGTCAATACCTGTCCAGCGAGTCGCCTTCGCCACTGGTGTTCTTCCGAATATCTACGAATTTCACCTCTACACTCGGAATTCCACTCGCCTCTCCAGGATTCTAGCTATCCAGTTTCAAAGGCAGTTCCGGGGTTGAGCCCCGGGATTTCACCCCTGACTTGAATAGCCGCCTACGCGCGCTTTACGCCCAGTAATTCCGAACAACGCTAGCTCCCTCCGTATTACCGCGGCTGCTGGCACGGAGTTAGCCGGAGCTTATTCTCCAGGTACTGTCATTATCATCCCTGGTAAAAGAGCTTTACAACCCTAAGGCCTTCATCACTCACGCGGCATTGCTGGATCAGGCTTTCGCCCATTGTCCAATATTCCCCACTGCTGCCTCCCGTAGGAGTCTGGGCCGTGTCTCAGTCCCAGTGTGGCTGATCATCCTCTCAGACCAGCTATAGATCGTCGACTTGGTAGGCCATTACCCCACCAACTATCTAATCTAACGCGGGCCCATCTAAAGGCGATAAATCTTTGGTCCGAAGACATTATCCGGTATTAGCCAGGATTTCTCCTGGTTATTCCGAACCTAAAGGCAGGTTCCCACGCGTTACGCACCCGTGCGCCACTAACCCCGAAGGGTTCGTTCGACTTGCATGTGTTAGGCATGCCGCCAGCGTTCGTTCTGAGCCAGGATCAAACTCTCAAGTTTGTGTCACATACAAGATCAGCACGATCCGAAGATCGCTATCCGACCAAGCATGAGCATCAAGGAGCCGATACCTGCACTGTCAAACGTAATGGATACGAATGAACATGCATCACCCAAGCCACCTGTGGAGGTGGGCGAGGATGTGGCGTCGGCTTATTTAACCGGTTACTGCGGCCTTGTGCTCCGCAGACCGGGCGCCGTCGCCCACATGTCCCTTCATCAAAAACTAACAATGTCAAAGAGCCGACCAACATTGCAAAGCGGACAGCGAAGGTATCCCCGATTTGAACCGGGGGACCGGCTATCCGTTAGTGTTGGCGACCAACCCGGCGAAGCGATTAAAAACCGTCAGCACCGCGTCGGTGAGAGGGCATATATGGGGGGCTCCGGATTCGGGCAAGTCCTTTTTGCAATTTTGCTTCAAAAAACTTCAAAAACGGCGGAATTCTGCAGTTTTTGGCCCATTGGCAGGTGCTGTAGATGGCCATGTAGGGACAGCCAAATAGGCGTATGACCGGTCAATCGGCCTGATTGGGCGTGATTCACCTGATTTTGGCTGCGCAGAATCAGGGCCATGATCATAAGAATCTCAACCTTTGGGGCGTAACGCGCAGCTTGTGACCGAATCTGCCCCTCTCCACACGCCGCACGACGATGGATTCGCGCTGCGCGTACGCAACGCTTTCGCCTGGCGCTGGGGATCGCAGATCATCGCCCAGCTGATCGCCTGGACCAGCACCATCATGGTGGTGCGCCTCCTTGCTCCTACAGATTACGGTCTGTTCGCTATGAGTCAGGTGGTGTTCACCGCACTGGCGTTCCTCAACGGTGCCGGCTTTGCCAGTTCACTGATCCAGACCAACAAGGTCGACGCGCGCCGGATCGGACAGGTTTTTGGCCTGCTGCTTCTATTCAATGTATCGCTCGCGGCGATCCAGTTCGCCGGAGCGCCGATCATGGCGGCTTATTATAAGGAACCACTGATCGCAGATATGCTGAGGATCCAGGCGGTGATGTTTCTGACCGTACCTTTCACCTCATTGCCGGCAGAGCTTCTGGCCAAACGGCTCGAATTCCGGGTCCAGGGCCAGATCGGCATGGCGGCGGCACTTGTGGCGGCGATCCTGGCGCTGGTCCTGGCTTGGCTGGGATGGGGTGTATGGGCGCTTGTCTATGCGCCGATCGCGGGCTTCGTCATCCGCGCCATCGGCCTGACCATCGCCGCGCGATCCCTGGTGAAGCCGATATTCGATTTCCGCGGCGCGGGCGATATTGTCCGGTTTGGTGGGGCGATGACCGTGTGCCAGCTGTTTTGGATCATCCAGAGCCAAAGCGACATCTTCATCGCCGGACGAGTATTTGATACCCACGACCTCGGCCTCTATGCCGAAGCGCTGTTCCTTACTCTGATCGTGACCGGGCGCTTCCTGCCGCCCATCAACGATGTCGCCTTTCCCGCTTATGCCGAGTTGCACAGGGCCGGACGGCCTCTTGGCCCCTATTTCCTCAAGACCTTGCGCACGGTGTTTTTGGTTACCGCTCCACTCTATTTCGGGCTGGCCCTGACCGCCGAACCCGCGGTGCTGACCCTGTTCGGCGAAAAATGGGTCGAGATGTCTCCGATCGTGGCAGGCCTCGCGCTGGCCATGCCGGCCATGGCGCTGCAGATCGTGTGCTCGCCGACAACCAATGCCATGGGCCTGCCCGGCGTCTATGTCCGCTCGAACGCATTTGGCGCGCTGGTTTTTCCCACGGCTTTCCTGGCCGGCATCGCGCTTGGTCCGATGGGACTCGTTTATGCATGGTGGGTGGCGGCCCCGGCCCTGCTGCTCGTCACCCTCGCCCTGACCCTGCCCCGAACCGGGCTTGGCTGGGGCACTCTGGTTAAGGAACTGGCCCCCATCATGCTCGCCTGTGGCGTGATGAGCGCCGCGGTCGTCGGGGTCGCGAATGTGTTGCCGCCGACATGGCCGATGATTCTCCTTGTTGCGCTCGCGGCTACGGGAGCGGCAACCTATGGCCTGACGATCTGGCTGTTCTGGCCAAATCTTGCGCGCGAGACATGGGCCATGCTGCGGCAGCAGCAGATCGAGCCTGGCATTATCAGCGATCCGGCATCGCCATCCGATCCCGCCCCGGCCTAGGATGGGTCTGAAACCGGGCCCGGTTTGGTCGCCTGCCCGGCGCATGGTATGATGGCGCGCCCGAACACAGACGTGCCGGGCTGGAGAGAACCATGTTAAAGCCCCTGATGGGCTCTGCGGCACTTTTATTGGCCGCCCCGCTGCTCGCACAAACTAGTTCGCATTCGCTCGAGACCCCGGTCGAACGTCAGTCCGACTTGTCCGAAGGGGACGAGTACCTGAGCGAGGAAAGGATCCAGGCCCAGAAGGACCGCTATCAGCGTCTGACTGTGCCGGTCACGATCGAGGGCAAGGGACCCTATCGCTTCCTAGTCGACACCGGGGCACAGGCCACTGCCATCAGCCGGCGTATCTTCGACGACCTGCAACTTCAATCACTCGGACGGGCTACACTGGTAGCGATGGGCAGCCGGCGAGAGGTCGATCTCGTCCAGCTCAATGGCCTGGAATTTGCCGGCCGCTTGTTCGACAACCTCGAAGCCCCTTTGCTCGAAGCGCGCAATGTCGGCGCCGACGGTATATTGGGTCTCGACAGCTTGCAGAACATGCGGGTGCTGATCGATTTCAAGGAAGACCGCATCCACGTCAGCGATGCAGAAAGCGATTCGAGCCAGCGCGGTTATGAAATCGTCGTGCGCGCGCGGCGACGGCTTGGCCAGATGATCATCACCAATGCCCGGATCGACGGGATCAAGACATCTGTGATCATCGATACCGGGGCCCAGAACACCGTCGGCAATGGCGCGCTACGCAATCGCATGCGTTCGCGCGGGGAAATGTTGGTCCAGTCAACCGACGTCAATGGCGTTCAGGTACTCGGTAATCTTGGTTTAGCCCGCCGAATGATCATTGGCGGCATTGAATTGACCGGCGTGCCGATTTCCTTTTCGGACAGTCCGGCGTTCACAGCGCTCGACCTCGACAGACGGCCTGCCCTCATCCTGGGCATGCGCAACTTGCAGAATTTCGAACGCATCGCGATCGACTTCTCGACCGCCAAGGTGCTGTTCGACCTGCCAGGCGGAGCCTATAACGTGAACCCCTATCAGCGCACTTTCTTCCCCTCACGCATTCCGGGCGGTTGAGCAGGGGCCGGCTGAAACCTTGCAGTTTGCACGCTGCGCCGCCACTTGAGGGGCCATGCCGCCCGATTATCCCACCGCCGATCGACCCGACATAGACGGCTGGGGAACGCTGCGGCGCTTCCTGCCCTATCTATGGCCCAAGGACCGGCCAGGTCTCAAGCTGAGGATCGTCGGCGCGATGGTGCTGGTGCTGCTGGCCAAGGCCATAATCCTCGCAACACCGCTGGCGATGAAGCGCGCAGTCGACATCATGGCAGCAGAAGGCGACCCGCTGCTGATGCTGGCGATGGGGTTCGTCATCGCTTACAGCGGGGCACGTTTTCTCAGCCTCGCGTTCGACCAGGTCCGCAACATCGTGTTCGAACGGGTTGGCCAGGTGGCCACGCAGGACTTGGCCGAGGACGTCTTTGCCCGCCTCCACCGGCTCTCGCTGCGCTTCCATCTCTCGCGGCGCACCGGCGAAGTCACCAAGGTGATCGAGCGCGGCACCAAGAGTATCGATTCGATGCTCTATTTCATTCTCTTCAACATCGCCCCGACCGTGGTCGAGCTGATCGCGGTGGCGATCATTTTCTACACGTTGTTCGGTTGGGAACTGGTCGCAGCCACCGGCGTCACGGTGGTGCTCTATATCGCAGTCACGCGCTGGATCACCGAATGGCGGGTGCAATTGCGCGCAAAGATGAACGACCTCGACGGGCAGGCGCTCAGCCGGGCAGTGGACTCGCTGCTCAATTATGAGACGGTCAAATACTTTGGTGCCGAGAAGCGCGAAGAGCAGCGCTATGCCAGCGCCACGCGCGCCTATGCCGAGGCCGCAGTAAAGAGCGAGAATTCGCTCGGCATGCTCAACATCATCCAGTCGCTCATCACCAATGCGCTGATGGCCGGCGCGATGGCTTTCGTGGTTTGGCGCTGGAGCCAGGGCGCGCTGTCGGTAGGCGATCTGACCGCGGTCAATATGTATCTGATGCAGCTGTTCCGGCCGCTCGACCTGCTCGGCTGGGTCTATCGCACGATCCGGCAGGGGCTGGTCGACATGGCGGCTATGTTCAAGCTGATGGATACCGAGGTCGAGGTGGAAGATCGGCCCGGCGCACCGGCCCTGATCGCAAATCCGCCGACAATCGTGTTCGACAACGTCCAGTTCGGTTACGATCCGGCCCGGCAGATCCTTCACGGACTCAGCTTCGAAGTGCCGGCCGGTTCGCGCACCGCTATTGTCGGTCCCTCTGGCGCTGGCAAGTCCACCATCGGTCGATTGCTGTTCCGGTTCTACGATCCCCAGGCCGGTCGTATCCTGATTGCCGGACAGGATATCGCGCAGGTGACGCAGAGTTCCCTGCGCGAAGCGATTGGGATCGTCCCGCAGGACAGCGTCTTGTTCAACGACAGCCTGCGCTACAATATTGCCTATGGCCGCGATGCCGCCGTAACCGAAGACGTCGAGCGCGCAGCACGAGACGCCGCCATCCTGCCTTTCATCGAGAAACTGCCTGACGGTTTCGAGACCCAGGTCGGCGAACGCGGCCTCAAGCTGTCAGGCGGCGAGAAACAGCGGGTCGCTATCGCTCGCACTCTGCTCAAGGATCCCCCCATCCTGTTGTTCGACGAAGCCACCAGCGCGCTCGATTCGGGGACCGAGCAGGATATCCTCGCCACGTTGCGGCGGGTCAGCCGCGACCGAACCACGCTGGCCATCGCCCACCGCCTTTCCACGATTGCCGACGCCGATACGATCCTGGTGCTCGACGAGGGGCGCCTTGTCGAGCGCGGGCATCACGCAGAACTGCTGCGCTTGGGCGGTCTGTATGCGCAGATGTGGGCGCACCAGCAGGCAGAAAGCGAAGAGGACGCCGAAGCGGCCGAATAGGCCGTCCAGGATGACCCCAGTGTCGAGGGGGTTGTGCTGCACTGCAGCAATGCGTAATTAGCGGCGCGATTTCATTCGGCCCTGACCATAAGAGTCATCTCCAACGGCCGGACAGCTCACAGGACAGATTTCATGTTTTCAACCGCCGCGTTCAAGCGCGACTGGCTCTCCAATATCCGCGCCGACATCCTGGCTGGCATCGTCGTCAGCCTGGCGCTCATTCCCGAGGCGATCGGCTTCTCGATCATCGCCGGTGTCGATCCGCGCGTGGGTCTCTACGCATCGATCGCGATTGCCATGGTCATCGCCTTCACCGGCGGACGGCCCGGCATGATCTCTGCCGCGACTGCCGCGGTGGCGGTGGTCGTGGTGCCGCTGGTCCGCGATCACGGAGTCGAATATCTGTTCGCCGCGACGATCCTGATGGGGATTTTCCAGGGTATTGCAGCGCTGCTGCGGCTCGACCTGCTGATGCAGTTCGTCAGCCGTTCGGTCATCACCGGCTTCGTCAACGCCTTGGCAATTTTGATTTTCATGGCGCAGATTCCGCAGTTGGTCGGAGTTGGCTGGGAAACCTATGCCATGGTCGCTGCCGGGCTCGCCATCATCTACCTGTTGCCGCGCTTGACCACGGCAATTCCCTCGCCACTGGTAGCAATCGTCATCCTCGGCGCGATTTCGATCGGTATGGGTGTGGACGTCAATACCGTATCGGACATGGGCGAATTGCCCGAGGGGCTGCCCTTCTTTGTGATGCCGGAGGTCCCGCTCAACTGGGAGACACTGCGGATCATCGCGCCCTATTCCGCCACCATGGCGGCGGTCGGTCTGCTCGAAAGCCTGCTGACCGCGCAGATCGTCGACGACATGACGCACACCAACAGCAACAAGCGCCGCGAAAGCGCCGGCCAGGGCATCGCCAACGTGGTCGCTGCTTTCTTTGGCGGCATGGGCGGCTGCGCCATGATCGGGCAGTCGGTCATCAACGTCACCTCGGGCGGACGCGGTCGGCTCTCTTCCTTTACCGCTGGCCTTTCTCTCCTCGTCCTGCTGGCTGTACTCGGCCCGGTCGTCGGACAAGTGCCGATGCCGGCACTGGTGGCGATCATGATCATGGTCTCGATCGGCACGTTCTCGTGGAACTCGATCCCCAATTTGTCGAAGCATCCGTGGCAGTCGAGCGTGGTGATGGTGACCACCGTCGTAGTGGTCGTGGCCACCCATAACCTGGCGCTGGGCGTGCTTGCTGGTGTGATCCTCTCGGGTGCATTCTTCACCCACAAGGTGATGACCATGTTCGAAGTCGTCCGCGAACGGCGCGGCGAAACTGCGATCTACCGCGCCAAGGGCCAGATCTTCTATGCCAGCGTCGAACGCTTCGAAGCCGCGCTTGGTCCGGAAAGCACTCAGCCCGATCCAGCAGATCATGTGATCATCGACGTGTCCAAGGCGCATTTCTGGGACATCTCAGGCGTCGCCGCGCTCGACAAGGTGGTCGAACGGATGCGGCGCAATGGTCGCAGCGTGCAGGTGCGCGGGCTTAACCGTGCCAGTTCCGACCTGGTCGACAAGTTCGCGTTGACCGACAAGACGGGTGTCGAAATCGGGCTCGCGCCTCATCCTTGAGGCTAACCGGATGGAAAACGAGCGTGCTGCGGCAGGCTCGCAAGCGTGGCCTCCCAGTCGAGCCCATCGGCCATCTGGACATGCTTGTCCGGCGCAAACTGTTCGGGATCATCCAGCGTCGCGGTCTGGATGTCGACGATGCCCGGCAAGATGGCTTCGTTCTCATAAAAAAGGCCCGTACCGCACCGACCGCAGAAAGAACGCCGCGCGTCAGGCGATGACACATACCTGGTAGGTTCGCCCTGCCCGATTGAAAATCCATCGGCTGCAACGCCGATCCAGGCCACGCCCGTGGCCCCGGCGCAGCGGCGGCAATCCGAACAATGGCAGACGGAGCTATGCTGCACTTGCCCTTCGAAACGGTACGCCACGGCACCGCAGTGGCAACGACCTGCCGGCATCGATCCCTCCCCTGGTTTCGCGAAGAGGGTGTATATCACTTTCGCCGATAACGGGGAACGGCGTCGCGCCTAGATTGCCTCTGCCTGCAAGTTTTGAAGAATCGCCATGGCCTGGTCTGCCCGATGGGCCGGTACGAACACGTAGTCGTGTCGCAAAGCAGCTACCACGTTGCATGCGATACCTTCCCCGGCCAACGCGGTCGCGACCGCTGCGGTAAGGCCCACCCCTTCGAGCGCCGAACACACTTGCAGCGTTATCCGCGCATAGGGATCGGCGGGAAGCTCGTGCGATCGGGCGAGCGCATGGGGAACAATCAGCGACAGTCCTTCGGCTTCGCGGAAGCTTCCCAGCGCTTGCCCCATCAATTCGATCGCCACCGCCGGCTCATCAGCGCCGACAAAGCACCACAGGTTCTCGTCCAGTGCCGGGTTCATCCCGGCGATCATCGACCGGGCTTCTTTGACCGGTAAGGTCACAGGATATATTTCGACAGGTCGCTGTCGTCGGCGAGTTCGGCCAGCTTGTCTTTCACATAGGCCGCATCGATCACGATCGTTTCGCCTTCAAGCTCCTCGGCTTCGAAGCTGAGTTCCTCGAGCAAGCGTTCCATCACTGTCTGCAGGCGGCGGGCGCCGATATTCTCGACGCTTTCATTGACCTGCGCGGCAATGCTCGCGACTTCGCGGATCGCATCTTCAGTGATCTCGACCGTGACGTTCTCCGTCCCCAGAAGCGCGCGGTATTGCTCGACCAGATTGGCACGGGTTTCACTCAGGATGCGGACGAAATCCTCCACTTCGAGTGCGCGCAGCTCGACCCGGATCGGCAACCGGCCCTGCAACTCGGGGAGCATGTCGGACGGCTTTGACAGGTGAAAAGCGCCGCTGGCAATGAACAACACGTGGTCCGTCTTCATCGGGCCATGCTTGGTGGATACGGTGGTCCCTTCGATCAGGGGCAACAGGTCGCGCTGCACGCCTTCGCGGCTGACGCTGCCCCCGCGCACGTCACTGACAGCGATCTTGTCGATTTCATCGAGGAAGACGATGCCGTTGGTCTCGGCATTTTCGAGCGCCACCCGGGCGACATCATCCTGGTCCATGCGCTTCTCGGCTTCCTCGTCGACCAACTTGTCCCACGCATCGGGAACCTTGAGCTTGCGCCGCTTGGTTGGCGACTTACCCAGTGCCTTGCCCATCATGTCGGACAGGTCGATCATGCCGACATTGCCGCCCAGACCGGGGATATCCATCGGCATCGATGGCGCATCGCGCACATCGATCTCGACCTCGACATCGTTCATCGCGTTCTGGACGATGCGCTCGCGGAAACTTTCGCGGGTCGCCTCGCTGGCATTATCGCCCACCAGCGCATCGAGCAGGCGCTCCATCGCCGCCTTGCTGGCAGCGTCTCGCACTGCGTCACGGCGACGGTCCTTCTCCAGCCGGATCGCTTCCTCGACCAAGTCACGGGCGATCTGTTCAACATCGCGGCCGACATAGCCGACCTCGGTGAACTTGGTCGCCTCGACCTTCACGAACGGCGCCTCGGCCAGCTTGGCCAGTCGGCGGCTGATCTCGGTCTTGCCGCAGCCGGTCGGTCCGATCATCAGGATGTTCTTGGGCGTGACCTCGTCGCGCAATTCGGGCGAGAGCTTCTGGCGCCGCCAGCGATTGCGCAGCGCCACGGCAACCGCGCGCTTGGCATCCTTCTGGCCGATGATGTGTTCGTCCAGCGCGGCGACGATCGCCTTGGGTGTGAGGTTATCAGTCATGGAATTCCGTGGGTCAGACAGTTTCGATGGTGACGCTGTCATTGGTGAATACGCAGATATCGGCGGCAACCTTCATGGCCTTGCGGGCGATCTGCTCGGCATCCTGTTCGTAATCGGCCAGCGCGCGGGCCGCAGCGAGCGCGTAATTGCCGCCGCTGCCAATGGCAGTGATGCCGCCTTCGGGCTCGAGCACGTCGCCATTGCCGGTCAGCACCAGGAGCGTGTCCTTGTCGGCCACGATCATCAGGGCTTCGAGATTTCGCAAATATTTGTCGGTCCGCCAGTCCTTGGCCAGTTCGACCGCGGCGCGCATCAATTGCCCGCTATACTGGTCGAGCTTGCGTTCAAGCCGCTCGAAAAGGGTGAAAGCGTCGGCCGTCGCGCCAGCAAAACCGGCGACTACCTTGCCCTCACCGATACGGCGGACCTTGCGGGCATTCGGCTTCATCACCGTATTGCCCATCGAGACCTGCCCATCGCCAGCGATGACAGTCTTGCCTTCGCGCTTCACGCCGATGATCGTGGTGCCATGCCAGGGGGTCAGCCCGTGGCGCTCGTCTGTATTGTTCATGCCGCGCGATATGGGGCGCGCAGCCGCCGGATCAAGCCGCGCCTATCGCCCTTGCCCGCCAACACCAGGTGCGCCGACTGTGCCGATATTGCCGAACAGGTCTTCCAGGAAGCCGCGCTCGCGGCCCAGCGTCGGCGTTTTGTCGCCATCGGGCGTAAGGTGGACGACATCTTCAAGGCCGCTCTTGTCGGCGGCGATAACGTTGCCGTTGGCGTCGAAGCGGACAGCCAATACCTGGTGTGAATTGATCCGCGGACTGACGAACGGCTTGCGGCCGGTGACGCTGGAAACATAATACCAGGTCGGCTCCCCGAACTGGCTGGTGAAGGTCGGCCGGCCAAGGGTCGCTTCGACCGAGCGCTGGTTATCGATCCCGGGCTGGACGGATTCGAGCAGCAGCTGGTCGACCACGTAGCCACGGCTTTCGCGGATCGTGCCACATCCGCTCAAAGCGAGAGCTGCTGCCAGCAGCCCCGCGCCGCCGAGGAACTTGACCGCAGGCGCCTTACCAAATGCCATCGAAAACCTTCCAATCGTCATGCCTTTGAGCCAGCGCCCCTTTGCACCGGGGCGGCGGCTCCTATATCGGGGCCGAGCCTTACGGCGAAGCGCTCGACACTGCAACGGCGCATCGCCCGATCCCTGTGAGAAGGCCTGTTGTGCCGCTCGGCTTGAATTGCCGATGAACGCATGCCAGCCCGGTGACGAGCGAGACGATGACCTTTCTGAAGAACCTGTTCCAGCGCGGGAGCGACCCCAGGGAGCAATTGCGACCCTTTTGGCATCAGTTGGTCAAGGTCGCTCGCTCACCCGACCTTTATGCCGAATGCCGCGTTGCCGATACTCTAGACGGGAGGTTCGACATGCTCTCAACGATCCTTGCTGTCGCAATGCTAAGGATGGAGCGCGATGAGAAAACGCTCCCCGCCGCTGCCCGGCTGGCCGAATTGTTCGTCGAGGACATGGACGGCCAGTTGCGCGAAGCCGGCATTGGCGATCCGACCGTCGGCAAGAAGCTGGGCAAGCTGATGAGCGCATTGGGCGGCCGGACCGGAGCATTGCGCGAGGGACTGGCGCAGGCAGACGATGCTGCGCTCGTCGCCGCGATCGAGCGAAACGTGACATTTGCTGATGGCGGATCGTCCGCCTGCGTTGCGAGCCGGATTCGTCGCTTCGCCGCGAGCCTCGATGCTCTTTCTTATGACCAAATGCTGCAAAGCGAGCTGATGCTATGAGCGCGCCCGAACTTTCCCGCCCGGTCAAGCTGAAGGGCATCCCGAACGAGCCGGTCATCCTAGAGGCCGACGAAGGTGAGCGCGCTGCCCTCGCCCGGCGATTCGCCATCACCAGCATCGAATATCTGCGTGCCGAGGTAAAACTCGACCCCGAGGGCACCGCGATCAAGGCCAGCGGCACCTTGCGAGCCCGCATCACGCAGGCCTGCGCCATCGCCGGTGATGATTTTCCGGTGGTAGTCGAAGAAGATCTGGCCTTCGTGTTTGTACCCGCTGGACCTGCACCGACCACGGTTGAGTCAGCCGACATCGAAATCGAGCTCGACGGCGTTGAACTCGACGAGATCGAATATTCAGGCGACAGTTTCGATCTTGGAGAAGCGGTGGCCCAAAGCTTGGCGCTGGCGATCGATCCCTATGCCGAGGGTCCGGATGCCGATGCCGTTCGCAAGAAGGCTGGCATCGTCACCGACGATATCCCCACCGGCCCGCTGGCCGAGGCGCTCGCCGCGCTCAAGAAGAACTGACCAGCGCGCACACTGTCGGCATCGCGAGCGAAGCGAGAGGCGGCTAATAGAGCCGTTTGATCAAAACGGGATGTCGTCGTCGAGATCGTCGTAGTTCGAGCCACCGCCAGAACCACCATTCGATCCGGCATCCGATCCGCCTGAGCCGCCGCCACCTTGGTTCCAGCCGCCGTCCTGGCCGCCCGAACGCTGGCCGCCACCGCCGCCACTTCCACTGCCACCACCGGCGCCACCGGGACCGTCCAGCATGGTCAACGTGCCGTTGAAGCCGCGCAGAACAACCTCGGTGCTGTAACGGTCATTGCCCGACTGATCCTGCCACTTGCGCGTTTGCAACTGGCCTTCCACGAACACCTTCGAGCCCTTCTTGAGAAACCGCTCGCACACATTGACGAGGCCTTCGGAGAAGATCGCAACAGTGTGCCACTCGGTCCGTTCTTGACGTTCGCCGGTGGTACGATCCTTCCACTGCTCGCTGGTGGCTATGCGCAGATTGCAGACCTTGCCACCATTCTGGAAGCTGCGGATTTCCGGGTCCTGCCCGAGATTGCCGATCAGCATGACCTTGTTGAGCGAGCCCGCCATAGTTCCAATTCCTTCGTTTCTAACCCGGCGCGCGAGCGCCCGTGAGGTGATTCTGGTATGAGATAGGCTCCCGCCTAGCCGGTCCGCAACTGGCCAATGGGATTTTTGCCCGGTGGCAGGGCTACAACCCTGCCGCCAGCGCCAACCAATAGGTCAGTCCGGCAAAGACATAGGCCAGCGCAAACAGGTAGCCGAGCATGAACATCGGCCATTTCCACCCATTGGTTTCACGCCGGGCGACCGCGATGGTGGACAGGCATTGTGGAGCGAATACGAACCAGGCGAGAAAGGCGAGCGCGGTCGGCAGGCTCCAGCGAGCGGCGATCTGGTCACGCAGTGCGCTTTCGGTTTCTTCCTCGTTCTCGGCCTCGACGGCATAGGTGGTCGCTAGCGAGGCCACGGCGACTTCGCGGGCGGCCATGGCCGGGACCAGCGCCAGAGTCATCTCGCGATTGAAGCCTATCGGCTCGAAGGCCGGCTGCAAGGTGTCGGCAATCTGACCGGCGAAAGAGGCATCGAGCTGGTTCTCCCCCGGCTCGGCCTTGGGGAAGGTCAGCAAAAGCCACAGGATCACAGTGGCAGCGAAAATGATGGTGCCGGCACGGCGAAGGAACACCCACGACCGCTGCCAAAGCCCGATCAGCAGATCCCTGATCCGCGGCCACTGATAGCGCGGCATTTCCATGATGAAGCCGGATGCCTCGCCCGCCGTGACGGTACGGCGCAATACCAGGGCGACCGCCATCGCCCCAACGATCCCTGCAACGTAAAGTGCGAACAGGACCAGTCCTTGCAGGCCGATGCCGGGCCCGATCGTGGCAGACGGGATCACGGCAGCGATGATGACGGCATAGACTGGCAGACGGGCAGAACAGGTCATCAACGGTGCGATAAGGATTGTGGTCAGCCGGTCCTTCGGATCGGCGATGGAGCGGGTCGCCATGATGCCCGGAATAGCGCAGGCAAAGCTCGACAACAGGGGAATGAAACTGCGACCCGACAAACCGATTTGCGCCATCAGCCGGTCCATCAGGAAGGCTGCGCGGGCAAGATAACCGCTGGCCTCCATCACCAGGATGAAGGCAAAAAGGATCACGATCTGCGGCAGGAACACGATGACCGAGCCGACGCCGGCTATCATACCCTCTGTTATGAGATCGCGCACAAAACCTGCGGGCATGTTGGCGACGACAGCAGCCGCGAGCCATTCAGTCGCACTTTCAATAAGGCCGATAAATGGGTCGGCCCAGGCGAACACCGCCTGGAAGACCACGAACAACAGTCCGAACAATATTGCCGGGCCAAGCCACGGATTGAGCAGCACCTTGTCGAGAGAGCTGGCCACCATTGCCCGTTTCGAGCGCGACAGGATCGCGGCGCGAGCGATATTCTTGGCCTCGAGCCGACGCTCGGTCAGGCCAAACGAGGGCCGCGGACCCGGGTCGGTGTCGCCAGCGGCGTCGACGGCGGCAAGCAATTGCTCCAGTCCTTGTCGGCGGACGGCAACAGTCGGCACGACGGGTACGCCGAGTGCCTTGCCCAGCGAATCGGGATCAAGCGTCAAACCGTCGCGTTCAGCAAGGTCGACCATGTTGAGCGCGACAACCGTGGGGCGCCCCAGAGCGATGACTTCCTGCGCGAAGACCAGATGCTGTTCCAGATTGGCAGCATCAAGCACGAGGACCAGCACGTCGGGCTGGCGCTGCCCTTCCTGTTCACCGAAAACGACCCTTCGCGTAACCTCCTCGTCGGGGCTCGCCGCATCAAAGGCATAGCTGCCTGGCAGGTCGAGCAGTTCGACCAGTTCGCCGCTGCCGAGCACCAGCCGGCCGGCCTTACGCTCGACCGTGACGCCGGGATAATTGGCGATTTTCTGCCGTGCGCCGGTTAGCTTGTTGAACAATGCGCTCTTGCCGGCATTGGGATTGCCGACCAGTGCTATGGTACGTGGGGTCGTCATAGTCCGCGCCTGTCCTTCAAGCCGGCTCGACACTGATGGCCTCGGCATGGACCCGGCGCAGTGCGATGGTGGTACGACCGAGCCGCACGGCCAAGGGATCACGCCCGCCAAATACGCCGCGATGGGCGACCGAAATGTCGACCCCGGCATCGAAACCAAGTGCGCGCAGCCGCTTGGCATCGCCATCGGCGATGCCGTCCCAGCGGATTGCGGTGATAATGGCGTTGCGGCCCGGTTCCAGCCCTTCGAGAGTCATGCCAATGCGCTGCCAGACGAGCGGCCTAATTGCAACTGATTATCAATAGTGAAAAGGTTAGCGGGCGGGGTAGCGCAAGCGGCCAAGAAACCGTGTCACGCTGAAAGATTCGCGGCCTGGGCGCAAGAATTGGGCCTTGGCCTTCTCGAATCTCATGACACCGTCGATCCGGCGTTCGAGAAAAGCACCGGTGTCGACCTTGCCCTCGCTTTCGTCATCAATAAACACGGTCAGCGTCGCAGCGTAGATCCCGGCCAGGATCGCCCGTTTGGTGTAATGGTTGTAATCGGTCGCCGTGTCTCCGGCCAACCGCCACATCAGGTCGGCGCTGTGCCAGCCAAGCCGAACACCTTCGGCTGCGTTCTGTGGCATAGCCATGATCGCCAACGCACGACGGACCGCTTCTTCCTGTCCGGCAATAGCATCGAGCCGGTATTGAACGAGCGTGCGGATTCGTTCGCGAACCTTCAGCGCTGCGAGCTTCTCGGGAGTCCAGTCCAGCGCCATCTTTGTGTCGACAGCTGCGATCCAAGCCTTGATCATCACCATCGGACCGCCCTTGAAAGCGAGCTTTGCGACATCGGGATCGACGCCTTCGATGTCGGCAGCCATTCTCACCGCCGCATCGCTCCAGCCGTCGAAGATAGCCGAATCGGCTACGGCCGGGGCCAGCGCCAGCCGGAGTTCATCAAGGGTGAGGTCGTCGGCGTTTTCTATCATCGCAGATCAGAAATCGGGGCCGTAATCTTGCTGTTCCGAGCCGTCGCGCTTGGCATCGGCGGCGGCGAATTCGGCCGACAGGCGCTTGCTGTCGATAATTTTCGCATAGTCGCGTGCCGACCGGCCAGAGTTGTCGTTGCGATCAGGGTCAGCCCCCTTGTCCAGCAGCATGCGGACCATTTCGATGTCACGGCGATGGGTTGCACTGATCAGCGGCGTTTCGCCGAGGCCATTGGCATCGTCAACCCGCGCACCAGCCTTGATCAGCGCTACCATGCTGTCGATATCGCCAAGCGAGGAAGAAATCATGATCGGCGTCAGACCGTCCTTGTTGGCAACGTTGGGATTGGCACCCTTCTGGGTCAGAAACCTCACCCAAACGGCATCGCGCCGTTGGGCGACGATATGCAGCGCGGTGTCGCCACTGGACTTGTCGCGCGTGTTGATCAGCGTGCTGCCAGGCGTGGAGACGATAGTCGTCACCTTGTCGCCATCACGATCGCGCACAGCCTCGAGGAAATTATAGCTATCGGAAAACATCGCCTGCGCTGCCAAGGGCGCGGCAATAGCGGCCAACGACAGCGCGGCAACTAGCGGGATCTGACGAAAAAGAGGCAGCGACACCTTTGCACACTCCGATAAAAGTCTATTTATGACGGAATACCCGTCTCGTTCCCGACCCGTTAGCAGAGGCTGAACGCTTTCGCCATGCTTCGCGCATTCCGACCTATTGCCCTCATCCTTGCGGTGGCGCTGAGCGCTTGCAACGCGCCAAACACACAGCCCGGCCCGACCACGGACGGAGTGGATATGCGCGGAAGCACTGTGGGCGGGGATTTCACGCTGACCGACAATTCAGGCGAGCCGGTTAGCTGGTCAGACTTCGACGGCCGGTATCGCATGGTCTATTTCGGATTTACCAGCTGCCCTGCGATCTGCCCGACCGACGTGCTCAAGATGTCGCAGGGGCTGGAACGGTTCGAGCAGGCCCATCCCGACCATGCCGGCAAGGTCCAGCCGATCTTTATCAGCGTGGACCCCGAACGTGACACGGTAGCCGCGATAGACCAGTTCGTCGGCAATTTTCACGAGCGCCTGATCGGTCTTACCGGCACGCTCGAGGAAACCGCAGCCGTCGCCCGCCAGTTTGGGGTTACAGCGCAGAAACTCGAGCCCGACCAGACCGGCTTTTACGATATGCAGCATTCGACCTTCGTGACCTTGTTCGGTCCCGATGGCGAACCGCTGGGCATCCTACCCGCCGACAAGGGGGCCGATGCGATCGCCACGGAGCTCGCCGCATGGGTGCGTTGAGGGACCGGTTCTGGGAATTGCCGCTCGAAAAACTCGACGAAGCAGAGTGGGAGGCACTATGCGATGGCTGCGGGCGGTGCTGCCTGCACAAGATCGAGGATATCGATACCGGCGAGGTCGAGGAAACCAACGTCTCGTGCAAATTGCTCGATACCGACACCGCGCGCTGCACCGACTATCCCAATCGCAAGAATTTCGTGCCCGACTGCCTGCGACTGACCCTGCGGATCGTCGAGGATGTGGCGTGGCTGCCCGCCAGCTGCGCCTATCGCCTGCGCGCCGATGGGCAAGAACTGCCGCGCTGGCATTATTTGATCTCGGGCGATCCCGAGGCCGTCCATCGCGAGGGTGCGGGAGTGGCTGGAAGGGTCGTCAGCGAGAATCGCTCCGGACCACTGGAACACCATATCGTCGATTGGGGCGACGACCGGTGATCGATTGGCTGCGCCGCGCCCCAGACGACCTGTCGGTGAAGCTGGGAGACACGACCTTGCCGCTCGACATACGCCGCCATCCGACCGCGAGGCGCATGATCCTGCGGCTCGCCGATGATGGTGCAAGCGCGCGGGTTACCTTGCCGCGTTGGGGCCGCACCGCCGACGCAATAGAATTCGCTCACAGTCGGCGTGACTGGCTGGCCCGACAGCTGGACAAGCGCCCACCCGCGCAACCACCGAAGTCTGGTGGCACCATCGCCTATCGCGGCGAGGCGGTGCGCATTGAGTGGGTCCCTTCGCACCCGCGCAAACCACGGCTGCAGGGTGAGACAATGTCGGTCGGCGGGCCGGAAGAGACTTTGCCCGCGCGCCTTCGCCGGTGGCTGCAGGCCGAAGCGCGCGAACTTTTCATCGCCGACTTGGCGTTTTACGCTGAACGTGTCTCGCTACCCGCGCCGGCGTTGGCGCTGAGCAATGCGCGGCGCAGATGGGGAAGCTGTTCCTCTGCCGGACAGGTTCGCATCAACTGGCGATTGGTAATGGCTCCCGACGCAGTGCGCCGTTCGGTCGCCGCGCATGAAACCGCGCACCGGGTTCATTTCGATCACTCGCCCGCCTTCCACGCCCTGCTGGGCGAGATCTTTGAAGGCAACCTGGCCGCTGCCGACGGCTGGCTGAAGAAAAACGGGCGCGGCCTCTACGCGCCGTTCGGCTAACCCTACTGGCGCGGCTGCGCGAGGCATCCTATGTTGCGTGGCATGAGCATGCTTTCGCGCTTCAACCCCAAAACCGGTGCCGAGGACTTCTGGGAAGTCTTTCGCCGGCCACAGCCGTATCGCATCCCGATCCTGCTGATCTCGACGCTGATTCCTTTGACCGTGCTGTATTTCTTCGTGGGCGAGCGCCAGATGATTCCACCGCGCAGTCCAGACGTCACCTACATCACGACCTTCCCCGAAGGCCGCACCGACGAGGAAATTCTCGCTTCCAACATCGAGAACCAGGAACGGCAGGATGCCTTGCGGGCACGGCGCGCGGCGCTGGAAGAACGCAAACGAGAAGCCTATCGCGCGCTTGGCCGTGCGACCGGGCTCGACGTCGATGCGATGGAACGCGAGATCGACGAGGAACGCGCACAGGAAGAGGCGAAGCGCAGCGAATTCCGACCCGCCACCAACAGCGAATAATGCACGTTGTGCCGGGCGATCGGGACTGGCTTGGGGCTGCTGCGCGGCTCGCCAGCCGCGCTCGTCCCACGAGTGCTCCCAACCCCGCGGTCGGTTGTGTCATCGTGCAGGATGGAGTGGTCGCTGGGCGAGGATGGACGCAGCCAGGCGGACGGCCCCATGCCGAAGCGGTGGCCCTCGATCAGGCAGGTGCGAATGCACGCGGCGCTGATGTCTTTGTAACTCTCGAACCCTGCGCCCACGCGTCCGAGCGCGGGCCAGCTTGTGCCGACCTTCTGGTGAAGGCACGCCCTGCCCGCGTCATCTTCGCCGAGACGGACCCCGATTCCCGTACCAACGGCGCAGGCATCCGGCGGCTGCGCGCAGCGGGTGTCACGGTCGAGCAGCTTGCATGCGAGGAGGCCCGGTCCAGTCTTTCCGGCTTTCTGGCCCGCACCCGGCGCGGGCGGCCGCAAGTAACCCTCAAGCTGGCCATGTCGCTGGACGGGCGGATCGCGCTGGCGGACGGCACCAGCAAGTGGATTACGGGTGCCGAGGCGCGCGCGCATGTGCATCTGAGGCGGGCGAAGAGCGATGCCATTCTTGTCGGCGGAGGAACATGGCGGCGCGACCGGCCAAGGCTCGATGTGCGCCTGCCCGGTCTGGAGGCTTGCAGTCCCGAACGGGTAGTGCTGACCCGCGGAGTGCCGATCAACGGCGCCCGGATCATCAATCGGCCAGAACAAATCGCCGAGCTTGCGAACACGCAATATCTTTATGTCGAAGGCGGTGCGCAAGTCGCCGCCAGCTTCCTCGCCGAGGATCTGGTCGATCGGCTCGATATCTACCGCGCGCCCATTGTCATCGGGGACGGCCTGCCCGCATTTGGCGATATCGGCCTGTCCGACCTAGCATCTGCCCATGGCCGCTGGACCCTTGCCGAACGCCGCCAGCTTGGCAGCGATTGCTACGAAGCCTATGAGCGCGTGCGACACGAAGGAGCCTGAATGTTCACCGGAATCGTCACTGCTATCGGCACTATCAACCGCGTCGAGGATCGGGGCGACCTGCATGTGCGGATCGCCTGCCCTTATGACCCTGACGGCATGGCCATCGGTGCATCGATCGCCTGTTCGGGCGTTTGCTTGACGGTCGTGGAACGCGGCGGCACTCCCGGCGATGCCTGGTTCGCAGTGGATGTATCAGGCGAAACTGTGGGCCGGACGCCAGCCGACATGTGGACGAAGGGTCGCCGGTTGAACCTGGAACAGGCGCTCCGCCTTGGCGATGAACTGGGCGGCCACCTGGTCACCGGGCATGTCGACGCGGTCGGCAAGGTGGTCATGGCGCAAGAAACCGGCGGCTCGACGCGGCTGCAGGTTCGCGCCCCAGCCGCCATCGCGCCCTTCGTCGCAGAGAAAGGCTCGATCACTATCGATGGGGTCTCGTTAACGGTGAACGAAGTCGCCGATCAAGATAGTGGCGACGTCTGCTTCGATCTCAATATCATCCCGCACACGGCAGAGGTCACTACACTCGGCACCCTGGCACAGGGCGACGGCGTCAACCTGGAGATCGACGTGTTGGCGCGTTATCTCAAGCGGATGGAAAGCCTGCGGGCCAAGTGAAACTGGTGCGTCGGGTGGTCTGAGGCCGTTCGGCATACCCGCACGTCGACGAGCACTGGTCACGATCCAGTTCAGCCAGTGACATCCGCCAGCGCGCCGATGAACTTGTCGATATTGCCCTTTGTCAGGCCGGCGACATTGATGCGACCCGAGCCAGCCATGTAGATTGCATGGGTCTTGCGCAGCTCGGCGATCTGGGCCTTGTCGAGCGGTAGCATGGCAAACATGCCGTTCTGTTCGGCCAGGGCTGACAAATTGACACCAGGCACTTCATTGTCGGCCTGGCCAAGCCGCTCGCGCACCCAGCGCAGGCGCTGGCGCATGCCTTCCAACTCATCGAGCCAAGTCTGGCGCATCGCATCATCCTGCAACAGGATGCGGACTGCCGCCCCGCCATGATCGGGCGGCATCGACCAGTTGGCCCGCGCCAAGCCCGAGGCGTTGGAAAGGATCGCATCGAGCTGGTCAGGCTTGCGCGCCATGACATAGAACGCGCCGACCCGGTCGCGATAGAGGCCAAAATTCTTGTCGCAGCTATAGGCCACGAGCGCTTCCGGAACCGCATTCAGCACGGTCCGCAAGCCCACCACGTCGCCTTCCAGACCTTCGCCCAGGCCGTGATAGGCGCTGTCAATGATCGGTAGAACATGACCGCTCGCCAGTACATCGGCGATCGCGGCCCAGTCTTCGGGCGTGTAGTCGACCCCCGTCGGGTTGTGGCAACAACCATGGAGCAGCACGGCAGTATTCGCATCCGCGCTTCGCAGCGCCTGCAACAAGGCATCGAGATTGGCGCTTCCGTCTGGGCACGCATGGTCGAACGTCACCGCCTCAAGATCGAGGTCGGCCAGGATCTGCGCGTGATTGGGCCAGCTTGGCACCCCCATCAGCACCTTGGTCACCCCGGCCCGTTGCGCCAATGCGAAAGCAAGTCGACAGGCACCGGTGCCGCCGGGGGTTTGCATCCCCGCAATGCGGCCACCCATGCTCCGGTCGGCCCCGAAAATGAGCGGCATGAGTGCTTCGACGAAGCCCGGATCGCCGTCCGGACCAAGATAGCCCTTGGAATCCTGCTCATCGACAAGCCGCCGTTCGGCCTGCTTGATCGCCTCGAAAACGGGCGTCGCGCCATCGTCGGTGCGGTAAACGCCAACGCCGAGGTCGATCTTGTCGGCCCGTTCGTCGACAGCAAAGAGTTTAATCAGCGCCAGCAGCGCATCGGGAGCTTGGGGTTCAAGTGCATCGAGCATGGTCAAGGCTATTGCCTGCGCTACCCGGCACCCGCAACCTCAATTCGTATTCGCGGCGCTTTGCGAGCCGCAATTTTCTAGTGCGACTAGAAGGGCAGCCAGCGCTGCTTCTTGGAAAACCTGAGATAGCCTGCATTCACGCCGAGCCGCAGGCCGGCTCCGACCCGGATCGGGATCAGCACCACGTTACCCTTGCGCAGGTAACCTGCGTGCACGCCGCCGATCAGATAGGCTTGGCCTTCACCGGCCGGATAACGCTCGTAGAGCTCTTCACTGTCATACAGATTGTATACCAACACAAATGTGTTGCCGGCATTGGCCCCGGCATCGATCCCGATCGACGGCCCCGTCCAGTAAACCGGCTTTTCGCCTTCGACCGCGTGGTAGAGCGTGCCTGAACCGTAGCGTGCGCCGAGAATGAAGGCCCCGCCGGCTTCGCGTCCGACAATGTAGGCGTTCGGTTCGCCCTGTTCGGCTAGCAGTTTCTGGATCATGCGGGCCAGGTCTTCTGCGCCTTCACCGAACAGGCCTTCGGCCGCGCCAATCAGATCGTCTTCGGCATAGGTGCTCTTGGCGGCTTGCGATGTCTTGGCCCCGGCAGATGTAGCGGCAGGAGCAGCAACTGTCTCTGAATTCCATTGCTCGACCGCGCCGGGATCAGACCAGCTTGGCGCAACTGCTGCACCATCGTTAGACGATGGGCCGGTCGCGATGGAGGGCTTTGCGGAAGCGCCTACGCTCGCGGAAGGTGCCGGCTGCCCGTAAACCGATTGCCCTCCGGGCTGTTCGACGAGGTCACCGTCAATGGCGGTGTCGGGATCGATCGTCTCCACACCCTGGGCCGCGAGCGGCGCAGCGAGCAACGCTGCACCGGCAGTAAACGCGGCGAAAGCGGTGCGGGCGGTGCGCCACAGGTGCAACATCATGATGATTCCCTTCCACGAGGGACGGCATGCCCCTCACATGACAGAAGAATCCTTTGCCGCTGACCCTTCAATGAACGAACGACGAAGCGAATCGAAAATGCGGTGAAGCGAGTCCCGCAGCCGACGCGGGGGGGTCGCGGATCGATTTCGCGCCCGGACACGCGAGCCCCCTTGCCCCATTCTAAAGCCGTGGCTATAGCGCGCCCCTCGCAGCCGGCATGCGTCATGCGGAGACGTGGGTGAGTGGCTGAAACCAGTTCCCTGCTAAGGAACCATACCTGGTAACGGGTATCGAGGGTTCGAATCCCTCCGTCTCCGCCACTACTTCTCAGACTGCGCAAGCTTTCAAGCAAAGACAACGGGTGCAGCCCTTGAAGGTGTGCTAATAGTGCACCCAGCCCTGCTGAGGAGAGTTCTTTCATATATGAAAGATGGGAAGGATGCCCCCTGAGTGGAGCCGATCTTCAGTGGAGCCGATCTTCATTTCGTATCTCTCCATTTCTCATCAAGAATGCCGGTTCGGATGGAACAGCGAGCGCCCGCCGTGCGAATCATTGTCTTACTTCCGGCAATTTATTGAGAGAAATGTGGGCGCGAAGATTAGAAAACGTGCCGTTTCCAATACCATCTTCCCCACGAGATTACATATAGATGGCATAAATGGGCTGTTGGATATTGGGACATCCAATTGTCAGGAAAGCAATCGAAGTTCAGGTCCTGGAAACCCAGAACCTTGCCTTCAACTGGATAAGGATGTTGTTAATTGAGATGAATGTCCTACAGTGTGCAGAAGCTGGTTAAACCGTTCTCCTAATTAAATTTCGATCGCGCCACTGCCCTTGGGGATAAACTGGAGCGATATGCCAAAACGAGAAATAGGAGATTCCGGCGGAGCCTCATCTGTCTCGCCAGAGGAAATCTTCACTTCCCTGAACCTGTCAGACTGTAGGGCAAGCGATCTCCGTAAGGTTGCGCAGCTACTACAGCGGCTCGCAAATGCTCTCGATGAGAAGCCAGATACGAAGGATCAGGAGCATGATCCCGACCATCTTCTAACAGAGCATTCTGGCCGCGAGCTCGCTCGCGTGGCGGAGCGTCTTTACTATTTCCGCGAAAGACGAAGCAAGTTTTTGCCAGACCTTCTCCTTGGAGAGCCCGCCTGGGACATCCTGCTCGACCTTTTCCATCATGAAGCTATCGGTCGAAAAGTTGCAACAACAGACGCTCTTATTGCAGCACGTGTTCCCGCAACCACGGCGCTGCGTTATCTCGGCCAATTGGAGCGCGAGGGATTAATTCGACGAGAACGCGCAAGGGGAGATCAAAGGAAACGGGTCGTGGTCCTCACGTCAAAGGGTACATTTGCGATGAGCGAGTATATACGCTCGTTGTTGAAATACGAGCGACAGGAGCGTAAATCTGCCAGTCCGAAATTTCTTCTTCGTAACTGACCTATTGGACGCGCTTGCAAGCGTTTAAGGCACATCTATGGAAAGCCAATTCGACCGATCCAGTTTTATTCGCCCAGGCCCGCTGCGAGGAGGCTGGCGTTTCGGTCAAATATAGATTATGTCTGGTGGTGGACAGCATGGAGAAACCATTGAGCACCTCAGACCCTATGGGCTCTGGGCCTCTACTTGGTCGAGGCAAAGAGGTCACCGCCGCGCGGATCGCGCATCTACGCGTCCGTCTCGAAAATATGCTAGAAGAACTCGATGAGGCGGGGCTTACACTAACCGCTGCGCGCTTTGGCATGGCCATGGATGCGTTTAATAGCGAGAGCGCCGCGGGGGAAAATTAGTGTCCCTCTTTTTCTCGAAGGGTTTTTAAGACTAATGCTAAATTCTGCTCACGTTTCCCACGTAAAAGCTAACACGGGTCTTTGAACATGGTCGTGGAGCTGATTACTTATTTGCAGTTAATTCGTCAGTAACCACGCGAATATATAGATGCCTCTATGACACGCAAAAGCCTTATGACGAAGCTTCCATTGGGAAAGATTTTGAGGACATTCCTCGCAAGCGCCGATTGCGCCACCTCGGAAGGGGCTGCGCCCAAAGAACACTTGGGCGGCTCTGCGCCAATCCGGTCCAGATCGAGACGGGTTCGCGCTGGAATTTCACGAGCAATTGCTTCACGCTTAGGCCTCGTTTGCTTTGCCGCTATAACCGTCAGCAATGCCCCTCCAGAGATTGATCCATTTGGCCCGAAGATATGGCTGTCGGAGCGGGGGATGATTGCCACACTGAACTTCCCGCCGCCGCATCGGACAGCGGCCCGCAATGACATCGACGAGGTACGACTGCCTCTCTTTAAGTGCCGATCGGGTCGAGATGGAAGCATCGCAAGCTTCATTGAATCCGTCAGTTTAAGATACCGCAATGCGGGACTGACCCATCTTGCGACTGACATTTTCCCTTCAAAGAGTAGCGATCAGGTCCATGCAATCATGACATTTCGCATGACAACCAACGGTGGACAATTGGAAACGAAAGAAGCGATTGCGGCGATTGACCGGCGCGACTGCAGCGTGCGCCCTGCTGAATTGCAGGGATAGCTGTCGCTCTTGCAACTCATTCGGGAATTGGCCCGACTTGCGCGACCCCCGTCCAGGCGTTGAAACCTTAAGCGCTGAAAAGGGACAAGCCTTCACCTCGCCTATCGACTGATGTTGGCAGGCTTAAGCGCTGACAGGATCTTTCTTTCCTGCGCTAATAACTATCCCAGCAATGATTGCGACAAGACCCAAGAGCCCCAAGATCGCCCCACTTCCCGCAGCAAGCTCGCTCGCTTCGGAGGAGACAGGAGCGGAGTTACGCTGAGCCGAGACCGCAGTCGCACCGATCGGCGCCAGGGCCGCTGCGAGCGCTGCTGCTCCAATCACGATGCGCTTTACTCTCATGGAATTACTCTCTTTTTCTAAATACTTTTGAGTGCCTATCGGTGCTACCTAAGCTACTGAAAGTCAAGTGGACAATTGGCAGAGCAGGCAAAGTCAGTAGAATAACCTACCATTGAGCGAATCATTCGAAACGAACATTCCAACGGTCTGGCTCAAAATAATGAGGCGCCCCGGACGTCTGGGTAACCCTTTTCAAAAATCCCTGAGAATCAAAGCGATCGCCTGCGCTCACAGATGATAATCTAGCCAATATGAGAGCCCGGGTGTCGCGCTACATTGGGGGCAGCTCGAGACGCTCGAATCGCATATCGACTAGCGTAGCCTGAAAAGGACGCGAACTGTCCCATGCCGAGCCCTCGAGCTCGAGCCAGGCAAAGTCGCAAGCCCCTTTTGAAACCGACCACTCGACTGGCCCGCTCCCAAGCCACTGGCGCTGGCCAAGCACCAATCCCTCCGGCGATGCGCATCGCAACTTGACGCTAAGCTCACCCTCGCCTTCCTCGCTTTCAATGGAGGCGTCCATCTGAAATTTGCCAGGTTCCAGCGCCACCAGTTTTCGTGCCAATTGGCCTGCGCTATCTCGTTCCAAAAACACACGATAGCGATTGTCATCGACTTTGCGCATGGCCGCGCTTCGTCGCTTCTCCAACTTCCAGTCGAGAGGGGTATAAGACGCCGAGGAAGCCATTTTCACTTCTTGGTAAAATGCAAACGCATCTTGAAACCTGCCATCGGCGACTAACGCACTGACCAGAAACCCGTCACTCTGGGCACTGGTTCTTTGTGGCAGGGCCCTTCGAAGAGCGAGAAAATTGCTGAGCGCGGGCCCCGTCTTCGGTACCCGGCGCCAGAAGCCCTCCAACCACGGCGGATCGCTGCGGAGCAGTCGCTCGACGAGCACGAAGGTCGCGTCGTCGCCAAGACTCGAAGTGAGCGTTTCGAGGATCGGTGACGATACTCCGCGCTCGGTTCGAGCTAGAGTATCGACCAGTTCGATCACACGGGTGGTATTCCCGTTGTGTGCAGCAATTCGAAACAGCGCAAGGTTCACAAGGCTGTTTCGTTTTTCAAGCTCGTAAGCCGTCTCAAACAATGAATGTCCGGCATCGCCATCCGCCGATCCAAGCAGGAAAAGAGCGTTGGTTGCCGTCGGTTCTTGCTCATAAGCTGCTCGTGCTGCAGCAAGGATCGCGGGGTTTAGCTCGAGAGCAAGTCCGTTTCGATCCACATGAGGGCGGGCTCCCGCCAGCACCCTTTCGGCGAGGCGAAAGCCGTTCCATTCATGGGCCCACCCTGGCACAGGCTCACCTGCGTTGACCCTGGCTTGCAGCGCCAACAATGGCGCCAGCGCCAGGGACAAACCAACGAGAATAGGTCGTAGTTTCATGGGAGACCCGCTTCAGGCAGCCTCCTCGCTTGCCGGCTTCTCACCATAGGAATGGCCGTATCCATATCCGTAGCCATAACCATATGTCTCGTTCCGGTTGTCGAGCTTGGTCACAACGGCGCCAAAGATCTTGCCGCCCCCGCGCTCGAGCCGGTCGAGTGCCTGCGCGATCATTCGTTTCTTTCCGCTATTCGCTTCGATCGCCATTACCACTCCATCCACCACCGATGCGATGAGCGGCGCGTCAGCCAGTCCAAGCACGGGAGGCGCGTCGACGATTACGTGATCGTACTGGTCACCAAGCAACTGGAGGAACTCTTCGAAACGTTTGCCTGCAAGCAGTTCAGCTGCGTTTGGCGGCTGCCGCCCCGCTGGAATGGTCGCAAAGTTGAACGGTGCTGCCGTCTGCACCATTGCCTGCCAATTGTCTTCCCCTCGCAGCACGTTGCTCAGACCCTTGCCGGCCTCGAGCTCAAGATACTTTATGAGACCCGAGTGCCGCATGTCGGCGTCGAGCAGTAGGACGCTCTTGCCACGTTCGGTCAAGACCTGCGCCAGCGCCACGCACGATAAACTTTTTCCTTCCGCGGGGCGCGCACTTCCCAGCATCAGGTACTTTGGTACCCCCTTGTCAGAAAGGAAATCGAGGTTGGTGTAGAGATTGAAGTAGGCCTCGTAGAGAGCCGAATTCTTGCTCCCGAGATCGTCGACCAATTCGTCCGGTTCGTTTCGTGGAATGCTTCCAAGCAGCGGTATGCCGAGAATCTCGGCGACCTCTGCGGGGTCGCGTACGCTCTGGTCGAGTTTCTCGCGCAGCAGAATAACTCCCCCTGCAGTCGCCAAACCAAGGAGTAGCGAAAGAAGCATGGTGATCTTCAAATTGGGCTCATAAGGAGTGAGCGGAACCTCGGCAGTGTCGACCAACGAAATATTGTTCTCGCCCACCCCGGCTACGCCGATTTCGCGATAGCGCTGAAGGATCGCGTTGTAGAGCGAGCGGTTGGTGTCGACCTCGCGCTGGAGGATATTGTATTGAACGCTATCACGCCTCTGACCGATAAATTCCCCGCGTAGTTCGGCGACCCGGGCTTGAAGCTGCCGCTCGGTTGCTGCCGCCTGCTGGTAGCGCGCTCTCACTGCGCTTCCCGAGCGGGCTTCTCCCCGCGCGATTTCGCGGTCAAGCTGCGCGATCTGGTCAGTCAGGGCCTTGACCGCGGGATACTCTTCGCCGGCCGTCGCGCGTAGGCGCGCTTTCTCTGCCGCCAACTTGGCCCGCTCCTGGATTAGCGGTTGAATGGTGGCTGCATCCTCGGCGGAAAGTCCGCTGCGGATTGCTTGCAGGGCGCTTTCCGCAGCAATCCTCTCGGTGGTAGCTGTCGCCAGTGCTGCATTGAGGGCCTGCAGATCGCTCGCCACGAGCGTTTGCGAAGCTGTTTCGTCGCTCCGATCGTCCTTGGGCGCATCGATCGTGAACAGGTTGCGTTCGGCCGCATAGGTTATCAATTCGCGCTCGGCGGTCTCGAGCCGTTCGCGCAACTGCTTGAGCCGGTCTTCGAGAAACTTGCGCGCATCGGTAGTCGCGCCAAAGCGGCGATTGAGATTGCTCGCGATATATTCCTGGGCCCAGATATTCGCGATCCGGGCGGATACCCGCGGATCGGGACTTTTGAACCGGATATCGACAAGGTTCGAACTTCCGACTGGGTCAATTGAGATTTGCTTCAGCAGCAATTCAACGAGGAACCTGTCGACATCGCCGCGGATGTCTTCGAGGTTAAACGCGGCGAGAAAGGCTTCGTCCTCCTGGAGCTTTGCCTCGCGCACGACTTGCGCCGCGAGCGAGCGCGATTGCAGCAGTTCGTACTGCGTTTCATAATACTGCGCATCGAGCACCTGGTCTTGCGTTTCCACGCCCTCGACGGCGGTAACATTGTTGTCGACCCGGCTGATCTCGACGCGGGCACTCGCCAAATATTTCGGCGTGACAAGCAGCGTGGAAATAATTCCGATCAACAGGCTCGCGGCCACGATGCCGGCAATCAACAGCTTGTTGTTTTTGACGATCTGCCACAGCTTCTCGGCCGCCGGCACGGCCAACTCGCGCAGGTTCGGCTCTTCGACATGATAGAATTCGTCGGACTGCGCGGTCTCGATCGGCCTTCTTCCGGTTTCCCGCTCCATGATCATTTGCTCCCCAATGTGCGCTCAATCAGGATAAGCGGCGTGAATATAAGGGGAGCAAAGGCTGTGATCGTCTGCAGCCGGCGAAGCGAAGGCGAATCGCCGACCTGGATGACGTCTCCAGGATAGATGACCGGGTCGGCGTAATTGCCCCGCTGGATCGCCTTGAGGTCGTATAGCCCGATGTATCGCTGTCCCTCGACCGTGCGGAAGACCAGGACTTCGCTGAGTTTGGCAGTGTCGGTGGTTCCACCGCCCGTGGCCACCGCTTCGAGCAAGCTCATCGTGCCAAGGATCGGGTAGCGCCCGGTTTTCTTCACCTGGCCGCCAACCGTAAAAACCCGCCCCGGTTGCTCGAGAATATCTACGATAACTTCTGGATTGACGACGTAATCACCGCGCAACCGCCTCGAGATATCCGCGCTGATCTCGCGCGGCCCGCGTCCATCGGCATCGACCATTCCTATAAGCGGAAACTGGAAGTTGCCGGAGGCATCGACCGTCAGCTCGCGTCTGAGATCCTCGAACCCGAGTACGGTAATCTGCAGGCTGTCGTGCGGTCGGACAATGGCCCCCTCGTTGACGTGCGGTGCAGGAAGCGCAGCAAGCTTCGCAACTTCGACACCCGGCGCCGATCCGATCGGGTCAGGCGAGGCACATGATGATAGGGATGCAACCGACAAGGCAAGCAACGCGCAGCGCAATATGTTCATGGAATATGTCAACCGATAGGCTCAGGCTTCGCGCCCGGCTTCTCGTTGCCTCGTTGTTGTGTTAGTTGAAATGTCGTTTCCGACCGGACCGATCTTACGGCAGGACCGGCAAACATGGCAAGCGCGATGATCGCCAACGCCATGATCGAGGGAACGCGCAGCGGATAGTCGACAATGCTTGCCATTGCGAGGACTGCAAGCAGCCCAAGGCCGAGCCAGCTCTCGCGCGAGGCCGGGTTTCCACGCGCAGGTCTCGCCAGAAGCTGCGCCGCGCGCCACGCGGCAAACGCGGTCACGCCAGCCATGATGAGCAGGGCAGCAACGCCCCCTTCGATTGGGAACTGCAACCAGTCGTTGTGAGCCTCGTTGACATAGGCCGGGAAGAGCAGTTCGACGGGTTCGCGCATTCGATAGGCATGCTCGAAGGCTCCCATCCCAGTGCCCCACGGAAGGAAATCGAGGACCATGTCGTCGAGCAGCGGCAACAGCTTCGCCCTCAGGTCTTCAAGAACCGTATTTTCGAGAATGCGAGACAGCGACGGGCTGCGGTTTGCGGCGGCAAACATCGCAAGGATCCCCACCCCGACAGATGCAAGTGCGGCCGGAACCACGAATCTTTTGGGCCCAGATTGCTTGAGAGAAACGCGCTCTGCAATCAAGAAACCGGTGCTCAGTACGACGACCGCGAGCAGGGCCGTCAATCCAGCCCGCGAGGCATTGGTGATGACCGCTGAACCGAGGAACAGCGCGCTCCCTGTCAACGCCCACCGAGCCCCACTTTGCCCAGGTTCCCGGGCGTTCTGGGCGAGGTAGAGGCTGATAAGCACGCAGGCCGACAGGAATACCGCTTGGTGATTGCGATTGGCAAACAGCCCTACTGGATGACCGCGACTGGTAATCTCGTACAGGAACAGCCCGCTGCGCGGATCGGCAAAGAGCTGCATGATGCCAATGAACGCGCTGGCAACGCCGATCGCCACGAACGCGTAGAGGACTCGGTCAGGGTGCCGCACCTGCGCGTAGAGAAGTAGCGCTGCCAGCGGGACAATCAACGAAGCGAGAAAATTCACGGTCGCAGACGGTGCCAGCGAGATCGGCCGCCAAGGTGCCATCCCAACAAGCGTATCGGCGCGTTCGATCATTTCGCGTTCCCCGAGCGCCTGCCAGGCCTCCGGGGGCAGCGGAACCAGCTGCACCAGGGCCATCGCTGCCAGCGCACCGAGCAAGCTGAGCGGCATTATGATTCGCCCAACTTCATCGCGCTTGATGACCATCACCGACCAGGCCACCGCGAGAGCCGCAACGCTGCGCAAAATCCACAAGCTGGCGATGTCCTCGCGCGATCCGCCGCCCGTCAGGAACACGAACGCGAGAAAAATCGCCACCCCGGTGAAGGCATGGCGTTTCCAGCGGTCAGTCCAAATCGTGATCGCGGCGCGTTTCAAGGGTTCTCCGTGGCTTAATGCGTTCTTAGCCAGAATGGCTCGTGCGGGCGCCGTGGCCAAAGCCCACTCCGCGAGCCGCATAACGAGCTTCAACACCCCCTGTCAAAGGCTCATTAAAGTAATAGGCATGTTCAATCGTGAACAACTTCCCGCGGATAGTTATAATTACGTATGTGAAACTACGTACCCGGCTCGTGCCCACAATGGACCCGCCGCCGCAATTGTCCAATATTACCAAGAAAACAAAGCCTTGTGCTCTCCGCCACAGCCGCTTAGGCTTCACTGCGACTCGACGAATCTTTTCAGTTGAAATGTCGATTTCATACAATCCACACGCGCAAGGCTTCTGTAGTCCGCCTCCAGTCAATGCTTGGCCAATTTAATTTGGTCACCATATCAAAGCGATGACGCGATAGGGGCCGCAGGGGGCAGCCGGTTGGGCTGCGCGGTTCAGGGGGCGGGGGTGTGTATTCCCTGTAAGAAGAGAGATACATGTTACTCGAAAGAATGCCGACCATATTGGTTGGCCGGAGCTTTGTTCACTCGCTTCGATTTGAAATTTTGTTGGTATGCGTCGTCGGCGTCCTCCTACCGGCGGCGATCCTCATCGCGCCCCGGCTCCCGCTGCTGGCCGACAGTCTGCGGCTCTACGCCCCCTCGCTGACCGGCATTCTCACGCGCGGTGATCTCAATTCACTCGTCGGTGCAGGGTCTTCGGCGCTCGTCACGATCATGGTTCTGCGCCGCTTCCGGCTCTATCCCGGCACCGCACTGGCACGCTCGATCCTGCCGGTCCTTGCTTCCTGCTATGGCGCATTCCTCCTGCTCGTAGTCCTGTTGCGGCTGGAGTACTCGAACAAGGTCTTGATCGGCTGCTTCGTCGCCACGCTGGTCGCGCGCTATGCTTTCGAATCCTTGCGCATCCGCATTGGCGAAATGGTCTACTACCTCGTTCCCGGGGGGCGCAGCGATGCGATCCGGGCGCTCGACAAATTGCCGGTAGTCCCTCTCACTCGGCCGCGGCTGGTCAACTACTTGCCCGGCGCGCTCATCGCCGACCTGCGCGCTGACCATCCGCCTGAGTGGGAGCGGCTGATTGCCGAGGCCGCGATCGCCGGCTGGCCGGTCTATCACTACAAGCAGGTGTGGGAAGCCCAGACCGGTCGGGTCCGTATCGATCACCTGTCGGAAAACAGCTTCGGTGCACTGGTGCCGAGCTTGGCTTACCAGAAGTTCAAGCGACTGGTCGATCTGTGCACCTGCCTGCTCGTTCTCCCGATTGTCGTGCCGCTGATGGCGCTGACCGCCCTCCTCATCAGGCTCGACGGTCCGGGTGCGATCTTTTTCCGCCAACGACGCATGGGTTTCCGCGGAAAGGTCTTCGACGTCATCAAGTTCCGCACCATGTCCGAGACCAATGACGGCGAGGACCGCGCCCGCTCGGTGACGCTGAGCGACGACCAGCGGATCACCCGCGTCGGTGGTTTCCTGCGCCGGACCCGGCTCGACGAACTGCCCCAGATCATCAACATCTGGCGCGGCGAGATGAGCTGGATCGGCCCGCGGCCGGAGGCGGTCAGCCTCTCGACCTGGTATGAGCAGGAGATCCCCTTCTATCGCTACCGCCACATCGTCCGTCCCGGGATCACCGGCTGGGCGCAGGTCAACCAGGGCCATGTTGCCTCTCTCGACGAGGTCACCGCCAAGCTCCAGTTCGACTTCTACTACGTCAAGAACCTCTCCTACTGGATTGATATCATCATCGCCTTGCGCACTTTGAGGGTCGTCGTCTCCGGCTTCGGAGCAAAGTAAATGATGATGCATGCAATGGTCTTTTCCCGGCTCCGGCATTTCCACTTTAGCGCGCGGAGTTCGTTCGGGTCGCATCTCGATTGTCCACGCGCGGCGACGCACTTCCGGGCACCCTATTTCGGGTGCGTCGCCAAATTTCTCGCGGGGGACGCACGATGACCGCCGCTGCCACCGCGCCCTGGTACGCCGCCCAGGTCAAGCCGCGCCGCGAGGCGCTCGCGCTTACGCATCTCGAGCGGCAGGGTTTTGTCACCCACTGCCCAAAGGTCGAACGCTGGCGCCTGCGCCGCGGCCAGAACGTGCGCGTGACCGAGCCGCTTTTCCCCGGCTATGTCTTCGTGCGCGGCGAGCAAGATCGCCGCTGGCGCTCGATCAACTCCACTATCGGCGTGGCTCGCCTGGTCACCTTCGGCGATTGCCCTGCCCCCGTTCCCGCGGGATTTGTCGAGCGGCTCCAGCACCTCGCCGGCGGCACCGGCAACGTCAGCTTCGAAGAAAAACTTGCTCCGGGTGACAACGTCCGCGTCATTGGCGGCCCCTTCGACGATATTTGCGGCACTCTGGCCTCGAGCAGTGCGCAGGACCGCGTCATCGTACTCCTGCAGATGCTCTCGGGCGAGACCCGCGTCACCCTTCCCCGCGCCCGCCTGGTGGCAGCTTGACTTTCCTTTTCACCTGCCTCCAGTGTGGGCTTGACCAGCCGGGTTCACCTCGTTAACCATTTGCGTTCACGCTTGAACATTGGGGGTCGCATCCCGCATTCAAGACAGGTTTTCGGCCAGGAACGCGCTTCCCGTCCGGTGCGGTAGCCATGCCAGTCAACATTCCACCTGATCCTAATACCATTCTCCATGAGCGCGCCGCGCTCGAATGCGAGTTGCTCTACCTGCTCGAGCTCGAGCCAGGTCTGACCCAGCGCGCGCTGGCCCGCCGTTCCGGCATCAGCCTCGGCCGGGTCAACGCCTGCCTCAAGCAACTGGTGCAGAAAGGCTGGCTCGCGCTCGAGCCACTCCCCAGCCCGCGCCGCCGGAAATACGTCGTAACACCTGGCGGCCTCAGCCACCGCGCGCAGACCGCGCCGGTTCACTTGAGGCGCAAGCGCGCCGAGCACGAGTGGCTCCGGCTCCACATCGACCTGATCGAGCGCGACCTCGCGCGCCGGGGTTGAGGAGGATCATGCCCGCTACCGTTTCGCTAAATGAGCGTTTTCTGCGCGCTCTCGCTTCCGCTGCTTGACGTGTTTTGTGTACGCTATCACATCGTTGCTCGTGCGCGGCTCGGCCTCATGCAGCGCAGCGATAGGGCAACTAAAACGATCTTTTATCTGCGCTAACGCCTTCGGCTACATGAGCGCAATCCGGCCTCAAGCAGCCGCAGGCGATAGGCCACGCAATATAGTCGGTGTTATATAGTCGGCGTTATCGCGCGTGGGGTCGGGCAGCAGGCATCTCGAACTGAATTCTTATACGCGGGCATTGCCCTTGCCGGAGGCATCCGGGCGGCGGCGCCTGCGCTCTTAAAGCCAAGACATGAGAACCTAGAAAATATGTGCGGAATTGTTGGAATACTGGGGCGCAGCGACGTCACCGAGCGCGTCGTTGAAGGCCTCTCGCGGCTCGAGTACCGCGGCTATGACAGCGCGGGTGTCGCGCTTATGGACGAGCACGGTACGATCGCGATCCGCCGCAGCGTCGGCAAGCTCCAGAACCTGCGCAGCGCGCTGGAATCAGCGCCGCTCTCAGGCCTCTTGGGTATCGGGCACACGCGCTGGGCGACGCATGGCGCGGCGACCGAGCTCAATGCGCATCCTCACAGCACCGCGAACGTCACGCTGGTCCACAACGGCATCATCGAGAACTACGCTGAGCTTCGCGCCGAACTCGAGGCCGAGGGCGTGGTTTTCTCCTCGGACACCGACACCGAGGTCGCCGCGCAGCTGCTCGAGCGGTTGCTCGGGGCAGCCGACAGCCTCGAGGCAGCGTTCGAGCGCCTGCTCGGACTGATCCATGGCAGCTACGCGCTCGCGGTAATCTTCGCTGGCCGGCGCGACGTGATGTTTGCCGCGCGCCATGGCAGCCCGCTCGCGATCGGCTATGGCGAGCTTGCCGAGGATGGCACCTCGGAAATGTTCATCGGCTCTGATGCGCTCGCGCTCGCCCCATTCACCGACCGCGTCTCCTATCTCGAGGACGGCGACTGGGCGGTGGTCCGCGCGGACCGCGTGGTGATCCGCGATGCCGCGGGCAGCGAGGTCGTTCGCGACGTTGTCACGGTACCTACGTCCATCGCCTCGGCCGAGAAGGGTCCCTTTAGGCATTACATGCTCAAGGAGATCCATGACCAGCCGCAGACGCTGGCGCAGCTACTGCCGAGTCTGATCGATACGCATGAGTTCACGCTCAAGCCGTTCCTGCCCGATCTCGACTTCAAAGCGATCGACAAGGTGACGCTGTTCGCCTGCGGCACCGCGCATTACGCCTGCCACGTCGCGAAGTACTGGTTCGAAGAGATCGCCGGTATCTCCGCCGAGATCGATATAGCCAGCGAGTACCGCTACCGCCGGCGCATCCACTCCAAGCGCGAACTGGTCATTGCGGTGAGCCAGTCGGGCGAGACCGCCGATACGCTTGCTGCGCTCAAGGACGTGAAGGGCAGCGTTGCTGGCCGGCTCGCGGTCGTGAACGTCCCGACGAGCTCGATAGCACGGGAGGCCGAGTATGTGCTGGATATCGAGGCAGGGCCCGAGATTGGGGTGGCCTCGACCAAGGCATTTACGGGCCAGATGTTGGCGCTTCTCGCTTTGACGCTGAAGGCAGGAAGGGAGACTGGGGCTCTCCGCGAAGAAGAGGCGTGCAATCTCATACGCGATCTCGTCACTCTTCCGCGGGTGGTGAGCGAGACGATCGCGCTCGAGCAGAGGGTCGAATTGCTCGCGCATGAAATTGCACCGGCCAAGGACGCAATCTTCCTGGGGAGGGGTATCCACTACCCTATCGCACTTGAGGCCGCGCTGAAGCTCAAGGAGATCAGCTACATCCATGCAGAAGGCTATGCCGCTGGTGAGCTGAAACATGGGCCTATCGCACTTGTAGACCGCGAGTTACCGGTCATCGTCTTCGACAACGAAGGTGCTCTGCAGGAGAAGACGCTTTCGAATGCCGCGGAGGTCAATGCTCGCGGCGCCCGCGTTTGGCACGTCGGTAAAGCGGCAGCAGCAGACGTGGTCCTTCCGCCCTCCGGCGCGGTGGTGGCGCCCTTCCTCCATGCTGTCGTTGCTCAACTGCTCGCCTATCACGCGGCGTTGGCTAAGGGCACCGATGTCGACCAGCCACGCAATCTCGCGAAATCGGTAACAGTTGAATAGGCACTCGGTCTCCGCGCCATCAGGCGTAAATCCGCTCTAATAGTTCCAATGAAATTCATTCTTACGGTCAATTCCGCCTGGAACATCTGGAATTTCCGGCGGCCTTTGGTCAACGACCTCATAGCCAGCGGCCATGAGGTCATTATATTGACCCCGCACGATGAAAGTGTTCCACGCCTCGAGGGACTGGGTTGTACGCACATTCCTCTTTCGATGAGTGCGAAGGGCTTGAATCCGTTGGAAGGTGTTCTGCTCTTTCGGCAGATGCGTGCAGTCTTTCAGGAAGTCGGACCCGATGTCATCCTGAGTTTCACGATCAAGAACAACCTTTCCGGCGCCTTGGCTGCGAAGTCCTTGGGCATTCCGTTCTTGCCGAACGTGACGGGCCTCGGCACGGCATTTTTGTCTGGAGGACTTCTCGAAAACGTTGCGATGATGCTCTATCGTCAGGCTTTTAGGGGCTTGCCCGTGGTCTTCTTTCAGAACGAGGATGACCGCAATTTCTTTGTAGATCGACGGATCCTACGAACTTCCCAATGCCGGCTGTTGCCTGGATCCGGGATCGATCTCGAACGCTTCGAGGCGGCTCCCCTCCCTGCGCGAGATTCTGATCCCGTCTTTCTCATGATTGCGCGGCTTCTGCGGGACAAGGGTGTCTTCGAATACGTCAAAGCGGCGCGCACGGTAAAAGCGGTGATGCCCCAGGCACGTTTTCAACTGTTGGGCGCTACCGATGCCGCCAATCGTACGGCCATAGGGCGCGACACTGTCGCTGCATGGGAAGACGAGGGTCTGATCGAATATCTCGGAACGTCCGATGATGTCCGCGTGGAAGTCAGCGCCGCCCATTGCGTGGTTCTGCCGTCCTACCGCGAAGGCGCTCCACGAACCTTAATTGAGGCGGCGGCAATGGCCCGACCGGTTATCACCACCGACGTTCCAGGATGTCGGGCAGTAGTCGAAAATGGAGTTACCGGGTTTTCCTGCCAGGTCCGCAGCGCCACGAGCCTTGCCGAAGCGTGCCTCAAATTCCTTCAGCTCGCGGCGACCGCTCAAAGACAAATGGGCGAGGCGGGCAGGGTGAAAATGGAGCGCGAGTACGACCAACGTTTCGTCGTCGAAGCTTACCGCGACGCAACACACGAGCTTCTGAAGCATGCGAAGGAAACACCTGCACTCGCCGCCAGCTAAATTGGATAAAAAGACGTGAAAAGAATATTCATTACAGGAACCGCGGGGTTCATCGGATTCCATCTTGCCAAGCTTCTCCTTGTCGAGGGGTTCGTCGTTCACGGCTACGACGGCATGACCGACTATTACGACGTCAATCTTAAGCGCCGTCGCCACCAGATGTTGCTGCAAAATGCGAACTTCGCTGCGACCGAGGGGATGCTCGAGGACCAGGAACTGCTCGACCGAGTGGTCGATGACTTTGCCCCCGATGTGATCGTGCATCTCGCAGCCCAGGCGGGCGTACGGTACAGCCTCGAGAACCCGAGGGCATACCTCGACGCCAATGTGATCGGTACCTTCAATGTGATGGAGGCGGCTCGTCGGCTGGAGGTCGAACACCTCCTGATGGCGTCGACCTCATCGGTTTACGGCGCCAACGAAGAAATGCCCTTCATCGAAACCGAGAAAGCCGACACGCAACTCACGATTTACGCGGCCACAAAGAAGGCCAATGAAAGCATGGCGCACGCCTATGCCCATCTTTGGGATCTCCCGACGACGATGTTTCGCTTCTTCACGGTTTATGGTCCATGGGGCAGGCCTGATCTCGCGCTTTACAAGTTCGTAGATGCCATTCTCGATGGCCGCCCAATCGATATCTACAATCACGGGGAAATGTATCGTGATTTCACCTACGTGGACGACCTCGTACGTGCGATCCGTTTGTTAATTGACGTTGCTCCTGCTCGTCCGGAGGACGGTGAGGTTGCCGAGGGAGACAGCCTGTCGCCGGTAGCGCCTTACCGCGTGGTCAACATCGGGAACTCGGACAAGGTTCGTCTTCTCGACTTCGTCGATGCAATCGAGGGCTGCCTCGGTCGAAAGGCCGAGCGAAATTACATGGGAATGCAGACAGGCGACGTGCCCGCGACGTGGGCCGACGCTGAGTTGCTGAAAAAGCTGACGGGCTATCAGCCGCAGACCGACTTCCGAGACGGAATCGCTAGTTTTGTCGAGTGGTACAGGGAATATGCAGGAAAATGACTTCTGAGTTGGAAACCATCGCCGTCATCGGTCTGGGCTATGTGGGCCTGCCTCTTGCGCTCGAGTTCGGCAAAAAGCGGCCTGTCGTTGGCTTCGATGTAAACGCCGCCAGAATTGACGCACTGCGTAAAGGCCATGATGCCACGCGCGAGGTGACAAAAGATGAATTGAAAAGCGCGAATCATCTCACTTTCACCATGGATCCCGCCGATTTGGCTGCCGCATCAATTTTTATTATAACGGTCCCCACGCCTATTGACGCTCACAAGAAGCCCGATTTGAGCCCGCTTTTGAAAGCATCAGAGGCCGTCGGACGTGTTTTGAAGCGCGGCGATATCGTGATTTATGAAAGCACAGTTTATCCAGGTGCGACTGAGGAAGACTGCGTACCCATTCTCGAACGCGTGTCTGGCCTTACCTTCAACGTGGACTTCTTTGCGGGTTACTCACCCGAGCGGATCAATCCCGGAGACAAGACCCACCGCCTGCCCAATATTCGTAAGGTGACTTCCGGATCCACGCCCGACGTGGCAGAAAAGGTGGATCGACTCTACGCCAGCATAATTACTGCCGGCACGTTCAAGGCTGAAAGCATCCGCGTCGCCGAGGCTGCGAAGGTCATTGAGAATACTCAGCGCGATTTGAACATCGCGCTCATCAACGAGTTAGCGATCATCTTCAACAAGATGGGTATAGACACTGAGGCTGTATTGGAGGCCGCAGGTACCAAGTGGAACTTTTTGCCGTTCCGGCCCGGATTAGTTGGTGGGCACTGCATTGGAGTCGACCCCTACTATCTCACCCATAAGGCTGAAGCCATAGGCTACCACCCGCAAATCATCTTGGCCGGCCGAAGGATCAATGACGGAATGGGCGCTTATGCGGCGAGCCAGATGATCAAGGCGATGTTGAAGCGTCGCATTCACGTGGAGGGATCGAAGGTCCTAATCCTTGGGCTGACCTTCAAGGAAGATTGTCCTGATGTACGCAACACCCGCGTAGTCGACATTGTTAGAGAGTTGCGAGAATATGGAGTGCAAGTCGACCTGCACGATCCATTGGTTGATCCAGTAGAAGCGCAGTGCGAGTACGATCTGACGCTAGTTGCTGAGCCAAACCGAGATACCTATGATGGGGTCGTCTTGGCGGTCGCCCATGATACTTATCGCAAAAAAGGAGCAGAGAGTTTGCGTACCTACGGGCGGGCCGAACACGTTTTTTGTGATCTGAAAAGCGTTTTTGAAAAAGAGCAAAGCGATCTCAGGCTTTGATCTTGTGACATTTTCGCTAACATTTTTACATGTTCGCTCAAAAAAATGTTCTCATTCTCAAAGGTTTCGCCAGCTGGCGTGGCGCAGCGCAGGTTCTACTTGAACCGTTCGTACCAAGGCCTAGTGGTCGTCCCGATGATCTGGCGCGAGCTGGATAATTTCTCGTCCGGATTGGTCCGCATGGTTCTGGCATCGAATGGCTGTCGGCGATGAACAAGCCTGCCTTTATCGAAAAAGACCACCGTTACCGGGCGGACATCGATATGCTACGCGCCGTCGCGGTCGTGTCGGTGGTCCTGTTCCATGCGGGCTTATCAACCGTCTCCGGCGGCTTTGTCGGTGTCGATATATTCTTCGTGATTTCCGGGTATCTGATATCCAAGCATCTTATCGAGGAAGCAAAAGACACCGGCTCCGTCAGCATCCTAAAGTTCTATCAAAGACGATTGCGGCGCATCGGCCCATCTCTACTTACTGTCTTGGTGACGACGACGCTCGTTTCTCTGCTACTGATTTTCCCATTTCAATTTACCTCCTACCTCGAAAGCCTTCTGGCTTCGCTGAGCTTCGTCTCGAACATCTACTTCTGGACACAGTCCGGGTATTTCGCGGCGCAATCCTCTACCGTTCCGCTGCTGCACACGTGGTCCTTGGCCGTCGAGGAACAGTTTTACATCATCGTTCCCCTGTTGATCCTGATCTTCGCTCGGCGGATGCGACAGCTGACGACCGTTATTTGGCTCATAGCGGCGACTTCGCTGGCATTGTCGATTTGGCAGAGCGGTCTCCGGCCCGGTGCGTCCTTCTACCTGTTGCCGACTAGGATGTGGGAGCTGGTGACGGGAACCATCGTTGCGCAGCTCGTGCTAAGCCGGAACCGGTTTCTCGACCTTTTACCTCCGACGCTATGGGCCGCGAGCGGCTTGCTCCTCATCGGCCTTTCGCTGTTTCTCATCGACGAAAGCATGGCTTTCCCAGGAGCGGTTGCTCTCTTGCCCTGCATTGGGACAGCAATGGTCATTATCGCCGGTCGCGACAATGTGCCGGCGATCAGCATGGCCTTATCTTCAAGACCTGTGCTGCACATCGGGCTAATATCCTATTCGCTATACCTCTGGCACTGGCCGGTCATCGTGTTCTGGCGGTTTCTCTTCCCCGATAATGACGGCTGGCAGTATAGCGCAGCGGTCATCGCCTTGTCATACGTCCTAGCGGCCCTGACCTGGAAATTCGTGGAGCTGCCGACCCGTTCTTCGAAGACGAGCCTAAAAAAGATCGTCTTGAGCCTGGCTGCAGGCGCGACGGCCATGGTATCGGTCGCGGCGGTCGGCCTCGTTACCGCCGGCCTGCCGGTGCGCTTTGCGGATAGCGTCGTCAGATATGCCGCGGCCGCGAACGACCTCATCAAGGTGCCCGGCAATTGCCGGTTCGGAATGCAAGAATGCCAATTGGGTAAGGAAGGCCGCTACACCAAGGCGTTGATCGGCGATTCACATGCCGGAGCCCTATCTCGGGCCTTCGACACGGTGTGGGCCGAGCGCGGACAAACCGGCCTGCTACTTCATCAGAACGCCTGCCCCTCTCTGTTGGGGTACCGGCCCGAGGGTAGGTCCGCGATCTTCGCCGATCGGTGCCTTGATCGCAACACGGATGGATTCCGGAAGCTGGCCGGGGACCGCAATATCGACGAAGTGTTTCTGGCCAATTCGAATTACGGTGAGATCACATCCGAAGACCTTGCCCGCACAATTGAATTCTTCCACGCAGCTGGAAAACGCGTCACCGTCGTGCACGGTTTGCCACTCTCCCGCAACTTGGATAGTGTACCGATCGGTCTCGCGCGTTCCGAAGCGTTCGGCCTTGCCGGGCCGGTGCTACGCATTCCCGACGAGCCGATCGAAGGGTTGAAAGAGAGATATCGTGATAACACAATCCGTTTCGTCGATCTTTCCCGCCTTTTTTGTGACGAAAAAGCCTGCAAAGCGCAGATTCGCGATGACCCAATATTTTCAGACGGCTTGCACATTACCGCGCGAGTAAGCGACACGTATGTCACCGAATTTCTACGTTCTGAAATATGAGGGGAGCGCACCGCTTTTCAGGCTGGACTGGGTTCTGCCACAAACTGACTCGGCGTCCGGCCTGCCGATTGTATCAGCGTGAATATACCGGCTCTCGATTGGGCTTGTCGGGCACTCGTTGTAATCCTGGGTCGGACGCAGCATGGATCCTTTTGCTGGCTGGCTGCCCTTCGTTGGTCATCGGAGATGTTCGTCAATGGCAGGATTAGCGCGCGCTTTCGCCATCCTCGGCGCCGTTTCCGTCATCGGCACCATGACACAGGTAGGCAAAGGCAAGCTCGGTGCGGTCCTTCTCGGGGCAGCGGGCGTCGGGGTGCTCAACCAGCTGACGACCTTTTTCGGGCTTCTTCTTATATTCTCAGGTTTCGGCTTCTTCAACGGGATGATACGACGCATCACGCTGGCCGTGAAGGAAGGGGGAAACCGGGAAGCCCGCGCTCAGATGAACAGCGTCGCATTGTTCTTGGGCGCAGCTTCACTGGTCATCGCCGCGGCGGGCCTATTGGCCTCCGCTACCATTTCGGACCTTCTGTTCACTGACGACGGCCGAAGGGCACATTTGGTGGCGCTGGTGATCCTGGCCGTTCCTATCGCTGTCCAGCAGCGCATCTTCCGGGCCTATCTCAATGCCACGCGCGACCTCAAAGCCATCTCCCGCGCCCAGATCTTCGCGGATTTATCGAGTGTCGGCATTTTCGCCATCGGCGCATGGCAGTTCGGCATCTGGGGCGCGATCGCCGCATTCGTCGGAATGCACGCCCTGCTCCTGCTGGGCATGGGACTGTTCGCCGTCCGCTCCGGCGGATGGGGACTGGCGTTGCCTGATCCGCGCCGATTTGCCTGGTCCGAGATCGGGTCGAACTTCGGCTACGGCATAAACCTACTCATCATGGCTTCCGCCGCTTCGGGAACGGCCATTGTGATCGGGCGCATGATCATATCCAATTACGACCTCGCCCACGCCGGCATATTCGCCGTCGCCTTCAAGGTCGCCACGGTCTATTTGGGCGCTTTGGGCGCGACCGCAGGCAGTTACTACTTTCCCACTCTCGTCGGACTTGAGAATCGCGAAGATCTCGAGCAGGAGGCAAATCGCGCCGTCGCGCTCTATATGGCCGTCCTCCCGCCTGTGATGATCGGGCTGATCGCGCTGGGAGACATCGTAATCCCGCTCCTGTTCAGCGAGGAATTCCTGCCCGCCGTTCTGGTGATGGCGGGGCTGCTCCTGGGCGATCTGTTTCGGGTGACGAGCGAGGCAATGGGATTGACTCTCCTCGCACAGGAAAAGCTTGTGCATTATACCGGACTCTTCCTTCTTTACACGGCCGGTTTCATCACTGTGTCCTGGATACTTTTACCGGGCTGGGGCCTTGTTGGAGTGGCCATCGCGTATATCGCGATGAGGGCATTGGACTTCGTACTCGTGCTCGGTGTCTGCCGCAAATTGCTCGGGATCAGGCTTAACCGAACAGGTGCGTGGCCTTTCGCACTCGCAGTGCTCGCCGTCGCTCCGATTGCTCTTGCGCAATTTCTCGGAGCCTCGCTTCCCTTGAAGCTGGTTCTTGCTTTGGCTGTCGGGATTGCTTGGCTCGTGCTGAGCTGGAACCTGTCGGAATTTGCCGCCCTTCGCGAAAAGGCCCTCCGGCGACTAAAAAACCGATGACCTCACATTCGTCACCATCAAGTACCCTTCGAGCAAGGTTGTAAGCCGGACTATGTCGTCATGAAATTCATTTATCGGGTCGCAAAATTTCTGGGACGGGCCGAATGGTTGAGGCTGGGGGTACGCCGGCGGTTGGTGAAGTTTCTTGCACCGCCCGACGAGGTCGAGCCAGCCGGTTTCGAAACGAGCTTTCGTGGCGGAATGTATCGCGGTGACATCGCCAACATGCAGGAATGGCATGTCTACTTCTTCGGCGGTTACGAGCTGAAGGAACTCGCTTTGATCCGCGATGTGCTGAGCGCGATGGATTGCCCGGTCGCGCTGGATGTCGGCGCCAATTTGGGGGGGCATACTTTGGTAATGGCCCGGCATGCCGCTGAAGTGCACAGCTTCGAACCGTACGGCCCTCTTTGCGAGCGGATCGAGAGGCAGCTGGCGCTCAACGGGCACGAACGTGTCACGGTGCACCAGGTCGGGCTGGGCGAGGCGGACAGCCAGATGGCCTATCACCTCGATACTGAATCGCGCAACCAGGGCACCGGCTCATTCCTGGCGGACCACAACGAGGGCGGCATGGTTGCCACGCTAAAGGTCGTGCGCGCCGATGATTACCTGGCAGATAGGTGCAACCGTATCGATTTCATGAAAATCGACATCGAGGGGTTCGAGGCTTCGGCGCTGGCAGGATTGGCCAACACGCTGAAACGGACGAAGCCGGTTATCATGATGGAGATTACCAAGAGTTCTCAGAAACAGTTCGAAGCGAAGGGCGGCTATGCAGCGCTAATTCCGTTCGACTACGTTCTCTACCGCGTCGAGAACCCCACTTGCCTGTTTGGAATAGTGCAACATAGTGACTACCGTCTTGCACCGCTCGAACGGATCGATGCGGAGCGCAACAGCTATAACGTGCTGATTGTGCCGCGCTCGCGACAGAAGGCCCTGGCACCCTTGCTAGCGCACCAGACATCGCACGCGAGGGCATGATGGCCGCTATTCTCAGGGGGCTGCGCAAGGCATTTTCTTCTGGCGGCAATACGTGGCGGGTGTTCTTTATCCGCGCTGCATTCCCCAATGTTTCCTTTGGCGAAGGAATTTCCATCGGGCCGGGCAGCCGCCTGCGTACCAGCGATGGCGGCGTGCTGAAATTGGGGGAGCATAGCGCGATCGATCCCAATTGCGAGCTGACCGCTAAGAACGGGCGGCTGGCGCTGGGGAAACGCGCTTTTGTCGGCCGTGGCAGCGTGATCGTAAGCCGGGAAGCGGTCACGATCGGCGACGATGCGCTAATTGCAGAATACGTGACGATCCGTGATCAGGACCACCGCTTTGGCGGCACGAAGCCGACCGCAGTCAATGGTTTCAAAACCGGCCAAATCATCATCGGCAACAATGTTTGGATTGGCGCGAAGGCGACTATCACGCGCGGCGTGACTATCGGCAACGATGTCGTCGTGGCGGCGGGCGCCGTGGTCACCAGCGATGTCGCGTCGAGCACAATCGTGGGCGGTGTGCCCGCACGTCCTATCGGCAAGAATCGCGCCTGAGAGCGGAATGCGGGTCCTCCACCTGATCGAAACGCTGGGTAGGGGCGGGGCCGAGCAATTGCTCGTTACCCTGATGCCCGCGCTTGCAGAGCATGGTGTCGAGCCGGTGGTCGGTGTGCTGAATGGCCCGTTCGACCTCCAGCCCGAGCTTGAGAAGCGCGGCATCCGCGTGATTCAGACTCCCGCCGTCGGGCGGTGGAACCTGCCTGCCGCGCATCGAATGCTGTCGTCGATCTCCGACAAACAAGGCATCGCGCTAATTCATGCGCACCTTTATTTTCCAAGCATTTACGCGGCGTACAACGCTTGGCGCGGGGGAGTGCCCATGGTCGAGACGTTCCACAATCTCGCTTATGCCGGGGCCAATCGGCGCAGCTGGAAACTAGCCTTGCGCAAGCATTTGCGCTCGAGATTGCTGAGGCGGGGCGGCGCGCGGTTCTACGGCGTTTCGGATGCGGTGGCACAGCATTATGCGCAGGCTCTAGGGCTGGATCGTGTGGAAACGCTTCCCAATGGCATCGACCTGGCGGCCATCCAAAGCACCGAGCCTTTAAAGCGTAGCGACGACGCATTGCAGATCGTCGTCCCCGGGCGACTGGTAAAGGAGAAGGGGCATGCCGATTTGCTGGCAGCATTGAGCGAGGTAAATATCGGACGATTTGTCCTGCGTTTTATCGGGGGTGGACCGCTCGAGGCGTACTTGCGTTCCCAAGCGGCGAGCCGCAAAATCCCTCTGGAAATCAGTGGTAAGGTAGACCACACGAGCTTCCTTTCGCAGATCGCCGCGGCCGACCTAGTGGTCATTCCTTCGCACCATGAAGGGTTCGGCTTGGCGGCGGCCGAAGCGATGGCTTTGGGAAAACCGATTATCGCCAGCGATGCCGGGGGGTTGGCGCAAGTGGTCGGCTCCGATGGCCTGATGTACCTTTCGGGAGACGTGGCCGCGCTGGCAGCGGGGCTTGGCAAACTTGCCAGCGATCGTTCCTTGCGCGAGGCCTTGGGCACCAGAGGCAGGCAATCGGCATTCGCGCGCTTCGGCGCGGATTCTGCGGCTGAGCGTCTCGCTCGCGATTACCGATCCTTAGCCAAAGCCGGTTGAACCCGGGCGAGTTGTCATGTCTAGAGGGTGGCTTTCGGCAGCGGACGCACTAAGAGGCTTCCTCTTCTCCCGTCCATGCTCGGCGGTTTGCTCACAAGCTTCATGACCAGCGTCCTATACATTTCCTATACCGGCCTGCTCGACCCCCTCGGCGAGAGCCAGGTGCTGCAATACGTAGCTTCGCTGGCGAGTAAGCATCGGATGACGCTGCTCACCTTCGAAAAGTCGGAGAACACTTCCAATGCGGCTGCACTCGCCCGCATGGAGCGTATATGCGCGCAGGCCGGTGTCGAATGGCACCGCAGGGTTTGGCACAGGAAGCCGCCATTGCCGGCCACGGCCTGGGACGTTTTCTGGGGCAGCACGCAGGCGATCGACCTCGCCAGGAGCGTCGACGCCCGGATCGTGCATTGCCGCAGCTATGTCGGATCGCTGATCGGCTTGCGGGTCAAACGCGCGACAGGCGCAAAGCTGATCTTCGACATGCGCGGTTTCTGGGCCGACGAGCGCGCCGATACGGGTCGATGGGATCGCGAAGGTGCGGTCTACAAATCAGTCAAGAAGATAGAGCGGACATTGTTCACAGAGGCGGATTATGTCGTTTCACTCACGCGGGCCGGTGTGCGCGAGTTCGAGCAGTTCGATTATCTCGCAAACGATCCGCCTCCCAGCAGCGTGATACCGACCTGCACCAACCTGGACCTGTTCCGGCCCGACGGAGAGAAGACCGGGCCATTCACGCTCGGATATATCGGATCGGTTGGTGGATGGTATCTGTTCGACCAGGTGGCGCAGGCAGTTGCGCGGCTGCAGCAGCGCGATCCGCAGGCGCGCTTCCTCGCGGTGAACAAGGGTGGGCACGACCTCATACACCAGGCGCTGGAGCGGGCGGACGCCGATATGAGCCGCTGCGAGATCACCACCTGCGCCTATGACGAGGTCGGCGCGATGGCTGCCCGCATGCATGCAGGGGTATTCTTCATCATGCCCGCATGGTCGAAGCGCGCAAGCTGCCCCACCCGCATGGGTGAATTTCTCGGCAGCGGGATACCCTGCCTTGCAAATGGCGGAGTCGGCGACGTCGAAGAGGATTTCACCAGTTCGGGGACTGGCGTGGTGATGCCCACCGATCCGGACGGCCGCGTCATGATGGACAGTCTCGACGAGGCCATTGATCGCCTGCTAGCTCTCGCGAACGACCCCACCATGCTTGCCAAATGCCGCTCAACTGCTGAACAGCTGTTCTCGCTGTCGGGCGGGGTCGCGGAATACGATCGCATCTATCAGCTGCTGGCATCGCAATGAGCGCGGCGAAGCTAGATCGGCTAAAAGTCTTGTTCCTGACGCGATATCCGGTGGAGGGTGCATCAAGCCGCTACCGCGTGCATCAGTACATTCCCCATCTGAAAGAGCTGGGCTTCGATTGCACGGTGCAGAGCTTCATGGATAGCGAGATGTACCATCTTTCCCTGTCCTCCGGGGCGACGGGGCGAAAGATTTGGCTGACGGCCAAGGCGTGTCTGCGCCGTTTGCGCGTGCTCGCGCAATTCCGCGAGTTCCAGGTCGTGTACATGCAGCGCGAGCTGTTCCCCTTTGGCCCGCCGGTGGTGGAGCGAGCACTAGCGCGGTTGGGAGTGCCCCTTGCCTTCGACTACGACGACGCGCTCTTCATCAAGAAGCCCAGCCGTTACAATCCTATCGCCACCTTCTTCCGATCCCCAGACAAGACGCGAAAGATCCTTCGGCTGGTCGATTGCACGGTCGCCGGGAACAACTGGCTACGCGATATCGCTATTGCCGAAAAAGGGCATGCAGTAACAGTCGAAGTTGCCGAAGACGTCTCTCGTTTCGCGACGCTCGATGAAAAGCTGGCGCAGAATCGACCGTTGACGATCGGCTGGCTCGGATCGCCCTCCACAGCGAAATACATGGCCGAGATCGAGGGCGTTTTGCGCCAGGTAGCCAAGGCCAATCCCCATGTGCGCTGGGAAATCATGGGGGGCGGCGAGTTTTCGCAGGACGGCATCGACTGGGAAACGCACGACTGGTCGATCGAGAAGGAACGAGCCGCGCTCGCGCGCTACGATATCGGGCTGATGCCCCTGCCGAAGCAGCAATGGTCTCGCGGGAAATCGGGCGGGAAGGCGCGCACATACATGGCGGCTGGCGTGGTCCCCGTGGTGCAGGCCATCGGCTATAATCTAGAGCTTATCCGGCACGGGGAAACCGGGTTTTTATGCGACGAGGATGCTGACTGGTCAAGCAACCTGCAGAAGCTGATCGACGACCGGGACCTTCGCGTGAAAATGGCAAGCGCCGCGCGCGAAGACATCGAGAAGCGGTTTTCCGTGCGCAAAAAGGCGGCAGAAATCGCTGCCGTACTGCACGATCTGGCCAAGGGGCGGAAACCGGCATGACGGATATCAGGCCGGAATTGCCCGCCATCGTGCTGGGCCTGTCGCCGACGGGGCTGCACGTGGTCCGCGCTCTGGGGAGGACGGGCGTGGAAGTTCACGGCGTGGCAGAACCCAACCAGTCGGGCAGCACGTCGCGCTATCTCGCCAGCGTTACACAGCCTGCCGACGACGCGGCCCTACTCGCGCATCTGCATGGCCTGTCGCGCGATTTCGAAGGACGCGGCATTGCACGCGCGGTCATCATCCCGACCTCGGACCAGCATGTCGAATTCGTCTTGCGGCACTTGTCCGACCTCGAAGATCGTTTCCTTTTTCAGGACAGCTATCGCGATGGTCTGGCGGCTTCCATCATGGCGAAGGACAGCTTCTACCGGCTGTGCGAACAGCATTCCGTGAAATATCCGGTGCTGCGCGAAACGAGTGCGGACGGTTTGCCGGCTTGCGTCGGCTCCATACCCTTCCCGTGGATCGTCAAACCGGCGGAAATCCATCTCGTAAAACGGGAAATGCGCGGAGAAAAGGGCTGGATCGTTCGCAACGCGGCCGAACTGCAGGCCACCATCCCGAAAATTCCGGCCGGCGCGCAGACCTTGCTGGTGCAGGAAATCGTACCGGGGCCGGAGTCCAACATCACGCTGTGCTGCGGATGGTTTGAAGGCGATGGCACGGTGCGCCAGATGTTCACCGCACGCAAGCTTCGCCAGTACCCGCCGGGCTTCGGTTCGGCTTCGCTTGTGCAAAGTTGCCCCGAACTGGAAAGCGCCGCGATCATGCAGCGCCTTCTTTTTGGGATCGATTACCGTGGCGTGGCAGCCGCCGAATTCAAACGTCACCCCGATACCGGCGAATTGTCGATCATTGAGATCAATGTACGTCCATCGCTATGGTTTTCGATATCCGAGGATGCGGGCCGTCCGGTCGTGCTGGAGACCTATCGAACACTGGCCGGAATGCCTTCGCTGTCGGAAGCGCCGCAGCGAGACGGGGTTCGCTGGCGTTACTGGGTAAAGGACATAGCCAGTGCGACGTTTTATCGCAGGCAGTCCGGCTTTGTCCTGCCGCCGCCGGATCTGGACGCAGTGGGGCCTGCAACCAAACAGATTTCAGCCGTCCATGCAAAAGACGATCCACGGCCTTACTCGTCCGAATTCGTGTTCCTTTTGCGAAAGGGGCTGGCGCGCGCATCGCGCTTGCTAGTAAAACCCAAATCAGAATGAGTTCGAAATTTATCATTTCGCTTGATTTCGAGTTGATGTGGGGCGTGCGCGACCACCGCAGTGTGGCGGATTACGGCGACGCCGTGATGGGTGCGCGGAGCGCGGTGCCGCGTCTTCTCGAACTGTTCGACACTTTCGGCATTCAGGCGACATGGGCCACCGTCGGTCTGCTGTTTGCCCGCAACCAGCGGGAGATGGCCGAATTCGCCCCAGAACAGCATCCGACTTATTCCGACACTGCGCTCGATCCCTATCCACAGGTCGCGGCGCTGGCAGGTCAGGACGAGAGCACGGCGCCGCATTTCTTCGCTCGCAGCCTTCTCGACCGGGTGATTGCTAGCGGGTCTCAGGAAATCGCATGCCACACCTATTCGCATTATTTCTGCCTTGAGCCGGGACAGACGGTTGCACAATTCAGCGCCGACTTAGAGGCGAACAAAAACATCGCCGCCGATGCGGGATGCGCCATGCGGTCGATCGTCTTCTGCCGGAACCAGTGGCGCGAAGAATATATTGATGCAGCCGTCGAGGCGGGCCTCGATGTGTTTCGCGGCAACCAGGACGGCTACATCTACCGGTCACGCGCCGGGGCGCGGAACACCCTTTTGATAAGGGGACTGCGCCTGCTCGATGGTGCATTGCCCGTCAACGGGCCTAACGATTTTGCCGAAGCAACCCGATTTCGCGGCGGTGCCAACGTCCCGGCGAGCCGTTTCCTACGCCCTTGGTCCCCCAAGACCGCATTATACAACGTTCTGCACCAGAGGTCGATCAAATCGGAAATGACGCGCGCTGCCAAGGCCGGGCGACATTACCATCTATGGTGGCACCCGCATAATATGGGCCGCTACAGCGAGGCGAATTTCGCCCAGTTGGAAACGATCCTTACGCATTTCCGCGACCTGAAGGATTGCCATGGAATGGAAAGCACGGCGATGGGTGCAATGGGGGAGGCCGCGCTCGTGGACGACGGATCGAACTGACGTGTCGATCTACACCTTGATCTACGTCGACCTCAGGGGAGGTAAGAGATACCGCTCCATCTTGAAGTACGAAGATGCAGTTTTGGGAGGACGTCGAGCGAAACCTTTGATTTTTTCGCAGTTCAATCAGGCGCAGATACGGGCTGCTTGGGGGACCGTCGATCTTTTTGGCGCTCGATCGGAAAAGGATTTCCGCCAAGCGCCTTCTCTACGACCGAGAAGTCGCGCAGAAGAGCCACCGCCTTGACAGGCCACCCAAGCTGATCTGGAACATGATGAGCGGACGAATTCAGATCATCATGCTCCTTCCTAATTTTTGAAGAAACTAGATATTGTGGGCCAAGGGGTTTCGCGCGATAACTTTTCCCATCTCTGCTGTCTTAAACTCGACCTTTCTACCTAAGCTTTTGCTGCAGACTTTGTCTCGGACCGCAGTTTGGCCCCCGATCATAAAATAAACATGCGGCCGCTAATCTTCGCCTAAAATCAATTTAACAAAAATGATATTTCCCGCGCCTTGGGAATTAAATCCGAGGTATTTTTAGGAAACCTATCGTGAATCGCATATCGAGCACGACGGGCGGCGGAATTTTGTTGAAAGGCTACTCCGCCTATGTGACTCATCTTTCGTTTCTCTCGGCACAACTTTCCGGCTGCTACGGTGGAGGGCGATAAAATGATTTTTCGGCCAGCCATTTTTTGCAATTATAAAATACTAATCTTGGCCCTCGTGTCTATGCTCAAACCGCAATGGATTGAACACGAGGTGAGGAAGGTTACGCCCTTTAGTCAAATGCATCAACTCTGACACCGTACTCAAGACTTAGTGGAGTAAACTAATCCGGCAATACGTAGATTATTGCAATGAACGATTGAATAACCAAAAAAAATTATAACAAAAGCGCTCCGATGATCGAATTATAACAGAAACATTATGATAATATACTTAGCGATATTTTTTGCCTTGTCTTTTTTAGCGTACGCCTTGGACCAAAGGTCGCAAAAGGCTCTTTTGCTGCCGCTGCTTGTTTCTCTATTTTGGTTTATGGGGTGGCGTTATCAGGTAGGGTGCGATTTTTACGGATACCTTTCTCGATTTAACAATGCGGAGCTATCCACCGATCTGATCAGTTATTTCGTCAAGAAGGAGGGCGCATTTCTATTTATAACTGCCTGGCTTAAAGAGAACAACTTTCCTTACTATACTCTCAATGTTGTTGCGTCAGCCATTATTCTCTTTGGCTATGCTCGGTATCTTCGGACGTCACCGCAGCCGATAACGGAAATAGCGCTTCTTTTCCCGGTTATTATCCTTCAACTTTCAATGTCCGGATTGCGACAGGGTATAGCTGTTGCCTTACTCACGGCCTCTGTCGTAGATTTCAATAAAGGCAGAAGACTGGCTGTCGCCTCATGGATCTTCGTCGGCGCACAATTTCACGCATCCGTGGCAATTTTCCTCCCCTTAGCCCTATTGGCTGGGCGAAATGTCTCTGTCACGCGGTTCTTAATTGCGGGCATTTTATTTATGCCAATTGTTCTATTCGTTATGGGTGGGCAAGCGGAAGATTATTCCAACCAATATGTTCGAAAGGTATATGGAGCTTCATCCTCCGATGGAGCACTATTCCGCTACATCCTTGTCGCCATACCAATGGCTTATTTCTGGGCAAATCGCGATCATTATCGCAGGGTGATCGATAAGAGAACTGGAATTTTCGAAGCTTTTGCAATAATTACCTTATTAATTGCCCCTCTCTTTTTAGTTTCTTCCCTTGTCGTCCATCGGCTTACCTTCTATGTAATGCCAATTAGCGTGATGATTGCGGCCAATGCATTTCGAGCGCCCCCTCCGAAATTTCATCATGCTGACTTGAAATTAATGCCTTTTCTTTTTTTCGGGGCCTATTTGATTGGATGGATTACTCTTTCAAGTCATGCAGATCGCTGTTATATTCCATATCAGAATTATACCTTCTTATGAGAAATCTATTTTATAGGCACCCTATTTTATATGACGGCTTGACCGTGCGCTCCATGTCTCTTTTCCTTACGGCATTCTGTTCGCAATGTTTCTTGTCTGGACGATGTGGAGGTCAATTTTATGCGGTCTTATATCCCTTGCCAGTCGTGGCTCTTCAGATTTCCAAAGTCGTCTAGGTCTGATTTTCCTTAACGAGCAAAATTCTTGACCATCTCCCCTCTTCCGCTTTCTGGTCTTCTACTCATCACGCCGCGCAGGTTCGGCGACAGTCGAGGCTTTTTCGCTGAAACCTACAATGCCCGAGCGTATCGGGACGTAGGTATCAAGTGTGAGTTGGTTCAGGACAATCACTCGCTCTCTGACAAAGTGGGTGCCGTCAGAGGGCTTCATTTCCAGGAACCTCCCGCGGCCCAAGCCAAGCTTGTACGGTGCGGTCGAGGGGCTGTCTTCGATGTCGCAGTAGACATCCGCGTCGGTAGCCCAACGTACGGCAAGTGGATGGGCTACGAACTTAGTGCGGATAATGGTCTTCAGCTCTTTATACCTTCCGGCTTCGCGCATGGTTTCGTGACGCTGAAGCCGGGCAGCGAGATCGTATACAAATGCTCGGATTATTACGCTCCCGAATCCGAAGGCTCGGTGCGCTGGGATGATCCGGATCACGGCATCGAATGGCCGGACGTCGATAATCCGGTCTTGAGCGAGAAGGACGCCGAGGCGCCTTCCCTTGCACAAATCAAAAGCCCATTTCGCTGGGAGAATTCACAATGAAACTTCTCGTTACCGGCGGTGCCGGTTTCATCGGCTCTGCCGTAGTCAGGCTCGCGATTAAGCAAGGTCACGAGGTACTCAATCTCGACGCTCTCACCTACGCGGCTTGTCTCGAGAATCTGAGCGAAGATGCGGCGAGTGCACTCTATCGATTCAAGCAGTGCGACATCCGCGATCGCGAAGCCGTTCAGGAAGCGATCGACGACTTCAAGCCTGACATTATCATGCACCTTGCGGCGGAATCTCATGTCGACCGCTCGATTGATGGTCCTTCAGATTTCATCGAGACCAACATCAACGGGACCTTCAATATGCTGGAGGCCTCACGAAGCTATTGGGAGAGCGCCGGGAAACCGGATCGCTTCCGGTTCCACCACATAAGCACCGACGAGGTTTATGGCTCACTCCCGGCTGATCCGGACATCAAGTTTACCGAAGATACCTCCTACGATCCAAGGAGCCCGTACTCGGCCTCCAAGGCGAGCTCGGACCACCTGGTGCGCGCTTGGCACGAAACCTACGGCCTCCCGGTCGTCATCACCAATTGCTCGAACAATTACGGGCCCTATCACTTCCCCGAGAAACTCATACCCGTCGTTATTCTCAATGCCTTGGCGGGCAAGCCGCTGCCGATTTACGGTGACGGATCCAACATCCGCGACTGGCTCTATGTTGAGGACCATGCCGAGGCATTGCTCCTGGTTGCAGAGCGCGGACAGGTAGGGCGCAGCTACAATATCGGCGGCGATAACGAGCGAACCAACCTCGAGCTCGTCCAGGCCATCTGCGCCATCCTCGATCGCATCCAGCAAACCAATGGCAGCTATTCGGATCTCATCACCTTCGTAACCGATCGACCGGGTCACGACGCGCGTTACGCAATCGACGCTTCGCGTATTCGCGACGAACTGGGATGGAGTCCCTCGGTCACTGTCGAGGAGGGCCTCGAGCGCACCGTCCGCTGGTATCTCGACAATGAAGACTGGTGGCGTCCGCTGCTGGAGCGCAAGGGGGTGGGCGAACGTCTCGGTACCGGAAAGTCAAACGCTGCGTGACAATGCTTGTCTTTGGAACCAGCGGGCAGGTCGCCCGAGAGCTCCAGAACCTGGCGCCCGTCACCGCGCTGGGCCGCGAAGAGGCGGATTTGTCCGATCCAGAGGCCTGTGCCTCTGCGATTGAGCGACACAAGCCTGAGGCCGTCATCAACGCGGCGGCATACACGGCGGTCGACCGCGCCGAGGACGAGCCTGAATTGGCGACACGTGTGAACGGCGAGGCGCCGGGCGCAATGGCAGCGGCCTGTGCGAAGTTGAATATCCCCTTCGTTCATATCTCGACGGACTATGTCTTCGAGGGATCGGGGGCGGCGGCATGGCATCCTGATGACCCGCCGGCACCGCAAAATGTCTACGGCCACTCGAAACTCCTGGGTGAGCAGGCAATCCGGGCAGCCGGTGGGAACCACGCCATCTTGCGAACTTCCTGGGTATTTTCCGCACACGGTGCCAACTTTGCCAAGACAATGCTGCGATTGGCCGAGACACGAGACGCTCTCAAGGTCGTTGATGATCAGGTGGGAGGACCAACGCCGGCACGAGACATCGCCCGGACATGTCTTGCTATCACCGAACAATTGATCGAAAACCCGGACAAGGCAGGCACTTACCACTATGGCGGGGCGCCCGACGTTTCGTGGTGCGGGTTTGCACGAGAGATCTTTGCGCAGGCAGGTTGCGAAGTATCCGTTGAAGGCATCCCTTCAAGCCAATACCCGACGCCTGCAAAGCGACCGTTCAACTCCCGAATGGATTGCACGACCCTTACAGACACATTTGGCATTGAGCGCCCTGACTGGCGCCAGGGCCTTGGACACATCTTGAAAGAACTGGAGACTACGCGATGAAGGATCGCAAAGGCATAATTCTCGCGGGCGGATCAGGCACACGACTGTACCCGGTGACAACAGGTGTATCGAAGCAACTTCTGCCGATCTACGACAAGCCGATGATCTATTACCCACTCAGCGTTCTCATGCTCGCTGGCATTCGGGATATCCTGATCATCACGACGCCCGAGGATCGCGAGCAGTTCGAGCGGACACTCGGAGATGGCAGCCAATGGGGCATCACGCTTTCCTACACGATACAGCCGAACCCCGATGGGCTGGCGCAGGCCTTCATCCTCGCAGAGGATTTCCTCGACGGCGCGCCGTCGACGATGGTTCTGGGCGACAATATCTTCTTTGGCCACGGCTTGCCCGAGGTGCTCCAGTCAGCAAACCGGACGGAAGGTGCCACCGTGTTCGGCTATCACGTCCATGATCCTGAACGCTACGGGGTGGCGGCGTTCGATGAGAACGGCAAGATCCAGGCTATCGTGGAAAAACCGGAGGTACCCCCCTCGAACTACGCGGTGACAGGCCTGTACTTTGTTGACGGCACTGCCCCGGAGCGCGCCAGGAGGGTCAAACCCTCTGAACGCGGGGAGCTCGAGATCACCAGCCTCCTGGAAACCTATCTGGACGATGGCTTGTTGTCGGTGGAACTGATGGGCCGGGGCTACGCCTGGCTGGACACCGGCACCCATGCATCGCTGCTTGATGCCGGCAATTTCGTGCGGACTCTCACCGAGCGGCAGGGACTGCAGGTGGGATCGCCCGACGAAATCGCATATAGCTTGGGCTGGATCGATCGCGAGGCCCTGCTCAACCGAGCAAAGCGTTTCGGAAAGAATGAATATGGTAAGTATCTCGAGAACCTGGCCACGCCCTAACCCGGCAACACCCGGGCAAGAGCGGGCTGGCCAACTAGATAGACGGAGCCATAGAGCAATGAGCGGGCTGCTTACCAAGAAGTCAGTCGAGAAGGTCTGGGGACGCAGCGATATCCCATCGTACTTCGAACCTGGCTCGAGTGCGAAGATCGGTGAGGTCTGGTTCGAGCAAAGGGTTTCTTTTCCGAATATACTCGTCAAATACCTGTTTACGTCCGACAAGCTGTCGGTGCAGGTCTATCCTTCCGATGTACAAGCGCAACAATTGGAGCGGGGCCAGCAGGGCAAGGAAGAATGCTGGCTCGTTCTCGATGCAGAACCGGGTGCTGCTGTCGCGCTTGGGCTCGATAAGAATTACGAACCCGAGGCAGTGCGGCAGGCTGCCCTTGATGGTTCAATCGAGGACATGCTGGTCTGGCACGAGGCAAGAGCCGGTGACTTCTTCCATGTGCCGCCTGGAACCATCCACGCCATTGGGGCCGGTTTGACCCTGCTCGAGGTCCAACAGAATACCGATATTACCTTCCGGCTGTTCGACTATGGCCGCCCGCGCGAGCTTCACCTTGACCAGGCCATGACGTGCGCTCAGTTCGGACCCTACGACGCCAGCACCAGGAGCGGCGTCGGCGAGACCCCCGACGAGCTCCTGCTGGACTGTCCCACATTCCACATGCGGCTGCTCAAGGACGACCATTGCTTTGTCGCAGCCGAGCCGACCTTGGTCGTGCCCCTCGAGGGCAGCGTCGCCGTCAACCTGGAGCAATTGCCAGAGGGCAGCTGCGCTGTCCTGGAAGTCGGCGACAGGCTGGACACTTATCCAGGCTCGAGCTTCGTGATCGTCCACGACAATCAGCCTGGGGCTCCCTCAAAGTAACAGACGGCGCCTCGAGCGCCTCAAGCCAGCAGGGCCAGCCGCTGCCATCGCAACTGGTGGAGCCGCTCGACCGAGGCGTTCTCGACGTAGCGCGCCAGCACTGACTGGCTCTTCCATCCCCCCGCCTGCATGATCCCGAGCATGTCGATCCCGGCCACCAGCATGTCCTGCGCTGCGCCCACCCGCATCGAGTGGCTCGATAGTTGGCGCACTTTTTCCGGGTCAACATGTGCCCGCGTAGCCGCGCGCTTCACCATCCGCCGAAGCGAACTGGTGGCAAGCGCCCGAGTGGCCACCCTCCCGCAGTGCAATCCCCGAAACAGCGGCCCCTCGACAAGTCCGCTGGCCTCGAGCCAGGCAGCTAGCCGAGCACGCGTGGGGTGCGACAAATAAGCATTCCGTCCCTTTCCAAAGGGGTCGGCCTTGGAGCGGGGCACGCAGATGCGCGACCAGTCCGCCTCCAGGTTCTCGACACGCAGCGCTGCCAGTTCGCTGCTGCGACACAGCGTGTCGTAGCCGACGCTGAAAAGCGCGGCATCGCGCCGGCCAGCCAGCGTATCCGGGCATGCCGCGACGATCTGCGCAAGCAGTCCATGAGTAAGACCGAGGGCCTGCTCCTGCCGTGCAGGCTTGGCCCGCCGGGCGCGTCGATAAGCAAGCCGCACATTGCTGTTCTCGGTAGGGCTGGGGAGGTCCGCCATCCGATGCGCAAACCGGATCGCGTCGAGACGATGCTTGAGTGTCGCCATCGCCTTGGTCTTGGCTTGGTCATCGATGAAATCGGCGATCGCTTCAGGCAGAGCCGGGAGCCAATCATGGCCGAGCTCGCGACACCAATCCTTGAACACCTTGAGGTCATTCCTGTAGCCACGAAGTGTGTTCTGCGAGTAGGCTCCTTCGCAACGAACGAATAGATTATGTAAGTGGTATGGCTCTACCGAATGATTGGGTGAAGATTGCATATGAGCTATAATAGCTCACAAGATAGTGAGAAGCAACCATCCTCGTCGCAACTCAAGGCGGCACGCGGATTGCTCGGCATCAGCTCTAAAGAACTCGCGGAAATCTCCGGTGTGGGTTGGGCAACCGTTCGGAGATTTGAAGAGGCGGCGGGCATCCCACCTTCACGCGGCGGCACTCTTGAACGCGTGAAGTCAGCCCTTGAAGACGCCGGCATCGAGTTTATTGGGGACCCAATGCAGTCGCCAGGCGTTCGCCTGCATCGTAAATAGCCCCCGTCCCTGTCATCTGAAGAACCATCCCATGCAGCGCGTGATTACCATTCTCTTCTGGCTCTCGGTTGGCCTCGCCCTGTTTGGGGCTACCGCAGCGTCGATATCCTTGCCCGGCAACCCCGGCGACAAGTTCAACCATGCGTTGGCCTTTGCAGTCCTGGCATCGCTCGCCGCGCTGGCGTACCCGCGGACCCAGGTAATTACCTTGTGGTTGTACCTGAGCGCTTTTGCCGGCCTGCTCGAGCTGCTGCAGTTCGCACCCTTCCTCCACCGCTCGCCCGAGTGGATGGACCTTGGCGTCGGGATGCTGGCCTCGGGCATCGCCCTCGCGGTGATGGCGCTCTGGCGCCGCACCGTTGCGCTAGCCCCGCTCTAACCACCCTAGAATTAACCCGTCGATCGCCGGCGCGGCGCGGGTGCAGGTTTGGCTTCGCGCGCCATCTGGTGGAGGTCGCCCTTCATCGAAGACAGGTCCCAGCGGCGCAATTCCTGCAGTTCATGGCGGATCTGTCCGAACTGGACGATCGCCTCGTCGAAAAACCGCACGGCCTTGTAGACGAGGAACACCAACGCCGCGGCCTGGACCGCCAACAGCGCTTCAATCACTCCGATTTCCGGCACTGGCCTTCCCCCTCGTCTCGATTGCTTGGCCTGGACCCTGATCTTTCCGCCAGAGCGCGTGGAATGCAACACCGCCGCTCGCGCCGCTCCACAGGTTGCAATACGTAGAACGGGTCCCGTCCGTCGGGCCATGATGCCGTGAGCTCCACGCCAACTGGTGATGCTTGATAAAGGGCGCCCTGCACGCCGCCGGTCCGCAAGGCCCTTTACCTTGGATTAAAGCGGCGCTGCTAACACCAATCCGAAGGCGTCCCTCCACCCCCATGCGTCGTTCCTTCCCGCAGCGAGGGACGCCTTCCATCCCGCGCAAACCGACACCCCTCCCCCGCGCATGCTGAATGTGTTACCTCCCCTTATTCTAACGCCAACTCGTCTGCGGTACTCTTTTTTCCGAAATTTTCGGAAGAATAGCATCGCCGACAAGCAGCCGCCGGGCCCGGGGACCAAGACATATTCAGCCCAAGTGGTAGCGGCGAGAGGCAGGCGATGACGGGCCAATCAACCACGGCCCGGCCCCGGACCCGTTGTCCCGGATTGTGAGAAATGAGGGCGGGGTTTGCGTTGCACGAAACGGACCAAACAGGCCGACTAAGGTAAACAAAACACGCTTTTTTACGAGGGGGAGCGGTGGACTCATGGGGCTGTGTTTTGGGTGGTTTTCACCAACCTCGATCTGCCCCCTTCCCTACCCCCACGCACGATAACACCAGCTGTTGTGCTTAGCAGGCGAAAATCAAGGGATCGGATTATTTGTCAAAGGAACCGGCGCAGCCGAGCATCGAGAACCTAGTCCATCGAGGTGTTATCGACGTAGCCCGCGAGCTCCGCGTTCGTGTTCTTTGGCTCTCAACCTTATCGGATTTCATGAATCTCGCCATTTGGTTTAGGTCGATACAGATAAAACTCTCGGCCAGGTGCAGCGATTGAATAAGCGAATAATACTTTGGGGTACATACGATCTCGGCAAGCCGAGAACCCGAATAATGCGTAATGCCCTAAAGGGTGCCGGTTTCGAGATTACCGAAGTGCATCGGTCGGTATGGGATGACATCGACGACAAGAGCCAGCTTTCGAAACGAGGCTGGGCCCGGCGCGCATGGCGTTTGTTCTCCAGCTACCCAAAGCTTGTCGTGCGGTACATACACGCAGGTCCGCATGATGTCGTAGTGATCCCCTATATGGGGCATCTTGATGTCCTTGTTATCTGGCCTTTTGCGAAACTTCGCCGTGTCCCTGTGGTATGGGATGCCTTTATCTCAGTCTATGACACCGTCGTGCGCGACCGACAGCTGATCCGGGCCTTCAACCCGTTGGCGCTTGCTCTTTACTGCTGGGAGTGGCTGGCATGCCGCGCTGCATCCCGGGTGGTGCTGGATACAAGGGCTCATGCCGAAATGTTCCAGGACCTTTACTGCCTCGATGACAAACGGACTTCAGCCGTATTTGTCGGGGCGGAAGCGGATGCCTTTGCCCGAGTAGCTGGTTCACCGCGCGAGAAATCGCTTCCTTTACGCGTTCTTTTCTACGGTCAATTCATCCCCCTTCACGGCGTCGACACGATCGTCAAGGCCGCGCGATTAGCTCGCGATATGCCTATCGAATGGCATTTTGTTGGTGACGGTCAGGAGGCGCCCAAAATTCGCGCAATGCTGGCTGCGGCCCCCCTACCTAAGCTGCGCTGGACCAGTTGGGTTCCTTATGAGGAACTGAAGCAGGCCATCGCCGAGGCAGACGTGTGCCTCGGCATTTTTGGGAAGAGCGGAAAAGCCGCCCGGGTTATTCCAAACAAGGTTTTTCAAATCTTGGTTGCAGGCAAGCCGCTGGTGACACGCGACAGTCTGGCAATCCGGGAATTGGTCGATGAGGGATCGGCAGGGATCTCGCTGGTGCAGCCGGGCGATGCCGGCGCCCTCCTGGCAGCATTGACCGAGATTGGCGATCACCCCGAATTACCCAGTCTGGCCCCTCACTTCGCCTTGGAGAGACTCGCGCGTGATTGGCGCACGATTATTGTGGGAGTTCAACGCGGGTAGGGCACAAGGGCCGATACATGCCTCGGCAAGTTCAGGCACATTGACCACAAGTGAACCCGAAAATGGTCCCAATCTCTTTGCGAACCGGCAAGCGGGAATAGAAGATTTCTCAACGCTCTGAAGGCATAGCTCGGAGACTTTTCGTTGTCTTGCCATGCCTCCGTGCACAGGGCAGCACACTTGGTGAAGGTTATTCGAACTGAGGGATCAAGTGTGCTCGAATTCGCAAGTTGGTTTAGCTCTTCAAGAAAGTCTCGACGGTACGATCTGAACCGCGTGAACCGTTCCGAGATGTCACGTGGCCTAATCTTCCAAGGCCTGAGCATCTTGAGCACGCCCCCGTTATGAGCATTTGCTCCATGCAGGCGATGAAAGGTGTCGGCATCGCGCACAAAGGTCACTCCATTTGCAAAGACAGCAACCATGCTTATAAGTCTGTCGAAAGGCAATTCGGACTTGAAAATCATAGGGTGGAGGATCTCGCGGCGGCATACCATAGCATGTGCTGAGACGCGGGAACTGCGCAGGAGACTCAATTTATCATCGGCTTGATGCGCTACGCTCAACGCCTCCATCAGCGTCTTGCCCAACGACCGTCCCTCGGCGTCAATCAGATGCGAGGGACCAAATGCTAGCGAGTGGTCGCCGAGGCTGTCGCAGAGGCGCTGAAGCTTTTCATCGCCCCAGATATCGTCTTGGTCCGCGAATGCAATTAAGGGCGCGCGAGCGGCAGCGAGCAGTTCGCCCAGCCGCGCCTTCTGCCCACGATTGTCCGATGCCGGGAGACGGGTTACGCGGCTGTCGCGAGCAGCAAAGCGATCAAGGATCGAGGCGGAGCTGTCGTGCGAACCGTCGTCGATCGCTAGCAGTTCAAAATCACTGTAACCTTGCGCGAGGATCGAATTAAGCTGTGCTTCGAGATAGCGTGCACCGTTAAATGTCGGCAGGAGAATGGCGAGCGGGGGCATAGAGGTAGTGCCTATGGCGGCTTTCCGCGCGCATCAAGAGTCTCTATGCCTGTCGCATCAACAAGAACTTTGGGGGTTGATCCATGCGCCGAGCCTGCTTCTTCGTCAGTTACTGGCACGAACCCAGGCTTGCCGAACATATTCACTATCATCTCGAAGCACTCGCAGCGTTGGGATTCGAGATTTTCTTCGCGTCCAATTCTCCGCTGGACGCAACCGCCCGGGACCGCCTGACGCAGAATTGCGTGGAGGTAGTCGAGCGACCAAACCATGGCTACGATTTCGGAGCATGGCGCGAATTGATCGACCGGGTCGACCTGTCTCCTTACGATGGTCTTTTACTGACCAATAGCAGTATCATCGGTCCACTATTCGACCTTCGTCCGATGTTTGAGGCGATGGCAGCGCGCGAATGCGATTTTTGGGGAATGACCCTAAACCGACTGCATAGAACACATATCCAGAGCTATTTTCTCTATTTTCACCCCGCAGCTTGGCGATCTCAAGCATGGGTGCAGTTCTGGAGCGGTGTGGAAAACCTGTCTGACAAAGAGGAGGTGATCTGGCGATACGAATTGATGTTCTCGCAAACGCTTGAGGCCGCGGGCCTCAAAGGTAGTACCTATATCGCACCAAACCCATGGTGGAGTATGGGATTGCCATCGCTAATCCCGGGGCGTCGCGGCAAGCCGGTGTACTTGGATGATCCTACGATCGCCCGCGCCGCTGCAATCATTCGCGAAGGCATGCCATACGTGAAGGCGTCGTTCTTGCATATAGATGCCAAGAACGGGTCGAGAGGGTTCACACGCCTCCGCGCGCTTCTCGAGACCGACCGACGCGACTTGTTCGAGCGGCTCGCGCGACCGCTATTGCTCTCGGTTCCTAATGCGGCCGATCGGCCAAACAGGGTCGTCTGATGCGCTCGCTTGTTGTCACCAATTTTTTCGAAGGTTGGACTGGTTCCGAAGTCCTCGCGCTGGAAGTCGCCGAGCATCTCGGGGCGACGACCAGCTCCTTCTGGTGCGCCGAGCCGATGAAATCCGCGCTGCGCGATTGGCGCACGATCGAAGACATTGACTTGTCGCAGTTCGACTTTGTCTGGGCGCAGCATCATTCGATCCTTACGTTGCTGGATCGACATTGCGACTCGAAGCGCCCCTTCATCGTATGGGCGTCTCTGTCTCCCTACGAGGAGATGGAGCAATTGCCCGTGTCACTCATAAAAGCGTTCTTTGATCGCGCAGTAGGCAATTCGATCGAAACGGTTGAGGCGCGAGGAATGGAGCGCTCTTTCGATAACGCTGCGCCCGCTGCCTTCCATTTTGATCGCGACCAGCGCGAAGCACAGAACATCCTTTTCGTCAGCAACAACCAACCACCCGAAATGGTAAAAGCGGCGGCGCTGCTTAAGCAGCGCGGATTGTCCATACGTTTTATCGGTCGCGGCCATGAGTACAAGCGCATCGAACCCAGTGACATCGGTTGGGCGGACAGGGTTGTCACTATCGGAAAGACCGCGCGTTATGCGTTGGCCTCGAAAACACCTGTCTACATCTACGATCGCTTTGGCGGAGACGGTTACCTCACGAGCGAAAACTACTTGCGAAACGAGCAGCATAATTTCTCGGGTCGCCCCAACGAACGAAGGGTCGGCGCCGTCGAACTAGCCGAGGAAATTGCCGGCCCCGTCCCGCCATTGGATCTGCCTCCCCAAAGCGTATTCGAGAAGTTCATCGATCAGCTAGTCGCTGAAGCTTCACCCCAGCCATTCGCGCGCACTCCTGATCTCGCTGGCGCTGCGGCGATGGCCTTGATCATCGGCAGGTTCTTAAGGCTCCAGCGTGGAGAGCGCGAACGATTTTTTGGTCGCTATGGCTTGCTTCGCTATGCCCGAGCCCGTCTGCAGTATGCAGGCATTCTTCCTTAATCATGACGCGCGCTTGAGACGCATGATGACCTGGACCACATCGTTAGTAATGCGGCGGAACGATCCGATGTCGGACAGCCAACCCGTGGCCAAATAGGATGTGGCACCGATAGCACCAAGCGCGACGATGCGGACCCAGGATTCCATTGCCGTTGATTGATCGACGCCCCACAACGTCAGCGCCATAAGCGCCGAAGCGAAAAGAATGCCGAGGATGTCGCGAAGTTGTGCCACGAGACCATGCTCGAAGCTTAGCCGGGTCTGTCGGGTATGCAGGAGGAGGCCGGTAATACTCGCGGCGAAGTATGCCCAAGCTACGCCGACGATGCCGAAGAAACTGCCAGCGACGATGAGACCAATACCCAATGACCGTTTGACCAGTTCGAGGTTAAAATAGGTCCGGCTCATGCCCTTCGCGATCAGCAGGTTTGCATTTGCAGCCTGCATCGGCATCGTGATCCCTGCCAGCGCAAGTATGGTGAGCACCGGCGCAGCGTCTACCCATTGCGGACCGTATAGGATCAGCAGCAAATCGCGGGCCAGAAACGAGAGCCCTATAAAGGCAGGCACGGCGAGGAACATCATACCCGTCGTTCCGCGCCGCATTCTATGGATCATAGCACCATTGTCGTCCCTGCTCTCCGACAACAGGGGAAGTGCTACCCGCGCAGTGATTCCGCTGAACAACTGGTTGAACAATTGCGTAACGCCCAGGCCGCGATTGAACAGGCCCAAGTCAGCCGCCGAATAGCGCTTGGCCACTATCAGGGCAGCCCCCTGCATGTAGAAGATCTGAAGGGCCTGCGTAAGAGAGATCGGGCCAACGAAGCGCAATGCCGGAAGGATCGCAGACCAGTCGAAGCGCAGCCTGGGACGCCAACCGGCAATTATCCACAAGCCAATCGAAGTTACGAGCGCCGACAGCATCATCTGGACCACGAGCGCCCAGAGCCTCCCTCCTCCCAATGCGACGATCACCGCTGCGAGACCTGCCGTAGCGCTTGCGATCACACCGACCACGGCCAGCGGCCGGAACCTTAACTGCTTCGTGAGCAATGCCGAAGGCACGGTAGCAACGGAGGCCAACAAGGGTTGGCAAGCGACAACCGGGAGAATCTCGGCCAACGCCGGAAAGTCGTAGAAGCGAACAATGAACTGCCCCGACAGCCACACCAGCGCACCTGCAAGGATTGAAAGACATGCGACGAAAGTGAAAATTCGCGCGAGTTCATCGTCTGTCAGGTCGCGCTGGATAATAAGCGTTCCAAACCCGCCTGCTGTCAATACGCCCGCCAAGGCTACGACCAGCACTACCATGGCGAATATTCCGAACTCGGCAGGGGTCAGCAATCGCGCAAGGAAAATGACCGCAATGAAGTTGGTGCCCTGCTTGGCCAACAGTTCGACACCTCCCCAAAGTCCCGCCCTCCCGGCTCGTGCGAGCGTCATGGCGCGCTTCGACGCGTTCCCTCGCCGCGCATCGCTGTTGGCCTCCTCGAAATCGCAGTGGCTGCCGCCCTAGATGGTGCGCCACCGGCCTCGTTATTGAGCTGCCATTCCGTGGTTGCGACTAGTACTCCTTCGAACCGCCGATGCGGCTTGTCAGCCAATTCATCGCATGCCTTCCGTTCTTCGAACGCATGGCGGCGATCATCTCCTGGACGATCTTTCACCGAGATCTGGTGAAGCTGGGTCGCCGAATCTGCAAGCATTAGCATTCCTTTGCGCATGATCCGAAGCTTTCCCTCCATGAGGCTCAACGGCCTCGCTTGCGGGCTAGAACCTGTGATAGATCGGCCCTGCTGGTGGGGGTCTTCCGGGCACTGGCAGATTCCGGCCCCATCGAATTTTTATCGGCCCTCCGCTCCATCGATGTTCCCCCTTTGCCAATAGCACGACTGCTCCACAACTTAAGTTGCGGTTGGAAATAACTCGTTCGCCCTGACACTCCAGCGTATAGCGGCCGGGGATGGCCAAGCGGAATAATCCAGATGTCTCACGCAGCTGCTTTCCCGCGACCCAAAGGTCACCCCAGTGCTGAATAAAACTTTCGCGCAAGGCGCTCTCATCTTCAGGTGCCAGCCGTGGTTTGGCGTAGGGCGAGCCTGGGTCTAGCGCTTTCGCAATAGCAGGAGAACTTACCAATAGAACAGGTGGAGCGTCGCGCTCGATAGCTTCTCGAACTGGCGGCGGGTCCAGACCAGCGCTGCTTTCAATTCCCCACGAGCTCATGAAAAAGCCACTTTTAAAAAAACTTGGGAGCATGCTGCTGCGTTCGATGTAGGCTACTGGTTCGGGGAACAAGCTGTGCACGGCCGAGGTGTAGGCGCGCTGCGCTTCTTGATCCCGCGGCCAGTAGGAAATGAATTGCGCTGCCGTCCCGGCAGCGCACGCAAACAGCAGGATCTCAAGGAAGAAGCGTCGGTCGTTTACGAGAAGCTTCGCGATGGGCAACGCCGCAATCAGGCAAGGAATAAGTATGAAGGGAATGAAATAGGGGAATGCATTGCGATACAATGCAAAACTCAACAAAGGCAGAACACATAGGAGCAAGGCAAGCGAGCAGAGATCGCCCTTGCTGCGCATGAAATCCTTTAACGCAATCACCACGCCAAGAACTAGAGCGAGAGCAACCAAAAAGCTTCCTGTCGCCCAAGAGAGAATATAGTCGCCGCGCGGGAACCAACCTTGGTCGCCAATGACTTTTTGCGCGGCACTTTCGCTCGCACTCACCCCGTGATCGATGGACAATGCGGCATTCGCGGAAGGCCCCGAGAGCACCGCAGAGTGCCAGAGCCACAATACCAAGCCTGATAACGCCGTGGCCATCGCCGCCATTGCAAAGCGCTTTAACGCCCCGGGAAGGCCTTCTCGTTTCCAGGAAATCGCGAACGCGCCAGCAAATGCGGGGAGGTAGAACACGCCCTTGACGGTGATCAGTAAGGACGCCGCGGCCACAATGCCCGCCGCAATACTGCGCCACCAGACCGGGCGAGCCATGAGCAGGGCCAGCGCGGCCATCAGCAGTGCCGCAGCTATCGGGTCTGTTCGAAAGCTTGCCCCATGCGCGAGCGAATAGGTGCTCGTGAACCATAATACGACGAGCAGCAACGCGCTGATCTGGTCGGCGATCTTGCGAGCAACGAAATAGAGGCAGGCGAGAGCCATAATCTGGCAAAGCAACATGACCAGTCTGCCCGCGATGACCTGGTCTATCTCGCCTATTGGGAGGGCCGTTATCCAACCGAACAGGTGGACGTGAAAATTCTGGAACGGATCCCTTAGTTGCTCGGCTTCGGCGAGATATATGCGGCCAAGAAACCAGTATTCGTCCCAATTTATATTGAGCCTGAATACCAACATTGTTTGAAGCGCGAAAAAAAAGGCGATGAGCAGCAAGACTAGAAGCTTGCGCCTGCGATCCGCCGGTCCATCAGGCGATGCTTCCACGTCAGCCACGGCGTCGCGCGACGGTTTTATCAGTATCTTTTTTAGGCTGCGACCCACCGGTTTCCGGAGAAAGCAAATCGATCCGCTCCTCTAAGCGGCGGACGTGTCGAAGATTGGCCTCAAGCAGCTTGCGGTTCGCGGCTATCAGGTCCCCGAGTATGCCGAGGATCGACACCAGAACCCCGAGGACCAGCAAAGAGCCCCCAATGACGAGCGACTGCACATGGCCATCGCCGTCGCCGGAAAAGTACAAGAACAAGAATCGCACGATCGGAATTGCGCCGATAAATGCTATCAGGGCCCCTGTGAGCAGAAACACTCGCAAGGGATTATAGGTGGTATACGCGCGCGCGATGGTCACGCCCGTGTGCGCGATGAAGCTCGGTATGGAGCCGAAAAGACGCGATGGGCGTGCCGCGGCGTTCGTGCGTATGGGGACACTGACAATTCGCATGCGCTTGCGACCTGCCTGAATGAGCATATCCGTCGTGTAAGAAAAATCGGTGGTAATGAAAATGCGCTGGGCAGCTTCGCGGGTAAACGCGCGAAAACCGCTCACGGCATCGGCAATCTCGGTACGCGACAGTCGCCTGACGACCATGCTGCCAATTACCTGCAGGCGTTTTTTGACTGGGCCAAAGTGGGCATTCTCGCGGACACCCCGATCGCCAACCACTATGTCAGCATCGAGATCTATCAGCGGCCGAACCAGAGCCGCCACGTCTTCACCTTCGTATTGCCCGTCGGCATCGGTATTGACGATAATATCTGCGCCTTCGCACAACGCGCGATCGACACCGCTCTGGAATGCAGCGGCCAGCCCGCGGTTGCCGCGGTGATGGACGATATGGTGAACGCCGGCCGCCGCAGCAGCTTGCGCAGTCCCGTCGCGCGATCCGTCATCGATCACCAGGATTTCAATGGAATCGATACCATCGATATGCCGTGGCAGTGCGCGCACGGTATCTGCGATGTGATCTGCTTCGTTGAAGCAAGGAATCTGGATTACAAGCTTCGTCATCTGCCGCCTTTCCCGGGCGCCACGGACCCCCTCCGCTTCTTCATAGTATGGAATGTTCTACGGGGCGTAAACTGTGCGTCTGCGGTGACACACTAGCAACGTGCAATTTAGTAACCGAATTGAACGGAAGTGCTCGAGTTAGCCCGGGCGGCGGCCCATCGACCAGGTTAGTTCCTTATAGACTAGGTTTGATGTCTGGGCGCTGCTCCAGACATTGCCCCAAGCATAGGCGATCATCGTCCGCCGCTCGCAATATGGGTATTGGACTTACTGTGCACGGGGGTGAATTGCAGTTTTTGCTTTCGCCCCACCCCACCCCCGCGGCAATTTCTATTTTCGGTCTACATCTGGAAAACCACCCTTGCGCGATAATACCACCTGTCGTGGCCCATGAAATTGCTTTGCACTCAAACACGCGCTTCGCGCCTGTGGGCCGCAGGATTCTTTTTGTTAGCGGGAACTTCAGGGGACATTGCAAATGCCAGGTGATGGCCGATCCTGGGGGCGGACCTTCCGGCTTTGGCTCAACTAAAATGAGGCGCTGAGGAGGTCGCGCCCTGACTATGCGCCGAGTTCGAGGCTCGCTTGATTGGGTCCTTCTTGAACCGCTCCTGGCCCGTCCCGCCTCAACCACTGATGGACGTGTGTCCATCTTCTCGATTTCCAGCGACGCTCCGACGAGCTTTGCTCCATACATGGCGACGTCAGTCAATCTCACGACATGTCGATATGCACGGCGCCTGGCGGAACAATGAGTGCCCCTACGCTGCAGCGAGACAGCCCTCCCTGACGCTTGGGTACGGAATTCGCAGCCTTATGAAAGTTCCTCGCAATTGTCGTGCCATCAGCAAAATCGGCGACCTCAAGGAAAAGCACAAACTCGTCCCCGCCGAGCCGGGCGAGCAGGCCATCGAACCTCGCATCACGCTGGATTGTATCGGCGAAATCCTGGAGCAAGATGTCCCCTTCACAATGGCCAAACTTATTGTTGACAACCTTCAGTCCGTCGAGATCGGCGTAAAGTAAAAAGCGCCATTGCGTACTGCGAGTTAGCGTTTCGCTTTACTCGAAAAAAGCCTAGCGATTGAAAGCGCCGGTTAGAAGATCCCTTCTTGCAAGCCACCATTCGCGCTGGAATGGGTGACGTGCGCCGGCTACTGCACCAATGACCACCGCGATCGCGATGAACCGCCTAGCGAAATTTTCCAGCAATTCATGTTGGCCGTGAGGGTAGAGCGCAACGCCGTTCGCTGTGAAAGTGAGTGCGCCAATAATCATGCCAGCGCGCCACCCCAGGCACCATGCAACCAGGCACATGACGAACAGATAATTGGGTCCAAACCAAACATTTCGGCCGGTGGCTATGTCCCCCATGACCGCAAGATCGAGAGCCAATTATATGAATATCCAAGCTTGCGACGCACGCAAGCCGACCATTCACTTAAGCGCACGGGGCACTTTATAAGTCTCTGATGGGTAATGACTTCCATCCACAGGCCGAGCGTAACGAACTTATGCTGAAGATTAAGTAAACACTTTGAGGCATGACCAGACTTAGAAAATAGAAGACGCCATTCTTCGATACCTTTCGCTTCTTTCGCCTGGGCACACTCACTCATTATGGTCTGCTGTGCTCGCCTGCTCATCCGATGTCGCCATTTCCGCGGGTCAGCTATCTTCTATCGAGACAGCAAGGTGATTGCTGACGCAACGATCACGCTCATCGCGAATAAGCTTCGTCGGTGGAAGCCGGCAGGGTGATCCGACGCATGCCAGATGGATGAAATCTTGTCCTCTGGTCAATTGAAAGGCAGATTCCCTTGGCTCAATCGTCGAAGCTGGCTGCTCTCTATCGGCCCAGGTTCCGCCGGACCTAGGTGTCGCCAAGACCGACGAGCTGACCGGCACACCGAACACGGAGGGTACATCAAACCGGATGATCGCCCATCCGCTCGCCTAAGCGCACCGGCCGTTCTGGTGCCCAATCTTCGTTGAACGTGATCGTCCCCTGCTTG
>NZ_JBTLRE010000001.1:2331938-2559014 GCF_054482615.1 Qipengyuania sp. CAU 1752 | reverse complement strand
CAAGCAGGGGACGATCACGTTCAACGAAGATTGGGCACCAGAACGGCCGGTGCGCTTAGGCGAGCGGATGGGCGATCATCCGGTTTGATGTACCCTCCGTGTTCGGTGTGCCGGTCAGCTCGTAAGTCTTAGTGGCGTGCAGGGACGGCAGGTTCTAGGTAGCGTAAGGTCAGCGATGAACGGCCGAAATGAGGGCGCAAATCCGACTTCTAAGTCTTTGAAAAGATGGTGGGCGCGGCAAGGATTGAACTTGCGACCCCACCCGTGTGAAGGGTGTGCTCTACCACTGAGCTACGCGCCCGCCCGTGTCGCGGTCTTCGGTGGCGGCTTGTGCGCCTGAAGGCCGGGCAGGGGCGCGCCTTTACGCTGGCCTACCCCCGCTGACAAGCACCTAGTGGCCGAAAATGGCCTCGAGACGGGCCAGAAGGCCGCCTGGTGATGCGGTGGTGGCGAGCTTGCGTGGCTCGACCGGGCAGCCGAGGCAATAGGCCTGCATCCCGCGCACCGAAAGCAGTCGTTCCAGATCATCTTCCACCTGGCCGAGCATGGCCTGCTGACGCCTTGCGACCATGGCGAAAAAGTCGCCGTTTGAACTCGGTTGACGGCCGGCTTCGCCATCGTCGGAGAACAGCAAGCTGCGCAGGAGGTTGTCGTAGACCGGCTCGTCGCCGCCCAGGAATCGCGCGTGCCAGTCACCTTCTTCCAATGCGGCCTTGGCCGCGACCCAGGCCAGCGCCTCGTCGAGCCCGCCATACTGGTCGACCAGACCGATCTGGCGCGCGGTACCACCATCCCAGACGCGACCCTGGGCGATGGTATCAACCCGCTCTACCGACAATTTGCGCGAGGCCGAAACGAGTGTGAGGAAATCGCGATAGCCGTCTTCGATCGAGGCTTGCAGGATGGCATCCACCTCCGGCGTGAAGCCGGCGATCAAATCAGGCTGGCCCGACAGCGGGGTCGTGCGCACGCCGTCGGAATTGACGCCGTATTCGGCAGCAAGCTTTTCAAAGGTCGGGATGACGGCAAAAATGCCGATCGAGCCGGTGATCGTCTCGGGCTCGGCAAAGATGCGGTCGGCCGGGGTCGACACCCAGTATCCGCCGCTGGCTGCTACATTGGCCATCGAAACTGCTATCGGGATGCCGCTGGCCTTGTGGCGCAGCACCGCATCGCGGATCACTTCGCTGGCGAGCACCGAGCCGCCCGGTGAATCGACCCGCACCACCAGCCCAGCCAAATCCTGGCCGAGGGCCTCGTCGAGCAGTTCGGCAATCCGGTCGCCGCCGGCGGTACCAGGGCCTGCCTCGCCATCGACGATTTCGCCGGCGATGGTGATCACGCCGATAGCCTTGCCATCGCTATCGCGCGGATTGCCGCGCAGCCAGGCGTTGAGCTTGGTATGGGCGAAAGTTCCCGGCGTGGCATCGAACCCGTCGGGGCCGACGATATCGGCCACCCGCGCTCCGAATTCGGTCCGGCTGCCGAGCTTGTCGACCAGCCCGGCTGCCAGCGCCGCTTCGGCGAGATCGCCATTGCTGGCCTCGACCCATTGCGCCGGCGACTTGGTTACCTGGGCAAGATCGGCAGAAGGGCGAGCCTTGGCGAACTGGGCCTGCCATTCCTCCCACAGCGCGCCATAGAGGGCCTCGGCGTTCTCACGCGCTTCGGGTGACATGGAACTGCGCTCAAAAGGCTCGACAGCCGATTTATAGGTGCCGACCTTGTAGATCCGGGCATTGATGTTGAAGCGATCGAGCAGGGCGCCATAATACAGCCGATTGCCGCCGGGGCCGGTGACGACTGCACCGCCCTGCGGGTCGACCCATACCTCGCTCGCATGGGCTGCCAGCATCATCGCGTCATCGGCATAGCCGACCGCGTAGGCGAGCACCGGTTTTTCGGCCTTGCGCGCCCGGTCGAGCGCTTCGCCGATATCCTGCAAGTGAACCTGTCCGCCGCCCAGGAACTCGGTCATGTCGAGAACAATGGCCTTGATCCGGTCATCTGTCGCGGCCTGGTCGATCGCGTGGACCACATCCTGGACATCGAATTCGCGCATGGGCGCCGATCGGCTGAGCAGGGCCTGGATCGGGTCGATCGCGCTGGCTTCCTCGACGATTACGCCGTTGAGTTCGAGCAGCAGGGCACCGTCGCGTATTTGCGCCGGCCCGGGCCGCGCGGTCAAAATCGCGAACAGGATGAAGAAAAACAGCAGCAGGAACAGCAGGCTGAGCCCGTCCTTGATCCCGACCAGCAGTTTCCAGACCTTACCGGCGAACCCCATATCGCGTAACTTCCTCGTATTGCGTGAAAGCGACATAGGCAGGCAAACTGCAACCCGCCAGTTCAAACCGCTTGAGCGCACCATACGGCTCGACTAAGGGCTCGGCTTTAATGACAGGCATCGGCAATCCTTCGACCTCTGGCCGCTATCCGGCGGGCGGGGAAGCTTTCCCGCATCGCAGCCTGACCGGCATTGCGCAGCTGGAACGGCACGAGATCCTCTATTTGCTCGACGAAGCCGAGCAATGGGTTGAGTTCAACCGCGGCAGCGCCAAGCATTGCGAGCTTCTGGGTGGCCTCACCATCATCAACGCTTTCTTCGAAAACTCGACCCGAACGCTGTTGAGTTTCGAAATCGCCGGCAAGCGGCTGGGCGCGGATGTGGTCAACATGCATGCTGCACAGTCGAGCGTGAAAAAGGGCGAAACGCTGATCGATACGGCGATTACCCTCAATGCAATGCGCGCCGACGCCATCGTCATCCGTCACGGTTCGAGCGGGGCGGTGGACCTGATCGACAGCAAGGTCGATTGCCCGGTCCTCAATGCCGGCGATGGACAGCACGAACACCCGACCCAAGCCCTGCTCGATGCGCTGGCGCTGCGCCATGCGCTGGAGGAACGCGGCGAAGGCGGCGAAGACTTTACCGGCATGACCGTGACGATCTGCGGCGATATCCTGCACAGCCGCGTCGCACGCTCCAACATCCTCTGCCTGCAGGCGCTCGGCGCGAGCGTGCGCGTTTGCGCTCCACCGGCGCTGATGCCGGCCGGTATCGAGAGGATCGGTGCTGAGCCGTTCCATGATTTCGATGCCGCCTTGCAGGGCTGTGACGTGGTGATGATGCTGCGGCTGCAGACCGAGCGCATGAACGGGCAGTTCATTCCCTCGGCGCGCGAATATCATCACCTCTACGGTCTCACGCTCGACCGGCTCGAGGCCCGCGCCCCTGACGCGTTGGTGATGCATCCGGGGCCGATGAATCGCGGGGTCGAGATCGACAGCAACGTGGCCGACATGCTCGATCGTTCAATTATCACCCGGCAGGTCGAGATGGGGGTGGCCGTGCGGATGGCATGTCTCGATATCCTGACCCGGCGCGGGCGCGGTTTGCCTGGCTGGCAGGGCGATATGGGCAAGGGGCAGTGGGTATGACCAGCGCGGCCCAAATCACCATCATCAATGGCCAGATCGTGACGCCGGACGGCCTGCAGGAAGGCTCGCTGACTTGCGAAGATGGCCGGATAAGAGAGATTTCCGATCATCGACCGGGCGATGGCGACAAGGTGATCGACGCCAAGGGGCTTCTGGTCGCCCCGGGCCTGGTGGACTTCGGCGTATTCGCAATCGACAAGCCGGCCTTTCATTTTGGAGGCATCACTCGCGCCGCCTTGATGCCCGACCAGTCACCCACGCTCGATCTGCCGAGCCGGGTCAGCTATATCGCCAAGAGCGGCAAGCCTGATCTGTGGGTGCACCCACTGGCCGCCGCGACCAGCAGGCTCGATGGAGAAACGCTGGCTGAGCTCGCACTGATGCGCGAAGCGGGCGCGCGCGGTATCGCCACCGGCCGCCACTGGATCGCCGACAGCGGCGTGATGCTGCGGGTGCTGCAATATGCCGCCATGCTCGATTTGGTAGTGGTTAGCCATGCAGAAGACAGTGGCTTGGCCGGTGAAGCTGCCGCCACCGCCGGGGAAATGGCAACCCGGCTCGGCTTGCCTAGCGCGCCTGTCGAAGCCGAGGTCTTGGCCGTCGCGCGCGACATTGCGCTGGCGGAAATGAGCGGCGCGCGGCTCCATTTGCGGCAGGTGACGTGCCGCGCCGCCATCGACCTCGTGCGTGCCGCCAAGACCCGCGGCGTTGCGGTGACGGCGGGTGTGACACCAGCGCATTTCATGCTGTCCGACCTCGCCACAGGCGAATTCCGCACCTTTTCGCGTCTTTCGCCCCCGCTGCGCGAAGATGCCGACCGGCTGGCCGTAGTCGAAGCCATTGGCGATGGAACCATTGACGTCATTGCCAGTGGCCACGATCCCCGCGGGCCGGAAGACAAGCGCCTGCCTTTCGCTGATGCGCAGCCCGGCATGGCCGGGGCCGAAACCCTGCTCGCCTGCACGCTGTCGCTGGTCCGCGACGGCGTAATCGAAATCAACCGGGCATTCGAGCTGTTGGCGGCTACACCAGCGCGCCTGTTGGGAGTGGATGCCGGCTCGCTTGCGCAAGGGCGGGAGGCCGATATTATACTGGTCGATAAGGATAAACCCTGGGTTGTCTCGAGCGGCAAGATGGCGGCAAGTGCAGGCAATACGCCGTTCGACGGGCAACCCATGCAGGGGCGGGCGGTTTGCTTACTAAAGGGAGGCGCTGCGATTACCTGACCTTAAGGATGGCTTCGCATCCGTGCTTAACGGGACTGCAGTAGGTTAGGGTCAGTCGAACTGAAGTGTCGCGATTTAGCAGGGGGGGTTCAATTGATCCCTGAAGACGATAGCAGCAATCGCCGGGCCGAGCGCAAACGGGTCGGTATCGAAGGGCGCTATCGTACCGGCTCGGGCGTTCCGCGCGACGTGTGGATCACTGATCTGTCGCAAACCGGGTGCCGGTTCTTCGACCGTTTCGGGACAATGCAACGGGGCAAGGCCATTACCATCAGGGTCGGCGGCATCGGGCCATTGCCGGCCGTTGTCCGGTGGTGGGATAATCACGTGAATGGCGTGGAATTCGAGCAACCGCTCCATGAGTCGGTCTACAATCACCTGCTTGCTAACATGAGCGATCAGGTCCCGGATCGCTTCCGAACCAACTCCTGACCGCAAAAATGAAGACCCCTCCCGGTTACGATAACCGGGAGGGGCTGGTATCTTTGTGAAATAGGCTGGAGCCAGCGGACCATCAACGGCGTGCGAGACGGTATCCCTTGTCTACCGCTCCGGGCAGTGGCTTGCCATCGGCCCAGGCGATACAGCCATCACCGCGGGCCTTTACCTTGCCGCACATGCTCTTTGCCGAGGCGACCTGGAAGCCACCGGCGGAAACGCGGAAGTAGGTCTTGCCGCGTACCTTGGCCTGCGTGATCACCATTTCATAGTCGCTCAGTTCGGGGAAGCGCTGGGTATAGATGCCCCATGCCCGACGCGCACCTGCTTCGGAGCTAAAGCTGCCAAGCTGAACCAGCTGCGATCCTGTGGGGTTGGCTGCAGGAGACTGTGCCGGTGCCACACGCGGCGGCACGCCTGCGCGAGTCGGTGCGCTCTGGACGACGGGGCTGGAGACGAATGCGAGAGCGTTGGAAGCAATCTCGGCAACCGAACCACCCGCTGGTGCTTCGGAATTGAAGGCCGATTTGAAGCTGTCGGGCGAGCGCAGTTCCGGCGCGACCACAGCCACTTGCGGGGCCGGCTGGAAGGGAGCGTCGCCCACTGCCACGTCTTCAAGCGGCTCGAGAGTGCGCGGGGTCGGTGTCATCGCGACAAAACCCGTCGCCGGCAATTCACCACCTTGGGCGTAAGGTGAAGTCGCGGCCGCTGCCTGCGCCGCGAATTGTTGCGCCGCAGGTGCGGTGTTGAGCGCGAGCTGCGCCGGTTGACCGGCATCGGCACTGATCGGAACGTCGAGCAGGCTGGCAACGCGCTTTTGATAGTCTTCGGGCTTGGCCATCCGGGCCCATTCGGCAATGCGCTTGTCGAGTTCGGCCGGCGACACGTCCTCGGCCGCCATCAGGCGAGCGGCGCGCCAATTGCCTTGCAAGGCATAGGAATAGGCGAGGTTCTGACGCACCTTGGCGGTGTTTTCGCCAGCACGCAGGGCGTTTCCGAGAACATGGACACCGCGATCGGGTTCGCCTGCCAGCGACAGGGCGAGGCCCATGTCGGCGGCAGGAATCTCACCGCGCCAGTCGTCCAGAACGGCAACCGCGGTGCGGCTGTCGCCCCTGGCGATCGAGGCCAGGGCATAGCCGAGCGCGGTCCGCGCCGTCTGGTCGCCCAATTTCATTGCATCATCGAAGCTGGTGGCAGCCGAATCGAAGCGTCCAGCCTCGAGATAGGCGGCACCCAGCATGGCGCGATAGCTGGCGTTACGCGGCTCTGCGAGCACGGCAGCTTCGGCGCTGGCGACGGCTTTGTCGGTATCCCCGCGGGCCAGTGCGGTCTGGGCATTGCTGGCCGAAACGTCGGCGCGCGGTGCGCCCTGCGCGCTGCACCCGGCGAGGGTGACGAGTCCAAGGGCGCTTGTCAGTGCCAGTGCGGCGGAACGATTGATGCGGGCCATGATACTATCCCCTTACGGTATGATCTTCAGCGCCGATTGACTTGAGCGGCGAGCGATTCGATGTCGTCCATGCCTTGCAGCATGGCATCGAGAGCTTCGGTTACGATTTGTTGTGCGCTGCGGCCCCTGACGGTGCTGAGCAGGCGCAGTTTGAGATGACGGTCCTCGTCGAGACGCAGCGTGAAGGCTGCGCGCTTGCCCCGAGAAAGTGCCGAGCGACGGGTGACCTGTCGGGCCGGTGCGACCTTGCCGATGCGGTCTGCAAGTTCTTCCTGCTGACGGCGGGCCTCGCTTTGAGGCGTGGTGCCGAGCACGTTCTGCGCTGCCTTGTCGAGCGCGCGGGCCTCGGCTTCGGTCTTCTCGTTATTGGGTTCTGGCGTCAGGTGCAGGACTTGCGCACTGTCGTCGCTTTCGCCGTGAATATGCGCGCTTTCCTCGCCCATGTCGTTCCAACCCAGGTCCTCGAGGTTCGAGGCGACGTTGGCGCCTGTCGTATCGAGTGGTGCGATCTGCGGACGCATGGCCGGACGGGCGCCGCCCTTGCGGGCGAGCAATGCCGGGTTGAGAGAGGCGAAGGAAGATTCGTTCATGGTCCGGCCCAGGCCCTCTAGCTTACTGTGCGACCCGGCGGCCGAAACCGCCTTGCGGACGTCCAGCACCCGGCAGCTGCGAAACCGAATTCGGAGCAGCAAAAACGGTGCGGCGGAAATTCTTCTCGAGCCGGTCGGCAATATAGCCCCACAGCGCGGTCACCTCGGCAGCGCTGCGGCTGTCGGGGTCGACTTCCATCACCGTGCGGCCGTCGATCATTGAGGCGGCAAAATCGGTCCGGTGGTGGAGCGTGATGGGGGCGACGGTGCCGTGTTGTGACAATGCAACCGCAGCTTCGCTGGTAATCTTAGCCTTGGGGGTCGCCGCGTTGACCACGAACACCAGCGGTTTGCCGGCGCGTTCGCACAAGTCGACCGTGGCACCCACGGCGCGCAGGTCGTGCGGGCTGGGGCGGGTAGGAACGACGATGAGCTCTGCCACGCCGATAACCGACTGGATAGCCATGGTGATTGCTGGCGGCGTGTCGATAACGGCCAATTTGAAACCCTGCTGGCGCAGGATCTGAAGGTCGTTGGCGAGACGCGCCACGGTGGTCTGGGCAAAAGCGGGATACTCCGCCTCGCGTTCGTTCCACCAATCGGCCAGCGATCCTTGCGGATCAATGTCGATCAAAACCACCGGACCAGCGCCTGCGCGCTGTGCCTGGACGGCCAGATGCCCCGAAAGCGTTGTCTTGCCCGATCCGCCTTTTTGCGAAGCCAGTGCCAATACTCGCACAGGTCGGTCCCCCTGAATTACTTCGATGACCCACGCCTTTCGCGGGCTTTCGAATGCTGGGATCGCAGGATACCCCTAATTTTGGGTTAACGGTCGCAGCCTGTGAAGGACGGAAATTGACGGCGCTGGTATGGTGGTTCGCCAAGTCCGGGAGAAATCTTTTGCTAACGGGCTATTTACTATGTCAGGCTATTCCACCGGCGCACGGGGTTGGCTCGTCGAGAGGAAACACAAGGCACTATGTCTATGGCGCGAGCATTCAGAGGATTGATGGCGGCAGCATTGCTGGCCGCGCCAAGCGCTGCGCTGGCGGACGTCAAGGCCGGGGTCGATGCGTGGAGCGCCGGCGATTACGTCGCGGCAGTCCGCGAATGGCGCGATCCGGCAGCCAAGGGCGATCCCGACGCATTGTTCAACATGGCCCAGGCCTATCGTCTGGGGCGCGGGGTCGAGCAGAACGCCAAACAGGCTGAGGTTTTCTACGCCAAGGCAGCAGCCAAGGGACATCTCAAGGCGGCTGACAATCTCGGCTTGCTGATGTTCCAGGGCGGACGGCGCGAAGAGGCCATGCCTTATGTCACCGCCGCAGCCGATCGCGGCGATCCGCGCGCGCAGTACCTGCTCGGGATCGCGCATTTCAATGGCGATCTGGTCGAGAAGGACTGGGTCCGTGCCTATGCGTTAATGACGCTGGCCAATGCTGCCAGCTTACCGCAGGCGGGGCCTGCCATTCGCCAGATGGATGATTTCATACCGCTCGAACAGCGCCAGAAGGCGCAGCCCCTCGCCGCCACGATAAAGGCCGAGGCGGATGCCCGCCGCACCAGCCAGTTCGCCGCGGCAGATCTTGGCACTGGCACTCCGGCGCCAGCACCAGCAATTGTCGAGGCTCCGGCCCGGCCCGCAAGGCCGGTCCGTTCGGCCGCGCGGATGCCGCCGCCGCCGGCCGCGCGCATCCCTCAATCCATTCCCCAGACCACCGTTGGCCCCTCGATCGCGGCTGCGCAGGCTGCGATTTCTGAGGCTACTCGCGTAACGGGGACGCAAAGCCCCGCCGATGCCGGTGCATCATTTGCCGCCCGAACGGTCGCTCCCAAGGAAGCCAGCGCACCGGTGGTCCGGCCCAAGCCTCGCCCGTCGACGCCGGCAGTGCCTGCTCCAGCCGCCAGCGCCGCTGCGCCGGTAGGGGCAGCGCAGTCAGCTGCCAGTGCGGCCGGCCCATGGAAAGTGCAACTCGGAGCATTCTCAGTCCGTGCCAATGCCGAAGGGCTCTGGAGCCGCCTTGCCGGGCGCAGCGAGCTTGCCGGAGCGACCAAGTTGCTCGTGCCCGCAGGAAGCCTGACCAAGTTGCAAGCCGGGGGCTTCGCCAGCCAGAAGGCAGCGCAGGATGCCTGCAACACGCTGAAACAAAGTGGACAGGCCTGCCTCGTCACCCGCTGACCACCGGCGCCGGTAGCTAGCACAGATACGCTCGACAAACTTGTTTAACGTACTTTGGAGCCTTGCCTCGGCGTGATAGGTCTGCCCGCAGACGGGGGGGGGATCATGGCGAGCGCGGCAACACCTGATACGGAAAGCTTGGTGGCGCCGGTTTCGGCGACGAATGGCGGACGGCTGGCGAGCCTGGACTTCATCCGCGGCTTTGCGGTGATGGGTATCCTGGCGGCCAATATCGTCGCCTTTGGCCAACCCTTCCAGGCCTATATGTACCCCGACAGCTTCCTGACCGGGCATGGTGAAGCCTCGAACTGGTTGTGGATCGCCCAATTCGTGGCGGTCGACGGAAAGATGCGCGGTCTGTTCACACTGCTGTTCGGGGCCGGGCTCTACCTGTTCATGGAGAAAGCCTGGGCGCGCGGAGCGACACGCTGGCTTCAGGCGCGGCGGCTGTTGTGGCTGGGCCTGTTCGGCATGGTCCACTTCTTCCTCATCTGGCGCGGCGATATCCTGTTCTACTATGCCGCATGCGGGCTGATCGCGCTGCTGTGCCTGAAATGGAGCATGCGCACGCAATTCTGGGTCGGGCTGATTGGATATACCGTAGGGGCGCTGGCCTATGCCGCCATGCTAGTTCCGCTGGCGATGGTAGCGAGCGGACCGACGGGCGACACCGAGGAATATGCCGAGATGCGGGTCGATTTGCAGAACGGCAAGCAGGACATGCTGGCCGAAGATGCCATCGACTCGCAGCTCAAGATCGATGGCGACTATATCGGCCTGACACGGCATCGCTTCGAAGAGCATGCGTGGGACCCGCTCAGCAATCTGCTGCTGTTCGGGCTCGAGACCTTGCCGTTGATCCTGCTTGGCGTGGCATTGTTTCGGATGGGACTGTTCAGTGGCGGTCTCGATCGCCGCAAGATGCTGGCGTGGGGATGGACCGGGCTTGGGGTCGGCGCAGTGCTGCACCTGGCCATTGCGCTTTGGGCGAAGGCGGGGGGGTTCACCTATTACGGCACGCTGGCTGCATTCATCGGGATCAGCCCGATACCGCGCCTGATGATGACGCTGGGCCTGGCCGCCTTGCTGACGCTGGCAGCGTCCACGGCCAATGGCTGGCTCGGCCAGCGGGTGTCAGCGGCAGGGCGAGCGGCCTTCACCAACTACCTCGGCACCTCGATCCTGATGCTGTTCGTGTTCCATGGCTGGGCGCTGGGCTTGTTCGGCGAATTGAACCGCCCGGCGCTGTATGGCGTGGTGCTGGTCAGCTGGGCGATCATGCTGGCCTGGTCGAAGCCATGGCTCGAGCGATATCGGTTTGGACCGTTCGAATGGCTGTGGCGGTGCCTCACTTATGGCAAGGTTTTCCCGCTGCGCCGCTAGCTCTTGCTATTGCGAATAATTCGCATATGTTTGCTTCTTGCGAATCACTCGCAGGAGAAGCACGCACATGTATGTCTGCATTTGCAATGCCATTCGGGAGGCCGAGCTGCGCGCGGTCGCGCACCGGACCAGCGGCGATGCGGAAGAGGCATATGCGGCGCTGGGTAAGGTCCCCAATTGCGGTCACTGCCTGTGCGATGCCGATGGCATCCTGTTCGAGGAACGGGACCTCGCCTGCAAACGGGTCGCCGCCTAGCTCTTTGCACCGCTACTGATAATCGCTTGCAAATGGCGGAATTCCGCCGTTTTCTCGCATTCTTCGCTTGCCTGCCCGGGCCGGCGGGGCGTAGGGATTACGCTATATCAACAAGCGAGGGAGCGACGGCCATGAAGGGTGACGAAAAAGTCATCGAATTTCTCAACAAGGCGCTCACCAACGAGCTGACTGCGATCAACCAGTACTGGCTGCATTACCGGGTGCTGGCCGACTGGGGCATCCACAAGTTGGCCGAATACGAACGTCACGAATCGATCGACGAGATGAAGCACGCCGATCTGCTGGCCGAGCGCATCCTGTTCCTCAATGGCCTTCCGAATTTCCAGGCCATTCACCGGCTCAAGGTCGGGGAAACGGTCGAGGAGATCCTCCGCGCCGACCTGGCGATGGAAATGGAGGCGATTCCGCTGCTCAAGGAGGCGGCAGAATATTGCCAGTCGGTGCGCGATTTCACCTCGGGCCAGATCTTCGAGGCTATTCTCGCCAGCGAGGAAGAACATGTCGACTTCCTCGAAACGCAGTTCGACATGATCGAACGCATGGGCTTGCCCAATTACGTCCAGTTGCAGAGCAAGCCGGCCGAAGAAGGCGGCGAGGACTGACTTAACTGGGCCTAGCTGCCCTCATCAGGCCCGGCCGTTTTTTGCCCGCTCGCCGCGGCGATCGTCTCGCCTGCAAAGAAAACCAGGCCGGTAATCAGGAACAGCATGGTCGCGATCCAGGCGATGGCGGTGATGGTCCCGATCTGCGGGGTGATGAAGGCGCTGACGAACAACAGCGCGATGACCACGCAGATGGTCAGAGCTGCCGCCGTACTGAACATCACCGCGCGCTGGGCCAGGCGGCGGCGTCGCCGCAGGCGGGCAAGTTCGCGCCGCTCGAGCCGGGTCTGATCATCCTCCATCCGGCTTTCGAGCCGCTCGATCCGGTTGGCGACCCAGATCAGCCTCGCCATCATCACGTTCATGACCGCGCCGATGGCCGCCAGCAGAAACGCCGGTGCCAGGCTCAGCCGGACGATCTCCTGCACCCGCAGCGTGCTGGAGGTTCGCTGGACGAGTTCGGTGGCGAGATTGCCGCTGTCGGAGGCTAGCAGGTCGACCAACATCAGCGGCTTCCGCTGTAATTGCCGCCGCCACCCTTGTTGGCATTGTAAGGATTCTTGGGGCTCTTCAGCACCACGCGCACCGGCACCGCGTCGAAGCCGAGCTTGTCGCGGATCGAGTTGACGAGATAGCGTTCGTAGCTCTGGGGCAAGTCATCCAGCCTGGTGCCGAACACCACGAAGCGGGGCGGGCGGGTGCCGGCCTGGGTGATGTAGCGCAGCTTGATCCGCCGGCCGCCGGGTGCGGGTGGGGGGTTGGCTTCCAGCGCGTCATCGAACCAGCGGTTGAGCGCGGCAGTGGAGACGCGCTTGGACCAGGCCTCGCGGATGTCGAAGGCGGCCCGCAACATGTCGTCGAGCCCCTTGCCGGTCCGTGCGCTGACAGCGAACAGCGGCAATCCGCGTACCTGCGACAGTCCGTCATTGAGCGCGCCACGAATGCCGTTGAACAGCGAACTCGCATCCTCGTACCCGCCTTGTCCGGCGATATCCCACTTGTTGATCGCGATCATGAGCGCGCGCCCTTCCTCGAGCGCGTGGCTGGCAATCTTGAGATCCTGGTGTTCCAGGCCTTGGGTGGCATCGAGCAACAGCACCACCACTTCGGCAAAATCGACCGCGCGCCGGGCATCTGCGACCGAGAGCTTCTCCAGCTTGTCGGTCACCTTGGCGCGCTTGCGCATCCCTGCGGTGTCGATCAGCCGGATTGGCCGTGTCTCGCCATCCTTGGGATCGGTCCATTCCCAGTCGACCGCAATGGAATCGCGCGTGATCCCGGCCTCGGGGCCGGTCAACAGACGGTCTTCGCCAAGCAGCCGGTTGATAAGCGTCGACTTGCCGGCATTGGGCCGTCCGACAATGGCGAGCTTGAGCGGGCCCAGGGGCGCGTCCTCGTCTTCGTCCTCCCCCTCGCCAGCCTCCTTTGCTTCCTTGGCCAGTTCGGCCGCGCGTTCGGCCTCCTGCTCAAAATGGCCGATATGTGGCCACAGCCCTTCGAACAAGTCGGCAATGCCTTCGCCATGTTCGGCGGAAATCGGGGCCGGATCGCCCAGCCCCAGAGCAAAGGATTCGTACATGCCGGCATCGCCAGCCTTGCCCTCGGCCTTGTTGGCGACCAGCACCACCGGCACTTCGACTGTGCGCAACCAGCGAGCGATTTCCTCGTCCAGCGGAGTGATTCCGGCGCGCGCGTCGATCACGAACAGCGCGGCATCGGCACCTTCGAGACTGACCTCGGTCTGCGCCCGCATGCGCCCGGGCAGGCTTTCCTTGTCATCATCTTCCCAGCCCGCGGTATCAACCACGGTAAACTGCATCCCGGCGAGCTCGGCATCGCCCATCCGCCGGTCCCGCGTGACGCCAGGCTGGTCGTCGACCAGCGCCAGCTTCTTGCCCACCAGCCGGTTGAACAGGGTGGACTTGCCGACATTGGGTCGACCTATGATGATCACGGTAGGTTTTGGCGCGTTTGACATGGCGCTGCGCAGGTGGCGCTTAAACACTTGCTTGGCAAGTGCGGTCAGTCTTGCGGGGGCGTCAAACCGCGCTGGTTAATTCACATTTACCAAAGTCGACAGCCAGATCGAAACCATGGCGAAATCATAAAAGCGCCATGATCTTGTCGCTCCCCACCCGTTCCGGCTTGGCCGCCATCGCGCTTGCTTGCCTCTGCACCTCCACCCCCGCCTTGGCGCGCAGTGACAGCGTGGGCGCTTCAGATGCGGACGAATTGCCTGCGTACCTGCAGTGCGTTCCGTTCGCCCGCGAAGCGAGCGGTATTCGCATTTTCGGGGATGCACACACCTGGTGGGACCAGGCGCAAGGACGCTATTCACGCGGAAATACGCCCAAACCGGGCGCGGTGATGGCGTTCGAGCCGACCGAGCGGATGCCGCTGGGTCATGTCGCCGCAGTGGCACAGGTGCTGGATTCGCGCACCGTGCTGCTCGACCATGCCAACTGGTCGCCAATCAATGGTCGACGGGGCCAGATTGAGCGTGGGGTGCGGGCGATCGACGTTTCGCCCGGCAATGACTGGAGCGAAGTGCGGGTGTGGTATCACCCGCTGCAGGATATCGGCACCACTGCGTGGCCGGTTCATGGTTTCATATATGGCGACGGCGGAATGCAGCGCGTTCCCGACCGCCGCCAGTCTGCTCCGCCCGCGCCGGTCCAGGTCGCGGTGAGCAAGGTGCCTTCGCGAGACTTTCTCGACAATTTCTCGGATCTGGGCCGGGCACAGCCGCGCAAACAAGTGGTGCACCAGGTTGCCGCCGTTCGTCCCGTAAAGCCGCAGCCGCACCAACGCGACCCGCTCGACGCGGTGCTATCGCGCTACGATTGAGCGCGCGAGAGCTTAGTCCTTCTTGGCGACAGGGGCGTCTTCGCCGAGATCTTCGAACCACGCTTCGACCGGTCCGCTAAGCTTGATAGTCAGGGGCCGGCCCTTGCGATCGACGGTCTTGCCCGCCTGCACACGCACCCACCCTTCGGAAATCGAGTATTCCTCGATGTCGGTGCGCTGCTTACCCTTGAAGCGAATTCCGACACCGCGTTGAAGCGCATCGGCATCGAAAGCGGGGTTGCCAGGGTGGACCGAAAGGTGCTCGGGCGGAGTGTCGGCGCCGCTCTTGGCAGGCGCGCTATCTGGTGTTGTTTCGTCGTTCATAGCGCGGTCCGATAGTCGCACGGCCTGCCGCTGACAATATCATAAGCAGCGGCTCGCCGTCGCGACCCACCGACTATGATGGCTGAATTTCCGGCGGGGCTTCGTCCGGGCTGCGGCCTGGGTCGTCGAAATCAGGGACGGGCGGCTCGATTTCGTCGGGGCGGGGCTCTGGCTGTTCGGGAGGCGGTGTGATCGAGGGTTGCTCGGGAGGAGCTACGGGTTCGATCGTGTCGGGCGGCGGCGGTTCGGGGGTGGTGGCCATGCTCATATTCCTTTGCTGAGGCTCTCAGTCGGGGGGAAGCTGGTTGAGCGCGGCTTCGCCCAAGCCGTCGCGCTTGTCACGCTCGGCCAGGGTGCCGGCCCGCTCCTTGGCAATTTCGCTCATATCGCGCTCATGGCGCGAATCGCGTGAGCCGTCACAGCCGGAATCGCCGTCGGCATCCGCACGGTCGAGCGTATCTTCGGGGTCGGCATCGGGATTGACCACTGGCGGCGTGGCAGGCGGGACCTTGGGGGTATCATAGCGCGACATCTGGCAAATCCTTTCACGGGCAAAACGTCTGTCCGGAGCCTTTCGTTCCACTATTCGTCGCCGCTTTGGTCCGCCCTGTCATGGCCCCTGTCATCGACAGCCTTGCCCTTTGCAGGCAGAGGCATTAGAGGCGCGCCTTCAACGCGGTGCACCCCTCGGTGTAGCGCGCAGCATCGTTCGGGTCAGCGGGCGTGGCGGAATTGGTAGACGCGCTGGTTTTAGGTACCAGTATCGCAAGATGTGGGGGTTCGAGTCCCTTCGCCCGCACCAGTTCGCCGCCCGGCAACCCTTCGCAAAAGAGCCTACTCAGAAAGCGCAAAAGACACTCCCATGCAGACCAAAGAGACCACCAATGAAGGCCTCAAGCGCGGCTACGAGCTGACGCTGGGCGCCAAGGAAATCGATGCCAAGATCGATGCCGAGGTCACCAAGATCGCGCCGCAGGTGCAAATGCCCGGCTTCCGGCCTGGCAAGGTGCCCGCGAACCTGGTCCGCAAGATGCATGGCGAGCAGTTGCACGCCCAGGTGCTCAACGACACGATCCGCGAATCGGTCGACAAGCTGATGGCCGAGAACAAGCTGCGTCCCGCGATGCAGCCCGCCATCAACCTCAATGACGATTACGAGAAGGGCAAGGATGCCGTCGTCACCGTCGAACTCGAAGTCCTTCCCGAAGTCGAAGTGCCCAGCGTTGACGGCCTCAAGCTCGAACGGCTGACCGTTCCGGTTTCGGAAGAAGCCGTGATGGAAACGATCGAGCGCGTTGCCGGCAACAACAAGACCTACAAGGACGCCGCCAAGACCAAGAAGGCCGCCGAAGGCGATCAGGTCATCATCGATTTCGTCGGCTCGGTCGACGGCGTCGAGTTCGAAGGCGGCAAGGCCGAAGACGCACCGTTGGTGCTCGGCTCGAACACCTTCATCCCCGGCTTCGAAGACCAGCTGGTCGGCGTGAAGACCGGCGACAAGAAAACCATCACCGTCACCTTCCCCGAGGAATACCAGGCGGATCACCTAGCCGGGAAAGAGGCGCAATTCGAAGTCACCGTCAAGCAGGTCAAGACCGAGACCGAGACCAAGATCGACGACGATTTCGCCGCCAATCTGGGCCTCGAGAACCTCGACAAGCTCAAGGAACTGCTCCGTGGCCAGCTCGAGCAGGAAACCAGCGGCCTGACCCGTACGGCGATGAAGCGCTCGCTGCTCGACCAGCTCGCTTCGGGACACGATTTCCCCGTGCCGCAGGGCATGGTCGATGCCGAGTTCGAACAGATCTGGAACCAGTTGCAGCAGGAAGCTGCGAACGAGGAAGATCCCGACAAGGCGATGAAGGAAATCGAAGCCGAGAAGGACGATTACCGTTCGATCGCCGAACGCCGCGTGCGCCTTGGCCTGCTGCTGTCGGAAATCGGCCAGGCCAATGACGTGCAGATCAGCCAGCAGGAAATGACCATGCTGATGACCCAGGCTGCGCAGCAATATCGCGAAGAAGACCGCGAGCGCTTCATGGAGTTCATTCGCAACGATCCGATGGCCGCCGCCCAGCTGCGCGCGCCTCTTTACGAGGACAAGGTCGTCGACTTCCTGTTCGACAAGGCCGAGATCACCGACCGTGAAGTGACCCGCGAAGAGCTCGAAGCGGCCATCGAAGCCGAGGCCGAGGACGACAAGAAGCCGGCCAAGAAGAAGGCTGCGCCCAAGAAGAAGGCCCCGGCCAAGAAGGCTGCGAAAAAGGACGAGGCCGACAAGCCCGCCGCCAAGGAAAAGGCCCCGGCCAAGAAGGCGCCCGCCAAAAAGGCCGCTGCCAAAAAGGACGAGGGCGAGAAAAAGCCTGCCGCCAAGAAGGCTCCGGCGAAAAAGCCGGCAGCGAAGAAGGCCCCGGCCAAGAGCAAGGCCAAGAGCTGACCTCCAGCCGCTCGGCTTGAGCAAATCGAATGCGCCGCCCGGCCACCAGGCCGGGCGGCGCTTTTCGTTCGCGCACTAGAAACTCCCGCTGATGCTGAGGCGGAATATCGGGCCGATGCGGCGGTCGCGGACTTCGCGGAACAGGATCGGGGCGTCAGGCCGGTCACCGGTGAAGACGGTGCGTTCGAACTTGTTGCGCGCGCCCAGCACGTTGCCGTAGCTGGCATTGACCGTCAGCCCGAGCACGTCCTTGTGCTCGACGAACAGCGATGTGAAGCTTGGCCCTTCGTAATCGCGCCCGGTTTCGAAGCGTCGCGAATAGGGCGCCTTGTTCTCGGTAAACAGGCTGGCACCCCAGGCCCAGTCGGTCGTCGGGACGTCATGCCGGAAATCGATGTCGAGCAGGTCTTTGAGGTCGCGCGAGAAGGCGCGTTTCTGTCCGGTGAAGGGGTCGCTGATATCCGTCCAGCGCTTGACCGCGCGCACTTCCAGCTGTGCGCCGTCGAAGCTGATCGGCTCGCCCTTGAGCGTGGTGTTGAATTCAACGTGGAAGCGGGTCGCATTGCCGATATTGCCACGTGCTTCACCTCCGGAGGGGAGGGGGACGAAATCGACGAAATCCTCGAACCAGGTCTGCCGTATCCGAAGCTTGGTCGATCCCCATGCACCCAGTCCCTTGTTGACCTCCATCTCCACATTCCAGCTCTGGTCGGGCTGCAACTGGTTGTTGCCTCCGTTCTGGTTCTCGTCGTTGAGCGAGACGCTGGCGAGGAAGTCGCCGAACGAAAGCTGACCGACCCGGCGCCGCACTTCGAGCGCGAAATCGAGATCGTCGGCGGCTTTCCAGTTGAGAGATGCCGAACCTTTGGGCCGCTGGAAGCTGCGCGAATTGGCTGCCGCGCCGGTCTGTTCGATCTTCGAATATTCCGCTCCGGCGGTCAGCTGGAGCGAGAGCTTGTTGGTTAGCGACTTGCTGAAGCTGACAAGGCCTTCGTAGCGATCCTCGGTTACTTCGCCAGTCCCGGCGGGGAAGTCCAGCTCGGCAAATTCACCACCGGTATCGAGCACGAACAGGCGCGAGGCGCGGTTCAGGCGGTTAAAGGCCGCTTCGCCCGAAACCTGCCAGTCGGCCTGCCACATATTCCAGCTATATTCTCCGCGGCCGATGCGTTCGCCGGTCTCATTGACCTGTTCGAACATGAAACCTTCAGACTGGCGGCCATCGCTGTAGCTATCGACCAATTGGCTGCCGAAATTGTCACGCTCGAACCGTTCCAGTCCGATCAGTTTGAGCCTGCCGGGGCCGAACGGAAACTCGATGTCGCCGCCGATCTCGTATTCGGGACCGTCCTCGTCGCGTGATAGGTCGCGCGTCCGTAGTACGCCGGCGGCATCGAGACCCGTTTCTGGTTCAAGCGCCGAGAAGAAGTCCTCACCATAGCTGAGGTTGAGGTTGGCGACTGTGTCGCCGCCGAAATCATAGCTGAAATTGGTGCTGAGCTTTGGATTGTCGAACTTGCCGGAAAACTTGCTGAATTGTTCTTCGATCAGCGCTCCGTTGGCATCGGTCACCAGCGTCGGGCCGTCCGCGCCGAACCGGTTATTCTCGTTGGAGAGCGAGACGGTGTAGCTTAGCTCGCCGCTGCTGCCGCTAAGTGAGACTTCGCCGCCGTAGAGCTGGGCCTGGGCATTGTGCGGGCGAAAGCCGGTGCGCCACACGAACTGGCCCGATGTCCCGACACTGCGCACGACGATATTGGCGACCTGGCCCGACAGTCCCGGAATATCGAGTGCAGTGCCATCGACGATTTCGATGCGGATGATGTTGGCAGCGGGAACCCGCTGCAACTGGTCGCGGAGGGAATCGGACTTGCTGGAGAAACGCCCACCGTTGACGATGACGTTTTGGTTGGCCTGCCCGAGACCCCGCTGGCCGCGCTGGCCATCATTGATGGTGAAGCCGGGAATGCGGCGAACCATGTCGAGCGCGTTGCGTGGGGCGAACTGGGCGAAATAGGCGGGCTCGTAAACGCGTCCGGCTGCGCTGTTGGCAACCGATCCTTCGAGAGAGACCTCGGCCGAGTCAGCGGTTTCCCCATGCGCGGCGAGGGGGGACGCGCTGGCCGAAAGGGCAAGCAGTAATGCGAGCGAGCGGGTGGGGGTCAGCAGTAGCAAGGGTCTGTCTCATTTTGCGATCCGGGGGACTGCTGCTTTCGCCCATGCGCTCGTTTACAACAGTAAACATCGACCGGTAGTCAAATTTGCCAGACTAGTGACGATCAAGGTTGCAGGTTGAAACGGGGCATCGCTGTTCGCGTTCCCAGACAAGCGGACTGCGTTCACAGCTGCGAGGGTTAAAGGACTTGAACAAAGCCCGTCCACCGCCGACATAGGCGACCGACGCAAATTCGAAGGAAAGCATCCCCCATGATCGATCTCAGCGCGCAGCTTGGCGAAACCCACGGAACGCAGGGCCAGTTTACCCGCGATCCGGTGACCGGGGCCCTGGTCCCCGTGGTGGTCGAACAGACCAGCCGTGGCGAGCGCAGCTTCGACATCTTCAGCCGCCTGCTGCGCGAACGCATCGTGTTCGTGACTGGCCAGGTCGAAGACGGCATGGCTTCGCTGATCACCGCGCAGTTGCTGTTCCTCGAAAGCGAGAACCCGTCCAAGCCGATCAGCATGTATATCAACTCGCCGGGCGGCGTGGTCACGGCCGGCATGGCGATCCACGACACAATGCAGTATATCAAGCCGCGCGTTTCGACCGTGTGCATGGGCCAGGCTGCCAGCATGGGCAGCTTCCTGCTCGCTGCCGGCGAACCGGGAATGCGGATTGCACTCCCCAATGCCCGGATCATGGTCCATCAACCTTCGGGCGGCGCCCGCGGTATGGCCTCGGATATCGAGATCCAGGCCCGCGAAATCCTGCGCATCCGCAAGCGGATGAACGATCTCTACGTCAAATATACCGGCAAGAAGCTCGACGAGATCGAGAAGGCGATGGACCGCGATACCTTCCTCGAAGCCGATGAAGCGCTGAAATTCGGCATCGTCGACAAGGTTTTCGAGACCCGGCCCGAGAATGAAGACGGCGAAAAAGACGGCTCTGGCGGCGCGCCCGAGTAGCCGATCCGACAATAAACACGGTCCGACCCGCCCCTTGGTGGGACAGACCATCGAAATCATTGGGAAACCTTGCCCCTTCAGCCACGGGCAAGGTCTTCCGGCTATACTGCAATGGTTGCAAATCGGGCTGCGGACGATACTCTCGTCCGAATCCCCGCAAATCAGCGGGAATTGGCCCGAAAGCCTTGGGATATGACGAAATTGAGCGGAACAGATAGCAAATCCACGCTGTATTGCAGCTTCTGCGGCAAGTCGCAGCACGAAGTGCGCAAGCTGATCGCCGGCCCGACCGTGTTCATCTGCGATGAATGCGTAGAGCTGTGCAATGACATTATCCGCGAGGAAACCAAGGCTGGTCTGACCGGTCGCAAGGAAGGTGACGTACCCTCGCCGTCCGAGATCTGCGGCACGCTCAACGACTACGTCATCGGTCAGGACCGCGCCAAGCGCGTTCTCTCGGTCGCGGTGCACAACCACTACAAGCGGCTCAAGCACTCCGGCAAGTCCGGCGATGTCGAGCTGGCCAAGTCCAACATCCTGCTGGTCGGTCCGACCGGTTCAGGCAAGACGCTGCTGGCGCAGACGCTGGCGCGCACCCTGGACGTGCCCTTCACCATGGCCGATGCCACCACCCTGACCGAGGCCGGTTATGTGGGCGAGGACGTCGAGAACATCATCCTCAAGCTGCTGCAGTCGAGCGACTACAACGTCGACAAGGCGCAGCACGGCATCGTCTATATCGATGAGATCGACAAGATCACCCGCAAGGCGGAGAATCCCTCCATTACCCGCGACGTAAGTGGCGAGGGCGTCCAGCAGGCGCTGCTCAAGCTGATGGAAGGCACCACTGCTTCGGTCCCGCCGCAGGGCGGCCGCAAGCATCCGCAGCAGGAATTCCTGCAGGTCGACACCACCAACATCCTGTTCATCTGCGGCGGTGCTTTTGCCGGGCTGGACAAGATCATTGCCGACCGCCTGCAGAAGCGCTCGATAGGCTTCGGCGCGCATGTCGCTGATCCCGACAAGCGCAAGATCGGCGAACTGCTCGAAAAGAGCGAGCCGGAAGATCTGCTCAAGTTCGGCTTGATCCCCGAATTCGTCGGCCGCCTGCCCGTGATCGCCACGCTGCATGACCTCGATGTCGATGCGCTGGTGACGATCCTGCAGGAGCCGAAGAATGCGCTGGTCAAGCAGTATCGCAAGCTGTTCGAGCTCGAGGATGTCGAGCTGACCTTCACAGATGATGCCCTGGTTGCAATCGCCAAGCGTGCGATCAAGCGCAAGACCGGTGCACGCGGCCTGCGATCAATCGTCGAGGGAATCCTGCTCGATACCATGTTCGACCTGCCCGATCTCGAGGACATCAGCGAAGTCGTGATCGATGCCGACGTTGTTGCCGGCAAGAAGGAACCGATTCGCGTTGTCGCTAATGACGATGACAGCAAGAAGGAAGAGGCGGCCTGATCGATGGCGATCGACGGTGAGTGGGGCCTAGTCCTGCTGACCGTCGTCGCACTCGTCTTCTCGGCTGTCTGGACGGACCGCCGCTATCGCCGCTTCGAGCAGCTACCTGCGCATTACGATTTTCGTGGCCAGCCTACGCGATTTGCGTCGCGCAGGTTGATGGCTTGGCTCTTGCCCGGCGTCTTTGTCACAATGCTGGTGGCGACAGCGCTCGCGACGCGGTTGGCGCCAACTGAACTCCAGAACGGAGACCCGGTCGCCAGCCTGGTGGTTGCCTGCCTGGCGATACTCGGAGCGCAGGGACTGGTTCTTTGGCTGCACGAACGTTGGGCGCGCAAGCACGACGCAGGCTAAGCCCTAACACCCGCCGCCGCATTGCGCCGTGCGTTCGATCTGGACGGTCATGTGGTGGATACCAAAGCGGTGTTCCAGATCGTGTGAGAGCGAGGCAAGAAACGCGTCTTCGCCATTGCCGTTCGGCATGACGAGGTGCGCGGTCAGCGCTGTCTCTGTCGTCGACATGGGCCAGATATGCAGGTCATGGACCCGCTCGACCCCATCCAGACCGGTCAGGAACTCTTCGACTTCCTTCTCGTCGATCCCGGCTGGTACCGCGTTGAGGCCCATCTTGAGGCTGTCGCGGGCCAGGCCCCAGGTGCCCCAGCCGATAACCGCGATGATGAGCAGGCTGGTGACCGGATCGATCCAGGTTCGTCCCGTCAGCAGGATCGCCGCCCCGGCGATGACCACGCCCACCGACACCAGCGCATCGGCGGCCATGTGCAGGAATGCGCCGCGAATATTGATGTCCTCCTGCCCGCGTACGAACAGCAGTGCGGTGGCAGTGTTGATCACCACCCCGATCCCGGCGACCACGATCATGGTCCAGCCTTCGACAGGTTGCGGATCGAGCAGGCGTTGCCCGGTCTCGAACAGGATCGCCCCGATGGCGATGAAGAGCAGCGCCGCATTGGCGATCGCGGCGAGGATGGTCGAACTCTTGAAGCCGTAGGTATAGCGCCCAGTTGCGGGTTTGCGCGCTGCCACGGCGGCGGCCCATGCAAGCAACAGCGCCATGACGTCCGACAGATTGTGCCCGGCATCCGCCACCAGCGCCATCGAACCCGACAGGTAGCCATAGGTCGCCTCGACGATGACGAAGACGGTGTTGAGAATGACTCCGATGGCAAAGGCTCGCCCGAAATCCTTGGGTGCGTGGGCATGGGCGTGGCTTGCGCCGTGCGCGTGCCCGTCATCGCCGGAGTGAGAATGCGCTGCGCCCATCGACCTACTCGTAGACACAGGTATCGAGGCCGTCACGCCGGACCACGCCGATTCGCGCGGCAAGGGTGTTGCCATGCCTGCGGAGCCAACCCGAGGGATTGCTCACGGCGCGCCGCTTGGGCAGCGGCAGGGCAGCGGCCATGCGGGCGGCTTCGACTTCCGAAAGCGACGCTGCCGACTTGTTGAAATAGCGCCGCGCCCCGGCTTCTGCGCCATAGGTGCCGATGCCGGTTTCAGCGACATTGAGATAGACTTCCATGATTCGGCGCTTGCCCCAGATCTTCTCGATCAGGAATGTGAACCAGGCTTCAAAGCCTTTGCGGACATATCCCCCGCCCTGCCACAGGAACACGTTCTTGGCGGTCTGCTGGCTGATCGTCGATCCGCCGCGGATACGTCCGCCCTGGGCATTGCTGGCGGCGGCCTTGGCGATGGCATCGGCATCAAAGCCGCCGTGAGTGCAAAATTTGCCGTCTTCGGCCGCAATGACGGCACGGACCAGGTCGCGGTCGATATTAGCGAGCGATTCCCAGTCTTTCGTCACCGCGTGTTCGTCCATCGCCATCGTGGCAGTGTAGGGGACGGGCATGAACCGGTAGAGCACCACCAGCACCAGACTGAGGGCGACGAATCCAAGGATGATTTTGGCTACGAGCCTGGCGATCCAGAACATGGCTAGTCGATTAGGTGCAGCAATGCGCAAATGCAACGAAGCCCCGCACCATAGGGTACGGGGCTTCGTAGTTTTTCATCGCTTTTGCCTTATGCGGCGGCGGGCATCAGCCTTTCACCGGCGATCCGCTGCATTGCTTTTTGCAGCTTTTCAAAAGCGCGCACTTCGATCTGGCGAATACGCTCGCGTGACACATCGTAAACCTGGCTCAGCTCTTCGAGCGTCTGCGGGTTCTCGGTCAGGCGTCGCTCGGTCAGGATGTGCTGTTCACGCTCGTTGAGCGCGTCCATCGCCTCGAGCAGCATGGAATGGCGAACCTGCGCCTCTTCGGCATCAGCCACGGTTTCGTCCTGAAGAGGACGATCATCGGTCAGCCAGTCCTGCCATTCGCCCGAGCCGTCCTCGCCATTGCGCATCGGCGTGTTGAGCGACCCGTCGCCACCCATCATCATCCGGCGGTTCATGTTGATCACTTCCTGCTCGGGCACGCCGAGGTCGGTAGCAATCTTGGTCACATCGGCCGGGCTGAGGTCGGTGTCCTCGTAAGCCTCGAGCTGTTTCTTCATCCGTCGCAGGTTGAAGAACAGCTTCTTCTGTGCGGCGGTGGTACCCATCTTGACCAGGCTCCAGCTACGCAGGATGAATTCCTGCATGCTCGCCTTGATCCACCACATGGCATAGGTGGCGAGGCGGAAGCCGCGATCGGGTTCGAATTTCTTGACGCCCTGCATGAGGCCGACATTGCCTTCGGAAATCAGGTCCGAAACGGGCAGGCCGTAGCCGCGATAACCCATGGCGATCTTGGCCACGAGCCGCAGGTGCGAGGTGACCAGCTGCGCCGCAGCATCGGGATCCTCGTGTTCCTGGTACCGCTTGGCGAGCATATATTCCTGCTCAGCCGTAAGTATCGGATATTTCTTGATTTCCGAGAGGTAGCGGTTGAGACTCTGCTCTCCGCCGAGCGCCGGAATGGCGACTGCCTTGCTGTTACTCACTCTATCCCTAACCTTTCTTGCGTCGACCCCGGTTTGGCGCGGACCCCTGATGGGCATCCGGCGGGTGGGCCACACTTTCGCATATAGCAGACGGGCCACTGGTTTACACCGTCATTCATCGATTTTAACGTTCGGTTTCGTCGATCAGTTCCTGCATGTCTGCGGGTAAATCCGCGGTAAACGACACCTTCTGGCCTGTGACCGGATGAACAAATCCAAGCTCGCTGGCATGCAACGCCTGCCGGGCGAACCCGATACGCTGGAGAATCGGACGTAACTGCTTGGGATCACGTCCGTATGTTGGGTCTCCTAATAGCGGGTGGCCGATTGACTGGCAGTGAACGCGGACCTGGTGCGTCCGACCGGTTTCGAGCCGACATTCGATCAGGGCGCAGCCTGCCAGGGTCCTCAAGGTGGCATAATGGGTAACCGCGTGTTTGCCACGCGAGGAATCCTTGGCCAGCACCGCCATTTTCTTGCGATCACGGTCGCTGCGGCCGAGCCGCGCGTCGATCGTACCGGCGCGCGGGTTGGGATATCCCGCGCAGATCGCCAGGTAACGGCGATGGATCGAATGATCGGCGAACTGCGCGGCCAAGCCCTCGTGCGCGGCGTCGGTCTTGGCCACCACCAGCAAGCCCGATGTGTCCTTGTCGATCCGGTGGACGATGCCCGGGCGCGCAACACCGTTGATGCCCGACAATTGGCCGCGGCAATGGTGCAGCAGAGCGTTGACCAGCGTTCCGTCCTGGTTCCCCGCTGCCGGGTGGACGACCATCCCGGCCCGCTTGTTCACCACCAGCAGGTGCTCGTCCTCGTGGACGACGTCCACCGGGATGTCCTGCGGTGCTGCCTTGGGCTCGATCGTGGCTGGAAGGGTGATGTTGAAGTCAGCGCCTGCAGCGCACTTGGCCGAAGGGTTGGTGGCTAGTGCGCCGGCGACGGTGATAGCCTTGTCTGCCATCAGGCTCTTGACCCGCTCGCGTGACAGGCCCGACGCTTCGGCCAGTGCCTTGTCGAGACGACCGCCGGTGTGCAGGGTTCCGGTGATGACTTCGGGCGCGCTCATGCTAGGGCCATGCGCGATGCATATCGAGGTGACAAGGGACGTGTTGACGGCGATCCGCGCTGAGGCGGAACAGGCGCACCCGCAGGAATGCTGCGGCATCCTGCTGTGGGCAGGTGACCGGGTTGCCGGGATTATCCCGGCCCGCAACGTCCACCCAGCGCCAGAAACTCATTTCGAGATCGATCCCCAGGCGCTGATTGACGCCCATCGCGGCGAGCGAGCCGGCGGACCTGCAATTGCTGGTTATTATCATTCACACCCCAATGGCAGATCCGGTCTATCGGCGCAGGACCGGCGCAATGGAGCAAGCGATGGCAAGCTGTGGCTGGTGATCGCTGGGAGTGTCGTCACGATATGGGAAGATCGGCCAGACGGGTTCGCCTCGGTTTCCTACCAGGCCATCGAACGATAGACGTGCTTTATGTCGAATGCCTGGACCTATTTTTCGCATCCCTCGCTCACGCCCGCTGGCAGGGGGCGGAAATTTCGCTAGGACAGTGTTCCATGTGTTCCATCCTGTAGGATTTGGCCCGCGACTATGAACGATATCGATGCCGTTACCCTTGCCAGCCAGCTATGTTCACGGCTTTGCCATGACCTGCTTTCGCCCGTCGGCGCGCTCAGCAATGGGCTTGAGCTTTTGGCCGAGGAGGAAGATCCCGAAATGCGCCAGCGCTGTCTCGAACTGCTCGAGACGAGTGCCCGCACCAGCGCCAACAAGCTGAAGTTTTTCCGGCTCGCCTATGGCGCGGCCGGTGGTTTTGCCGACCGGGTCGATGTGTCCGAACCCAAGGCGGTGATCGAGGCTCTGGCCGCCGATTCTCGCAAGGTCGAGATCAACTGGGCGCTGGCAGCCGACAGCCTGCCCAAGCCGGCCATCAAGGTGATGCTCAACTTCGCCCAGATGGGTCTCGAGGCCCTGGTACGCGGCGGCACGCTCGATGTCGGGGCCGAACGTCGCGATGGGGCGAGCGAAATCGTCGTCCGCGCTGCCGGCCCAAAAATCGCTTTCGACGAAACCATCGGTCGCGCACTGCAAGGCGAGCTGCCAGCCGATGGCCTGTCCGGCCGGACTGCCCCTGCACATATGCTCGCGCTGCTGGCCGAGAGTGCGGAGGGCGAATTGCAGTATCACCTCAGTGACGAGGCGCTGGTTCTGGGCGCGGTCCTGCCGGGCGGATGAACGAATTGGTCCATCACGAGCGGCCTTCGCCCAACTTCAACGACCGGCGATTGCCGATCACCATGGTGGTGCTGCACTATACCGAGATGAAGCCGGTCGAGACTGCGCTGGACAAGTTATGCGATCCCGAATCCGGGGTGAGCGCACATTATCTCATCAGCGAGGATGGCGAGGTCACGCAAATGGTGGCGGAGGACAAGCGCGCCTGGCACTCGGGCGTTGCTTTCTGGCGCGGCCACAAGGATGTCAATTCGGCCAGCATCGGGATTGAGCTCGACCATCCCGGCCATGCATTGGGCTATCGCGATTTCGCCGAGGCGCAGATTGACGCATTGATCCCACTTTTGCACGACATCATCCAGCGGCATGACATCCCCCGCACCAATGTGGTCGCGCATTCCGATGTCGCCCCGGCGCGCAAGACCGATCCGGGCGAGCTGTTTCCGTGGGACCGCTTGGCCGAATACGACTTGTGCCTGCCCAAGCCGCGCAAGCTCGAGTTGGGCAATCCATTCGACAATGACGGGGCTTTTTACCTGGCGCTTGAACGTTTCGGCTATGACGTGACCGACGGCCACAAGGCGATCGAGGCGTTCCAGCGCCGCTGGCGGCCGGAGAAGATCGACGGCAATATCGACGGACAGATCTGCGCCATCCTTTTCCAGCTCCTGCTCGACCGGGATCGCGGGGTCACACGCTAGCTTCCCTGCGCCGAATTTCGTGCCTATATGCGGCCGTGCCAGGGGGCTGGGCAGCCGCGTGTTTCCGCAAGGGACGCGAGGAAAGTCCGGGCTCCACGAAGTAAGGGTGGCGGGTAACGCCCGCCGTGGGAAACCATAGGGACAGTGCCACAGAGAGCAGACCGCCCCGCTGGTCGGGGCAAGGGTGAAAGGGTGCGGTAAGAGCGCACCGGGAGGCTGGCGACAGTCTCCGCATGGCAAACCCCACCCGGAGCAAGGCCAAATAGGGACTTCGCGCCCCTTCGCGGGGGCAGGAACGCTTCGTTCCGAGAAGTCCGGGTTGGCTGCTTGAGCAGGGGAGCAATCCTCCGCCCAGATGAATGGCTGCCCCCGCTTCGGCGGGACAGAACCCGGCTTACAGGCCCCCTGGCATTACATCGCGTTCTTGACGGCAGGCACCGAAGCGGCGATCCAAGCCCATGCCCGACACGATCCACCGTTCCACCGCCCAGCGTATCGCCATCATCCTGGCAGTTGCGTGGCAGATCGGCGCGACCTTCCTGCCGCAACTAGGCCTCGGCGAACCGATTGGTGACCGTTCTGACAGTGTGCGGACGCTGATCACGCCATCGGGCTGGGCATTCGCCATCTGGGGTCCGCTATTTCTTGGCTCCGCGATTTTCGCGATCTGGCAATCTCTGCCGGCACAAGCCGACAACGCTCTGCTGCGCCGGATCGGCTGGTGGGCGGCGATCGCGCTAGCCGCGCAGGGGGCTTGGGCGACCTATACCCAGTTCGCCAACCTCACCGCTCTGAGCGCCATCATCATCGCCATCTCGCTGATCGGATTGCTGGCGATCCTGCGCATCATGGTGAAGTTTGAACGCGATTTTACTCTGGCAGAGCGATTCATTGTCGCGCTGACCTTCAGCGCTTTGGCAGCCTGGCTGACTGCGGCCACTATCGTCAACATTTCGGCGACGCTGGTCTATTACGGGGTTGCTGGCGGGAACGAATACCCCGCCATCGCCGCGCTGATGGTGTTGGTCGGCGGCGCTATCGCCGCTGCGGCTGTTTACCAAAGCCGCGGCAACCCCTGGTATGCGCTGGTCTTCTGCTGGGCGCTGCTGGCGATCTATTTCAAGGGCGGGCAGCAGGCGGCAAGCATTGCCATTGCCTGCAGTGTGTCAGCCTTACTCGTCCTTGCGGCGATGAGTGGCGGCCTGCGCGAAGGGACGAACCGTCGGCGCTGGTTCGGCTAAGTCCGCTCAGGCTCGGCCGATGCTGATATATTCGAAGCCGCGGGTCTTCATGTCTTCGGGCTGGTAGATATTGCGCAGGTCGACGAGCACGGGGGCCTTGGCGAGGGTCTTGATCCTCTCGAAGTCGAGCGCGCGGAACGCATCCCACTCGGTCACGATCACCACGGCATCGGCGCCATCGATGGCGGCATACGGGTCGTCCTGCATCGCTACTTTAGGCATCAGGGGGCCAGCCTGCTCCATCCCTTCGGGATCATAGGCTGCTACCTCGACCCCGGCATCGGTCAGCATCTGGGCAACGGCGATGGCCGGGCTGTCGCGCATGTCGTCGGTATTGGGCTTGAACGTCAGTCCGAGCAGCGCGACCTTCTTGCCGCGCCCTGCTTCCATTCCGCCCAGCGCGTCGAGCACCTTGCGGCCCATCGCCCGCTTGCGGCTGTCGTTGACCTTGACCACCGCCTCGACGATCCGCACCGGGCTGTCGTAATCCTCGGCCGTCTTGAGCAGCGCCAGCGTATCCTTGGGAAAGCACGATCCGCCATAACCGGGTCCGGCATGCAGGAACTTGGGCCCGATGCGTCCGTCCATGCCGATTCCGCGGGCCAAGTCCTGGACATCGGCGCCGACCTTCTCGCACAGATCGGCCATCTCGTTGATGAAGGTGATCTTGGTCGCGAGGAAGGCGTTGGCGGCATATTTGATCAGCTCGCTGGTACGGCGGCTGGTGAACAGGATCGGCGATTCGTTGAGGAACAGCGGGCGATAGACTTCGCTCATCACCTCGCGGCCGAAATCGTCCTCGGCCCCGATCACGATCCGGTCGGGCCGCTTGAAATCGCCGATCGCCGCGCCTTCGCGCAGGAACTCGGGGTTGGAGACGACTGCGAAGCGATGGCGTCTGCTGGTGTCGGCAATGATCCTCTCGACCTCGTCGCCGGTGCCGACCGGCACGGTCGACTTGGTCACCACGACCGCGTCATTGGCAAGGTTCTGGCCGATCTCGCGGGCGACCTGGTGGACGAAGGTCAGATCGGCATGGCCATCGCCGCGCCGGCTCGGCGTGCCGACCGCGATGAAGATCGCCGAGGCACCCTTGATCCCCTCGGCCAGCGAGGTCGTAAAGCTCAAGCGGCCGGCCTCGACATTGCCCGCCACCAGCGCATCGAGGCCGGGCTCGTAAATCGGCATGATACCATCGTGCAGGCGGTCGATCTTCGACTGGTCCTTGTCGATGCACACCACTTCGTGCCCGAAATCGGCAAAACACGCCCCCGAAACCAGACCAACATAGCCCGAGCCGACCATCGCGATTTTCATACTGCTAGAGGTCCTTCTTCCTGATTTCGATTGTCTCACCGTCGCCTAACGCCTGGATGACGCGACGCGACGATCCCTCAAGCACAAGTGCCGTTAACTTGCCGTAACGGAACGCGCCGGTGTCGATGCCGATGCGATTGGTCCGGCGATCAATCTTCTCCACTATCGTGTGGCCGTGGACCACGAACTGCGGGTGGGCTTCGTCGTAATCGAGAAACCTTTCGCGGATCCACAAGAGGTCTTCACGCGCCTGTTTTTCCAGTTCCACCCCTGGCTTGATCCCGGCATGGACGAAAACGTAATCCCCGGCGACGATCATTTCCGAAAAACCGGCAATGAATTCCCGATCATTCTCGGGCACATATTCGTGGATCAATGCCTGCAACTCGTCGAGCGAGGCCTTGTTGTATTTCTTCTGCGGCACGCCGTAGCTGAGGATCGTTTCGCGACCGCCGTGCCGAATGAAATGGCGCAGGACCTTTGTGTCCTGAAAGGACTGGAGAAACATCTCCTCGTGGTTTCCGGCAAGGATCTGCACATTGTGCCGCTTCTGCCACTCGCGGGCATTGGCGATGACCTTGGCGCTATCAGGGCCGCGATCGACAAGGTCGCCGAGCAACACGATACGTGTTTCAAGCTCCGACGCGGACTCCGCGTCCTCCTCGATGGCTTCGATCAAGGCCTCGAAATGAGTGTTGCAGCCGTGAATGTCGCCGATGGCATAATAGCGCGTGCCCTCGGGGACCGAGGGGCCGGAAATAGTGGGCTTGGCCCGGACAAGTTTCTTGAGTGCACTGATCATGATCTGCAGCGATGCCTAGTTGGGTCCTGCGGAGCGCGACATAGGCACTCCTGGGCAGCATCGCAACGCGCAACACTACGGATTGGCTCCGCGCACTGGTGCCATTTGGCAACGCCGAAAAGGAGGTTTCCGACACTTTGACAATTTTCTTGTGCAGCGCAGCAAGAACGTGCATCTTTATATCACATCGACACGAGATTGGATGCCTAAAACGCCAGCCGGTCGATGCGCAGGTGGGACGAAGCAAACCCTAACGCCAAGGAAACTTGTCATGCTTACGTCCTTTCGCGGTCTTGCCGCGACTCTCCTCGTCGGAACGGTGCTCGTCGCTAGCCCGACACTGGCAGCAGAAACCGCTGCCGAACCCAACACGCCGGGCATCCCGGCATCCCAACCCTCAATCGATGAAGAAGCCGTACCGATTCCGGTGCTGGTAGACATCAGGCGCGAAAGCTTCATTCCCACGGCCGGTGGCACCAGCGATGTGGGCGGCGAAAGCGGCCTCGAGCTTTCAGGCAATGTCGCTGTGGTTAGCGACTATCGCTTTCGCGGCGTATCGTTATCGGATGGCGACATCGCATTACAGGGTGGGATTGATCTCGGCCATTCGAGCGGCCTGTATGCCGGCACATGGGCTTCCTCGATTTCGGGCGGAAGCGACTTCGGCGAGCTTGAGCTCGACATCTACGCCGGCTGGAGCGGCGACGTCAGCGATGGTGTCACGCTCGACGTGGGCCTGTTGTATTACATCTACCCGACCGGCGATGCGCCCGGTGTCGACACCGATTATTTCGAACCCTACGCTTCGATCGGCACCACGCTTGGTCCTGTTGGTGCAACCGTCGGCGTGGCCTATGCCTGGGAGCAGGATTCGCTCGGCGGAGGTGATAACCTTTACCTATATACCGACTTCGAACTCGGGATCCCGCAAACGCCGATCACACTGACCGCGCATCTGGGCTACACCGATGGCGTATTTGCGACTGCGCTCGACGGCGACTCATTCGATTGGGGGATCGGCGCATCGTATGCGATCACCGGAAACCTCAGCCTCGGCCTCAACTATGTCGACACCCAAGGTCCGTCGATCGAGGATTTCACTGACGCCGGCTTTTTCGCTTCGATCACCTACTCGATGTAATTGCGCTTAGGCGATGACCAATTGTGAAGGCCCGCACCGATGTTTCGGCGCGGGCTTTTGCATTTCCACCAGTTGTTCATTGGATGCTTGCAGTCGGACAAGGCATTGCCCACCCTATATGTAAATGCGGGCGGGTGGTGACACACAACCCCCGATGCGAATCAAAGGACCTATGGAATGCCCAAATACCTCCACACCATGATCCGCGTGAGCGACCCGGACGCTACCATCGCCTTTTTCAAGCTGATCGGGTTGGAGGAAGTGCGCCGGTTCGACAATGAGAACGGTCGCTTCACCCTGATCTTCCTGGCCGCACCAGGGCAGGAGGGGGTGGCCGAGGTCGAACTGACCTATAACTGGCCGCCGGAAGACGGCAGCGCGCCCGAACAGTATGATGGCGGACGAAATTTTGGTCACCTCGCCTACCGCGTCGACGATATCTACGAGACCTGTCAGCGACTGATGGATGCCGGAGTCACGATCAATCGGCCACCGCGCGACGGGCACATGGCCTTTGTCCGCTCGCCCGACGGGATTTCGGTGGAATTGCTGCAGGAAGGCAATCTGCCTCCGCGCGAACCCTGGGCCAGCATGGAAAACACAGGCAGCTGGTAGCGGACCGCCGGACTGGCGACCGCCGCCCTACGGGGTCGGCGGCGTCAGCGACGGATCCTCCGGGTGAGTGGTGGTCATTCGCAGCACCGCATAGCCCAGCACCGCTGAAATCAGCGAGCCACCGAGGATGCCGATCTTGGCCTCGTCGATCAGCAATCGGGTATCGGTAAAGGCCAGTCCGCTGATGAACAGCGACATGGTGAAGCCTATGCCGGTGAGAATGGATACGCCCCAGATCTCCATCCAGTTGGCATCTTCCGGCGCCTTGGCGATACCCAGCTTCACCGCGGTCACGATGATACCGAAAATGCCGAGCTGCTTGCCGACGACAAGACCAGCGGCGATCGCCAACGGCAGCGGAGCGAGGACTTCTTCCGTGCCCATCCCGCTGAGGTTCACGCCGGCGTTGGCAAAGCCGAAGATCGGCACGACCAGGTAAGCGCTCCAAGGGGCCAGCCCATGCTCCAGCTTTTCGAGCAGCGAGTGACCGTCCTGCCTTTTCATGGGAATAGTCAGGGCGGCGAGGACCCCCGCGATGGTGGCGTGAATGCCGGAAAAAAGAACCGCGCCCCAAAGCGCCAGAGCAACGATTAAGTAGGGCCAGATCCGATCGACGCCGAAACGATTCATCAACACCATGACAGCGAAAATGACGCCCGCAATGCCCAGCCACATCAATTTGAGATTAGCCGTATAGAAGGCGGCAATGACCAAAACGGCACCGATATCGTCGACAATTGCCACGGTCAGCAGGAATAGTCGCAGCGAGGCTGGCACGCGGCTGCCGAGCAGGCCCAGCACGCCCATTGCAAAGGCAATGTCGGTCGCCGCCGGGATGGCCCAGCCACGCACCAGGGCGCTGTCCGGACCGACCACCAGCACATAGATCCCCGCCGGCACTGCCATCCCTGCAATCGCCGCAAGAACTGGCAAACGGCGCTGTTCGGGACTGGACAATTGTCCAGCGATCACCTCGCGCTTAACTTCCAGCCCGACGACGAAGAAGAACACCGCCATGAGGCCGTCGTTTATCCAGAGGTGCAGATCGTCGAGCTTAGGGATCGGTGTCCACGAAAGCTCGCCGTAAAACAGTTCCTCATAAGCACCCGCCAGGGTGGAGTTAGCGACCACCATGGCAGCGGCCGCCACCAATATGAGCAGGACACCCGCCGAGGCATCGCTGACGAATAGGGCGCGCACGGGGGCAATTGCGCGGACGAGCGGATTACGTTTGTTCTGGACCATGGTTGGTGGCCCTTTTGATGGTTATTTCCCGCGTTGCAAGGGTGGATTGGAGCAGCTAGCCTGCATTCGAGGACAGAGTCAGGGGGAATTGTGGAGTTCGCAGGTTTTTCTGCGAGCGAATGGCTGCTGCTCGTCCAATACGAACTCTTGCTGTTTGCCGGTCTGTTCTTCTGCCTTGGCGCGGTCGATGAACTGGCAGTCGATGGCCTGTGGCTCTGGCTGCGGTTCAGCGGCCGTGCCGCGACGCCGCGATTGCCGGACGATGAAGCGGCGCCCGACCCAGGCGTTCATCCGCTCAAGGGGCGGGCAGCGATCGTCATCCCCGCATGGCAGGAAGCTGCGGTTCTACCGACGACCGTTCGGCACATGTTGGGTGTCTGGCCGCACGCCAATCTAACACTGTATGTTGGTTGTTATTGCAACGACGGTGCGACCATCGCGGCCATCTTGGACGAGGATCTGGACGATTCCCGGCTACGAATTGTGGTGCACGATATACCTGGCCCGACCACAAAAGCCGATTGTCTCAACCGCCTGTACCGGGCGATCGAGGAAGACGAAAAACGCTCCGGTGAGCCTTTCCGCATGGTCGTGCTGCACGACGCCGAGGACATGGTCGATCCCTACGCGCTCGACCTGCTCGACCGGGCAATCGATACGGCGGATTTTGCCCAGCTTCCGGTTCTGCCCAGCGCACCGCTGCATTCGCGCTGGATCGCCAGCCATTATTGCGAGGAGTTCGCCGAGGCGCATGGCAAGGGCATGGTGGTCCGCGGCGCACTTGGGGCCGGGCTACCATCGGCCGGCGTAGGCTGCGCGGTTGCGCGCGGACAATTGGCCCATCTTGCAAGGACTCGCCGCGAGGGGGTCCCATTCGAAGCATCCAGCCTGACCGAAGATTACCAACTCGGCATGGCGGTGGCGCGCAACGGGGGGCAGATGCGGTTTGTGCGGGTACGCAGGCCCGATGGCGCATTGGTCGCTACCAGGGCCTGTTTCCCCGACACGCTCGTCTCAGCGGTGAAGCAGAAAACCCGCTGGCTGCACGGCATAGCTTTCCAGGGCTGGGACCGTCTGGGCTGGAGCGCATCGCCGGTCGAGAGCTGGATGTGGATGCGCGATCGCCGGGGGCCGTTCGCCGCTTTCATCCTCGCGCTTGCCTACCTACTTGTTGTCATTGCCGGGATATCCGCGATTGCCAGCGCGCTGGGCATGGTTCCAAGGATCGAACTGACCCCGCTGCTGTGGTCACTACTCGCATTCAACCTGGCCAACGTAGTCTGGCGCGCCGTGTTTCGTTTCGCTTTCACGGCGCGCGAATACGGTGCGGGCGAAGGCCTGCGCGCTGTTTTGAGGATCCCGATAGCCAATATCATCGCCATCATGGCCGGACGCCGGGCATTCACAGCCTATCTGCGCTCATTCTCGGACCGTGAGGTCACCTGGGAGAAGACAGACCATGTCCATCATCCGGTAAAGTTGCGGACCACGGAGACATTCGCCTGATGGCACCGACCGGCCGCAAGGGCCAACCACTAGTGGCTCTGATACTGGTCATCGGCGGATGGGCCCTGCTGCGCGCTCTCAATTGGACCTCTCCATTCCAGGAAGAGAGCGTCCAAGCCGCGCAGACTGTGATGTCTCGACCCGCGGCGGAGGCAGCCTCGCTTTCTTATCCGGTCGAAATGGCCGGGCAATCACAAGAGTTGCCGTCGCAAGGGACAGCGTCGCCAGACGTGTTGTGGGTCGATAGTTTGAACGCGCTTGGGAATGCTTTGCGAAGTGAGGGAGCCGTGCGATATCCACGTCCCGCACAGCGCGCTGCCGTAGTACAGAAGATTTCCGAGGGGACTAGCCAGCTACTTCGTGCCGGGCCCCCAACCACCGATCCCGAACCCGCAGTCGGCAGGGCCAAGGAAAGCGTTTTGCGGGATTCCGTTGCGCAAACTGCGGCACCGCGCTGGGGCGTCGACGGGTGGCTATTCTGGCGTGAAGGCGGGGGAAGCCTGGTGCCTGCGAGTGCCGACCGTCCCGCCAGCTATGGCGCGAGCCAGGCGGGCCTTGTGGCGCGATATTTCGTCGGACAGTCGCGCTCGACTTTCCTGTTCGCCCGCGCTTCCAAGGCGCTTGATACCGGTGGAGAGACTGACTGGGCACTTGGTGGCGGGACCCGGCCGATCTCGTCCGTGCCTGTTGTCGCATTGACCGAACTGCGGGCAACCCATCGGCAAGGGAACTGGCACTTGCGACCTGCAGTGACACTTGTGACCGAGCTACCACCACTCTCGATCTCCGAAAAAGTAAACCTCGAAGCATATGTCCAAGCCGGATATGTGGGCGGTGATTTTCCTACCCCATTTGCCGACGGGCAGTTGCGCGTCGAGCGAAGGCTGGGGGATTTTAGCGGAGCCAAGTTGCGGGTTGGAGCCGGGGCATGGGGCGGGGCGCAAGAAGGAGCTGCCCGCTTTGATCTCGGCCCCACTGCCAGCCTTCATTTCGACCTTGGCAAGATGCCCGTTCGACTGAGTGCCGACTATCGCCTGCGCACGGCAGGCAACGCCGAACCCAGTTCGGGCTTCGCGCTGACTCTCAGCAGCGGATTCTAGTCGCGCCACCGCTTCCAACCCGCTCGCGCCTCGGCTACGGCTGAACGCGCCCATGGACGTCTATCTTCCCATAGCCAACTTATCCGTTGACGGATTGGTGATCATCGCGCTCGGCGCGCTGACGGGAATATTGTCCGGACTGTTCGGCGTGGGCGGGGGATTCCTGACCACTCCGCTGCTGATCTTCTATGGCATTCCACCCACCGTGGCCGCCGCGTCGGCTGCCTCGCAGGTGACCGGCGCCAGCGTATCGGGAGTGCTCGCGCACCAGCGCCAGGGCGGGGTCGATTACCGAATGGGCTGGGTGCTCGTCGCCGGCGGCATACTGGGGGCGCTGGTCGGCGCCTTGCTTTTTCGCCTGTTCCAGGCGCTGGGCCAGATCGATGTCGTCATTAACGTCCTCTACGTCCTCATGCTCGGGACCATCGGATCGCTGATGCTGCGAGAATCGCTGGAGACGATCCTGTCGCGGCGCGGCGGCGCCACGCCCCCGGCGGCGCGGCGCCGGCACCACCCGCTGGTCGCGGCACTGCCCTATCGCTGGCGTTTTTATGGTTCCGGCCTCTATATTTCGCCGCTGGCACCACTGATCCTCGGCTTTTTCGTCGGTATCCTGACCATGCTGATGGGCGTTGGCGGCGGTTTTATGCTGGTCCCCGCCATGCTTTACCTGCTTGGCATGAGCGGACGGGTGGTGGTCGGGACTTCGCTGTTCAACATCCTGTTCGTGACCATGGCGACCACCATGACCCATGCGCTCACCACCAAGGCAGTTGATTTGATCCTCGCCGCGTTGTTGCTGGTCGGTTCGGTAATGGGTGCGCAGTTCGGCACCAAGATTGCACTGAAAGCGCGGCCCGATATCTTGCGGCTGGTCCTTGCCGTGGTCGTCATCCTTGTCGCGTTGAGGATGCTGTTCGGCCTCGGCGTTCAGCCAGACGAGATCTATTCGGCAACTGCGCTATGAGGCGCGTATTGCTCGTCCTTCTGGCTCTGTTTGCCCTTTCGGGCCAACGCGATCCGGTACTGGTGCCCGAAGTTTCGCAGCACAAGGTCGAACTGCGCCAAGGCTTTACCGGCACCGAACTGCTATTGTTTGGCGCCGTGCTCCCGCCGCGGGGCCAAGGTGTTGGCGAAGAGTACGATATCGTTGTTGTCCTCAAAGGGCCGACGCAAGCGATCCGCCTGCGCGAAAAGGACCAGATCGGTGGCATATGGATGAATGCCGATGCGATGGATTTCCGTTCCGCACCGTCCTATTTCGCCGTCGCATCAAACCGACCAATCGGCCAGATCGTTGACGATCGGACGGCCGCGATCTTCGAATTCGGAACTGGCTTCATCCAGCTTTCACCGAGCGGAACGAGCGATCCTGACGAGGTCGCCCGGTTTCGTGACGGCTTGGTCGATTTGAAGCTGCGGCAAGGTCTTTACGAAGAGAATTTCTCGGGCGTCGAACTGCGCGAAGGAGTGCTCTACCAGGCACGTCTCAACCTGCCTTCCAGTGTCCAGGCCGGGACCTACACCGCAGAGACCTTCGCGCTCAGTCGCGGACGCGTTGTCGCCTCCGCCATCGCCGAGGTCGAGGTGGAGAAAGTCGGTTTCGAGCGGTTTGTGGAAACCGCCGCGCTTTACTGGGGGTGGCTCTACGGCCTGGTTGCCATTTTCCTTTCAGTTGGCATGGGGTGGCTGGCGGGTCGTCTTTTTGCACTGATTTGAATGGCTTAATCCACAGTTGACGCGATTTTAACCCTGTCCGGCCATTCTGCTCGCGCAATTGCACGCGATAGAAGGTTCATACGCATGACTGACATGGGCAAGCAGGAATTCAACGCCACGGGATCGGAGGGCAAGGCAGCGGAAAAAGCGTCGCCAGACAACTGCGCTCAGCCGATTGGCGTAGTCCTCGAAATTGCCGGTTCGGGTTCGCAGATCGCGCTCGACCTACAGCGACTCAACGAATGTATGGCCGACGAGGACCCGTCGATCGGGCTCGCAGGCCAGGTCGGTAGCCAGATCAAGATTCGCGTGGGCAACAACTGGCTGCTCGCCAGCGTGCGCAACCAGCGCCAGGACCGCCGCCAGAACGGTGGGGTCATCGCCAATATCGACTTCCTCGGCGAGGGGCAGGAAGAAAAACTGACCGGCCGCATCCACAGCTTCAAGCGCGGCGTCACCCGCTATCCGGTGCCGGGCGCTTATGTCTATCCGGCCAGCACCGCCGACCTCAAGATGGTCTATGCCAGCGACGGCCGTTCCAACATCCAGATCGGCACAGTCTATCCGACCAAGGATATCCGCGCCGGGCTGTATGTGGATGCCATGCTGGGCAAGCATTTCGCGCTGCTCGGTTCGACCGGTACCGGTAAATCGACCAGTGCCGCCTTGATCCTGCACCGGATCTGCGAAGCCGCACCTGCGGGCCACATCCTGATGATCGACCCGCATGGCGAGTATTCCGCGGCGTTCAAGAACACCGGCATGATCCTCGACGTGTCCAATCTGCAGATGCCCTACTGGCTGATGAACTTCCAGGAACATTGCGAGGTCCTGCTGAACAGTTCGGGCAATGACCGGCAGGTAGAAGAGGATATCCTCGCCAAGTGCCTGTTGAAGGCGCGAGGCAAGAACCGGCTGGCCGAGCAACTCGGCAAGATCACCGTTGATTCGCCGATACCCTACCTGTTGTCCGACCTGACGGGTGCCGTCGCCGACGAGATGGGCAAACTCGACAAGTCCAATACATCTGCGCCCTATATGCGCATCAAGAACAAGCTGGAGGAGCTCAAAGGCGACCCGCGCTACCAGTTCATGTTCTCGGGCATGCTGGTCGGCGATACCATGGCCGACTTCATCTCCAAGATCTTCCGCATGCCATCGGATGGCAAGCCGATCGCCATAATCGACGTCTCCGGAGTTCCGTCCGACATCACTAGCACGGTGGTCGCGGTGTTAAGCCGGCTGGTGTTCGACTATGCCATCTGGGCCCGCGAAGAGCGGACCCGGCCGATCCTACTGGTCTGCGAGGAGGCTCACCGCTACGTGCCGAGCGAGGCCAATGCCGATGGCTCGTCGGTCGGAGACATCCTCAGCCGCATCGCCAAGGAAGGCCGTAAATACGGCATCTCGCTGGGCCTTATCACACAGCGCCCGTCCGACCTTGCCGAGGGCGTGCTGTCGCAATGCGGCACGATCATCTCGATGCGCCTCAACAACGAACGCGACCAGGCATTCGTCAAGGCCGCCATGCCCGAGGGCGCGCGCGGCTTTCTCGATTCGATACCTGCCCTACGCAACCGCGAATGTATCGTCTGCGGCGAGGGCGTGGCTATCCCGATCCGTGTTAGCTTCGACAATCTCGAGGAAGCGAAGCGTCCGGCATCGGAAGATCCGAGTTTCGTCGAGCTGTGGAACCAGAGCGGCGGCGAAGAGGAATCGGTCCATCGCGTCGTCCAGCGCTGGCGTGCTCAAGGCTAAGCTTTGCGCTAGGTTCCGCGGGTATCCCCAAACAGGTGAATGTGGAGCCGGTCGCTCAGGCGATAGCCGTGCTCGAGGCATAGCGGCACGAGCCATTCCATTCGGGCGCGCAAGGATACGCTGTCTGTCCCTTCGGGCATCAGGAAGATGCGCTGGGGCGGGATCGCATGTCGGCGTTGCAGTTCGAGAACCTGGACGACATCGCCCTGCTCGGCGATCACGAATTTAAAGCAGGCGCGGGCATCGAGCGCGTAGAAATCGAGCCGCTCAGGGATCAGTGCCAGCTCGGCAGAATTGCCCGAATGGGCCAGCTTGGGGCTGACATTGAATTGATCGATACGGATATCGAGCCGGGGCGGCGCCCTGGTTGTGCCGTTGGTCTCGATCTCAATCCGCATATCGGGCAATGCTTCAAGCAGGTCGGCGAGCGGCCCTGCCTGCATCAGCGGTTCGCCGCCAGTGATGACCAGCCGTTTCTGCCCCAGCGCGGTGATCCGCTCGGCTACGTCGGCCACCTCCAGCGTCACCTGGTTGGCCTTGCGGTCATAGGTTTCGTCAGACCGATGCGGTCGATTGTCGCCTTCGAAATGCCATGTATAGGCGGTGTCACACCAGACGCAGGCGAGGTTGCAGCGGCTCAGGCGCAGGAAGGCGACCGGCATCCCGGCGCTTGGCCCTTCACCCTGGACCGAGGCGAAAATCTCCGGTCCCCCAGTATCATCAGTGGCGAGGACCAGTGGCATTTCAGCCCAGCCGCGCCAGCGCCGACCTCAGACGCTCGACCTCAGCGCTGTGATGGGCATGATCGGCCTTGGCTTTCTCGACAGCTTCTGGCTTGGCGCGCTCGACGAAATTGGCATTGCCGAGCCTGCCTTCGAGCGTTTTCACTTCCTTCTCACTCGCCGCGAGCGCCTTTTCGAGACGGGATTTTTCCGCGCCGATATCGATAACGCCTTCAAGCGGGACGATGAACACGTCATCGCCGGCACTAACCTGCATGGCCGCGCCCGCCGGCGCATCTCCCAGAGTGACAGGCGTCAGCCGTGCAAGCCGCTCAATCGCCGCCGCACTGCGCTCGATCGTGCGGATCGCAAGGTCGGAAGGGTTGGGGCAGAACGCGGCCAGCTTTTCGCCCGGTGCGATTCCCAGCTCATTACGAGCGCTGCGGGTGGCGGTGGTCAGCTCGATGACCCAGTCGATCGCGTCAGTGGCGTCTTTCGCCACCTTGGCACGCGGGCGCGGCCATTCGGCGCAGATCAGCTCGTAGGGACGCGAGCCCTGCGCATGCCACAGTTCCTCGGTGATGAAGGGCATGAAGGGGTGGAGCATGACCAGGATCTGGTCGAGCGTCCACCCGGCAACCGCGCGGGTTTCCTGCGCGGCAGCGCTGTCCTCGCCGCCGAACACCGGCTTGATCAGTTCCAGGTACCAGTCGCAAAACCGGTCCCACACGAAGTGGTAGATGGTATTGGCCGCAGCATCGAAACGCAGATCGGCCATCGCCGCATCGAGCGTCTCGACCGTCTGCTGGACTTCGCCGATAATCCACTGGTTGACCGCCAGCTTCGCCTCTGGCGCGGCGATGGTGTCGCTCGCGCCAATGCCGTTGGACTGGCAGAACCGGGTGGCATTCCACAGCTTGGTGGCGAAATTGCGATATCCCTCGACCCGGCGTTCATCCATCTTGATATCGCGGCCCTGGCTCTCCATCGCCGCCATGAAGAACCGCAGCGCATCGGCGCCGTACTGGTCGATCAGACCGAGCGGATCGACGACATTGCCCTTGGACTTGGACATTTTCGCGCCATCGGCGGCGCGAACAAGGCCGTGAAGATAGAGCTTCGGCCACGGCGCCTGGCCGGTGTTATAATAGCCGGCCATCATCATCCGCGCGTCCCAGAAGAACAGGATGTCGAACCCGCTCACCAGAAGGTTATTGGGATAATGCTTTTCGAGCAGCGCCGTGTCGTCGGGCCAGCCGAGCGTGGCAAACGGCCACAGCGCGGATGAGAACCAAGTGTCGAGGACGTCATCATCGCGCGTGAGGGCGACGCCGTCACCGGCCTTGGCCTGGGCGTCGGCCTCGGTTTCGGCGACGAATACGCGACCTTGGTCGTCGTACCACGCCGGGATACGGTGGCCCCACCACAGCTGGCGGCTGACGCACCACGGCTGGATGTTTTCCATCCAGTTGAAGAAGGTCTTTTCCCAGGTCTTGGGGACGATCTCGATCTCGCCTGACTTGACCGCCGCGATCGGCTTCTTCGCCAGTTCCTCGGCGTTGACGTACCACTGGTCGGTCAGCCACGGCTCGATCACCACGCCGCCGCGGTCGCCAAATGGGGTCGCGATCTGGCGCGGCTCGGCGTCGTTCTCGACCTCTTCGCCCTTCTTGGTCTTGGCGATATGCGGGATCAGGAAACCCTGTTCCTTGAGCCGCTGCACCACCAGTTCACGCGCGCCGTCCGTGCCGTCACGCCGGAAGCGGTGAAGCCCGAGAAACTCGTCGGGGATCAGCCCGTCGCTGACCTGGCAGACATTGGCCTCGACATCGAACATGTTCAGCATGTCGGCAGGCACGATTCCGGCACGCTTTCCGACCTCGAAATCGTTGAAATCGTGGCCCGGGGTGATCTTGACCGCGCCGCTCCCCAGTTCCGGATCGGCGTGCTCGTCGGCCACGATTGGCACGCGCCGGCCGGTGATCGGCAACACGACGTGCTTGCCGATCACGCTTTTGTATCGCTCGTCATCGGGATGGACCGCAACCGCCATGTCGGCCAGCATGGTTTCCGGGCGGGTTGTGGCCACCACGATATGGTCGCTCCCGTCGTCCAGCGTTACGCCGTCTTCGAGCGGGTATCTGAAGTGCCAGAAATGGCCCGCGATCGTCTGCTGCTCGACCTCGAGATCGGAAATCGCGGTCTTGAGCTTGGGATCCCAGTTCACCAGCCGCTTGTCGCGGTAGATCAGCCCGTCATTATAGAGATCGACGAAGACCTTGAGCACGGCCTTGGTGAAGTGCTCGTCCATGGTGAACTGTTCGCGTGACCAGTCCATCGAGCAGCCGAGGCGGCGCAATTGCGTGGTGATCGTGCCGCCCGATTCCTCTTTCCACTGCCAGACCTTGTCGACGAAATCCTCGCGCGAATAATTGGTGCGCTTGTCCTGCCGTCCTTCGAGCTGGCGCTCGACCACCATCTGCGTAGCGATGCCCGCGTGGTCGGTGCCAACCACCCACAAAGCGTCTTTGCCGCGCAGGCGTTCATAGCGGATGACGATGTCCTGCAAGGTGTTATCGAGCGCATGGCCGATATGCAGGCTGCCGGTCACATTGGGCGGCGGATTGACGATGGTGAAAGGCTCGGCATCGGGCCGCTCGGGCCGGAACAGGCCGTTGGCCTCCCAATGCTGGTACCATCGCGCCTCGATCGCGGCGGGGTCGAAAGTCGTTGCTAGCTGGTCTGTCATCCTGACCCGCCAATGCCAGTGGGCGCGCTGCGGTGCAACATGGTGATTTGCGCGCTTGGCAATCGGCAGGTTTATCCGCATAGAAACGGACAATGTCTCAACGGGCCAGCTTTTCTCTGCATCAGCAGGACGATGGTAGCATGGTGCTGCGGCTCGCCGGCCCCTATCTCGTCTCGACAATTGGCCCGATCGACCAGGATTTGCGCGCCATCGAGACCGAATATAGCTTCGTCGATCTGAGCGAAGTGGACGAGATCGATACCGTCGGCGCTTATATCGCCTGCGATGCAGCGTCTTCCAAGGATGCCGAGATAACGGGGGCCAGCGATCGCGCCCTGCGCCTGCTCAAAGCGATCGAGAATACCGAAACCGAAGTGCAGGTAGCGGCCCCGCGTGCCCCGTTGTTCGAACGCGTGCCCAAACGTGTCGGCGAACTCGTCGCCACCTTCTGGGGCGGGACCTTGGGCGTGATCGGCTTTCTTGGTCAGATACTGCTCGGCCTTGGCTCTATCATTCGTCACCCGTCGCGTTTTCGCGTCAAAGCGCTGGTGCACCAGATGGAACTGGTCGGTGTGTCGGCCTTGCCGATCGTTGGCCTGATGAGCTTTCTTATCGGCATCGTCATTGCCCAGCAGGGCGCGGTCCAGCTGGCGCAGTTCGGGGCCGAGACACTGACGGTCAACCTGGTCGGGCGTATCACCTTGCGCGAACTGGGCGTGCTGATGACCGCGATCATGGTCGCTGGCCGTTCGGGCAGCGCGTTTGCTGCGCAGCTCGGCACCATGAAACTGACCGAGGAAATCGACGCCATGCGCACCATCGGCATCTCGCCGATAGAGGCGCTGGTGATCCCGCGCGTGCTGGCTTGCACCTTCATGATGGTGCTGCTCGGCTTCTACAGCTCGGTCGTTGGCATCATCGGCGGCGCCGTCGTTGGTGACCTGATGCTGGGCATTCCATTCACCAATTTTCTCGAGCGTATACAGGATGTTGTCCCGGTGCACGATCTGTGGGTCGGACTGATCAAGGCACCGGTCTTCGGCCTGATTGTCGCGATTGCCGGCTGCTATCACGGGATGCAGGTGAAAGGGAATTCCGAGGAGGTCGGCCTGCGCACGACAATGGCGGTGGTCACCGGCATCTTCACGGTAATCGTCCTCGATGCCTTCTTCGCAGTTTTCTTCACCGAACTGGGCTGGGGATGAGCGAAGAACTGACCCCCGAGGAAGCAGCTGCCTCCTACAAGCGCTATCGCGGCGAACACCCGATCGTGGTCGAAGGCCTCACCAACAGGTTCGGCGATTTCGCCGTTCACGAAGGACTCGACCTGACAGTCAATCGCGGTGAAATCATCGGCGTCGTCGGCGGCTCGGGCACGGGTAAGTCGGTTCTGATGCGGTCCATCATTGGCCTGCAAATTCCCGCCGAGGGAGACATCCACGTGTTCGGCAAATCGATGACCGATGCTGAACCCGACGAATTCCTGGGAGTGCGTAGCCGCTGGGGTGTCCTCTTCCAGGGCGGCGCGCTGTTCTCCACCCTGACGGTGGGCGAAAACGTGCAGGTCCCGCTTAAACAGTTCTTCCCCGATATCGAGCCCGAGGTGATGAATGAAATCGCTCGCTTCAAGGTGATGATGAGCGGGCTGCCCGAAGAAGCGGTCAACAAGTATCCCAGTGAACTTTCCGGCGGGATGAAGAAGCGTGCCGGCCTCGCCCGTGCGCTCGCGCTGGATCCGGAATTGCTGTTCCTCGACGAGCCGACGGCGGGACTTGATCCGATCGGCGCCGCTGCCTTCGACCGGTTGACACGCGAATTGAAAGCGACGCTGGGGCTGACGGTATTCCTGATCACCCACGACCTCGATACGCTTTATGAAATCTGCGACCGCGTGGCGGTGCTGGCCGACAAGCAGGTCATCGCCGTCGGCACGATTCCCGAGCTCCTCGAAACCGATCATCCCTGGATCCAGGAATATTTCAATGGGACGCGCGGGCGCGCCGCGCAGGACAGCCAGAAGCGTGCCAAGAGCATGGACAAGAACGCGCCTGCGGGCGCATAGAGGAAGCGCATGGAAACACGGGCAAATCATCTCTGGGTCGGCGCGGTGACGCTGGCGCTGCTGGCGGCCCTTGCGGTCTTCATCATCTGGCTGGCCCGTTTCGGCGAGGGATCGCAGAAGGAATACGACATCTTCTTCAAGCAGTCGGTCGAAGGACTGGCCAAGGGAAGCCAGGTCTCCTTCGCCGGCGTTCCAGTGGGCCAGGTCAACAACATTGTCCTGTGGAAGACCGATCCTGAATTCGTCCGCGTGCGCATCCGCGTGGCTGAGGACGTGCCGGTTCTGGTAGGGACGACGGCTACCGTGCAAAGCTCCTTCACCGGCGTCTCGACCATCCTGCTCGACGGTGCGCGCAAGGGCCGGCCACCAATCACCTGCGAGACCACGACCTGCGTCGAAGGCGTTCCGGTAATCCCGCCCAAGGCCGGCGGCTTCGGCGAAATCCTCGCGAACGCGCCGCTGCTGCTTGAGCGGCTGGCAACATTGACTGAACGGCTGACCGAGGTGCTTTCGGACGACAACCAGGCCTCGCTCGCAGGCATCCTGCGCAATACAAATGCGATGTCGCAGGACCTGGCCCGCGCTACGCCGATGATCGAAGGCGCGATGGGCGAGTTGCAATTGACCCTGCGCGAAGCGGGGCAGGCTCTCGAAGCGTTCGAGCAGGTCACCCGCTCCACTGACAAGGTTATCAACCAAGAGGGCGAGGCACTGGCGACCGAGTTGCGCAAGACGCTCGCATCGGCAGGCACGGCGCTGAATTCGCTGTCGGCCACGCTCGACGAGGCCCAACCCGCTGCCCGTCAGATCAATCAGCAGACCTTGCCGGCAGCCAATGCCACACTGCAGGATTTGCGCGAAACCAGCCGCGCCTTGCGCGCCGTGACCGAACGGCTGGAGAATGAAGGGGCGGCCGGACTGGTCGGCTCGCCCAAGGTGCCGGAGTACAAAGAATGACCCATGCCCTGGCCCCGCGCCTGTTGAAGACCTTTCTGCCAGTCGCCGCGCTGGCGATGCTCGCGGGCTGCGTCAGCCTCGGCAATGAACCGCCGCCGACGCTGTTGACGCTGACCGCTACGGCCGCTCCTGCAGAGGGCAATGCCACCATCGGTACCGAGCGGACCGCACTGACCGTGCTTGAGCCAAGCGCTCCGCAGCGGTTGGCGATTACCCGGGTGCCGGTGCAGATCGACGATTCCAATATCGCTTATCTCAAGGACGCAGTGTGGGTTGAAAAGCCGACCAGGCTGTTCCGCAGACTGTTGTCGGAAACCGTGCGCGCACGCACAGGGCGGGTGGTGATCGACGGTTTCGATGCCACCATCGCGACCGAGGACCAGTTGCGCGGCAGCCTGGTCGAATTCGGCTACGATGCGCGCAGCAGCTCGGTCGTGGTGGTGTTCGACGCTATGCGCGATGCCGAAGGCAACCGGATAGTCAGCCGTCGTTTCCGCAGCACGATCCCCGGTATCGCAGCCGAAGCAGGCCCGGTCGGCGATGCCCTCAACCGTGCCGCCAACGATGTGGCTGGGCAGGTGGCGGAGTGGATCGCGCAATAGGCGCGAGCCCGCAATTTCGTAACAGGATCAGCCGCGCGCAGCCTTGGCAAAGACGAGGGCGCGTCTGAATTCCGCATGCCGCTTTGCACGGCGCGCAGCAGCCTCGGTATCCTCGCCCCAGAGCTCTACCTGCCAATCCTCCTCCAAGTTGGCGGCATCCCACAACGTGTCATCCGCGCTTTCGCTCACCAGCGCTTCGAGCCCGATGATAAGCGACGCCGAGAGCGAGGTAAGCGCGAACAACGCGGCCTGCGCCATCGGCTCGAGCGCAGCGACACGGGTCCGCATGGTGGCCAGGGTCGATTCGGGCTGTGCACGGTGGACGATGCCACTGGCCCGCTCGATCGACAGGTTCTCGCGCGCTTCGAACCGGGCGACGATCGGCTCCCAGATTTCCCACTGTCGCTTGTAGAGCGGCTCATCGGGATCGGCGCGATAGCAAAGCGTGTCGGTTTCGAGGAACACGAGCAGTTTGGCGACGATGTCTTCCTCGCCGGTGGCGATCATGTCGATAGCGTAATCGGCCATGTCGCGATGGGGGAATGTCGCCGGGTCGATCTTCTCGCCCTGGCATTCCCATTCCGACGCCAGCAGTTCGGCCAGCGCCCGTTGCGAAACGATCTGCGCGCGCCGACCTTGCGTCCTAACGCCGCGGCCATCCAGCATGACCTGCCAACCGCCATCCACCGGCTCGACCGATACCGCCTTCCAGAACCGTTTCATTTGTCGGGCGAGCGCCATTTGCGAGCCACCATGTTCGGCAGCACGAAGAATTCGACCGCGCCGAGAACCAGCAGGACATAGCCGAGCACAGGCATGTCGACGAACCGGCCCGAGATGATGACCGCCCCGATCATGGCCATGACCGCGCCGCCCAGCCGCAATGCCTGGAGCATGAAGAATCGCTGGCGGGCGAGGGCGTCGCGATCATCCATCGAGCAAGTCTCCCAGATGCGTCGGCGTCTCGGCCACTGCCTCGGCTCCGATAGCGAGCAAATTGGCGGGCGCGTGATACCCCCAGGCCACGCCGATTGCGCGGGTGCCGGCGGCAAGGCCCATTTCGATATCGTAAGTGGTGTCGCCGATCATCACTGTGGTTGCCGGCTCGGCGAGGGCCTCTTCCATCGCGAGGTGCAGCATCGCCGGATCGGGCTTGGAAGGGTGATGGTCGGCGCCCTGCAGGCTGACGAAGCGGTCGAGCAGGCCATGGTTGCCGAGAACATGGTTGAGGCCGCGATTGGACTTGCCCGTAGCGACCGCCAGCGACCAGCCGTTACCGGACAGCCGATCGAGCAGGGGCAGGATGCCGTCGAACAGCGGTTCGTGCACCTCGCCGCGCTCGCGCGCCTCGATGAAGCTTTGCTTGTATGCGTCGACGGCATGGGCGACCTGGCTGTCACTGGCAGCAGGGGCGAGATGACGGATCGCCGCCGGCAGGCTGAGGCCGACGATGTGGCGGATGGACTGGCGGTCAGGCGCTTCCAGGTCGACCGAAGCGAAGGCCGCCTCCATCGCGTTGCATACGGGGGCCTGGCCATCGACCAGAGTTCCGTCACAGTCGAACACCGCCAGCCTTTCGGCCATCAGCTCCTGCCCTTGGGTTTGCCCGGTGCCTTGCCGGCAGGCTTGCCCTTGCCCTTTTTCTGGCCGGGTTTGACCGAGGCGCCGCCCGACTTCTTGCCCAGCTTGCGCTGCGGTTCGCCGCCGCGCGTCTTGCGCTCGCCGCGGCGGGACTTGCGATATTCCTTGGCATGACGGCGTGCCGCCTGCTTCTTTGCCGCCGGGGTGCGCTCGTTGATATCCTCGCGCAGCGGTTTGGCATCGCTGAGCGACATGTCGAAGCCAAGCTGCTCCATCGAGGCGGCGAAGTGTTCGGGTAATTCGGCGGTAACATCGAGCTTGCCGCCACCGGGCTGGGCAATGATCAACCGGCGGGCATGCAGGTGCATCTTGCGGCTGACGCTGCCGGTCAGGAAGGCATCCTGACCGCCGTATTTGCCGTCGCCGACGATCGGATGCCCCATCGCGGCCATGTGCACGCGCAACTGGTGGGTGCGCCCCGTCATCGGCTCGAGTTCGACCCAGCAGGCCCGGTTGCCGGCGCGTTCAACCACGCGGTAGCGGGTCTTGGCCGGCTGGCCTGCTTCCTTGTCGACATGCATCTTCTCGCCGCCGGTGCCGGGCTGCTTGGCCAGCGGAGCGTCGATCTCGCCTTCATGCACGTCAGGCACGCCGACCAGCAGCGCCCAGTAAACCTTCTTGGCCGAACGTCCGGCAAAGCGTTTCGAATAGGCGGCGGCGCTGCCGGGCGTGCGGGCGATCAGCAGCACACCGCTGGTATCCTTGTCGAGCCGATGAACAAGGCGCGGGCGCGGGGTGTCGGGATTTTCGCCGTCGATAAAGGCATCGAGCAGCCCGTCGACATGCTTGGTGGTCTTGGTGCCACCTTGCGTGGCGAGGCCGGGAGGCTTGTTGAGCACGATCGCGCTCTTGGTCTCCATGATGACCATGGCCTGCGCTTCTTCGATCTGTTCGGGCGACAAGGAGCGGGCCTCGCGCGGGGCGCGGGCAGCATCTTCGCCGCCGGGCGGGATGCGCAGGACCTGGCCTGGCTCCAGGCGCGCGTCAGGGCGAGCGCGCTTGCCGTCGACGCGCAATTGCCCGGTGCGGGCCCAGCGCGAGATCGTGCCAAAGCCGATCTGCGGCAAATTTCGCTTGAACCAGCGGTCGAGGCGGATGCCCTCGTCGTCTTCACCAACGGTGAACTGACGGACCGTATCGGGATTGCCGCGCTCGCTCATCCGACCAGCCGCATGAAGGTGAGGCCGAAAACCAGCGCACTGATCGCCAGCGAGACCGACAAGACAACATAGAGTGCGGCAAAGCCCAGCTGGCCGCGTTCAATCATCACCCAGACTTCAAGGCTGAAGGCACTGAAAGTGGTAAACCCGCCGAGAATGCCGGTGCCGATCAGCAGCCGCCACTGGTCGGTGGTGCCCGGCGCCATCTTGAACAGCCAACCAGCCAGCAGGCCCATCAACAGGCTGCCGGCGGCGTTGACGGCCAGCGTTGCCCATGGAAAGATCTGCATCGCCGGCGCGCCCAGCCAGCCGGTCATCCAGCGACCGACCTGATAGCGCAGCACGGCACCAATCGCTCCGCCAAGGGCAACGTTAAGACTGGCATAGAGGGGGGGCATGGTGCTCACGCGCGCCCCTTAGCCGCTAGTGCCCCTGCTCGCCAAGCGGCAAGTTGCGTGTTGGCCACACTGTGACAGTTCGCGCGGGTTACCTTGGCCTTGCCTTGACCGGCGGATTTGCGTATGTAGAGGGGGTGTGTGGCCGACCGCGCGTGCGGATTCGGCCCTTTCTAATTTGAAATTTGCGGTGAATCCCGCGCAATTTTGCGGGCTCTCCCCATTACGTGAGGTGACGTTCTTTATGCAGATCATGGTTCGCGATAACAATGTCGATCAGGCTCTCCGCGCGCTCAAGAAAAAGCTGCAGCGCGAAGGTGTGTATCGCGAAATGAAGCTGCGTCGCCACTATGAAAAGCCGAGCGAGAAGCGTGCCCGTGAAAAGGCTGCTGCTGTTCGCCGCGCCCGCAAGATGGAGCGCAAGCGGATGGAACGCGACGGCATCAAGTAAGGCCGACAGCGTCGATTCTTTGCCTCGCCCCGCTTGAAGTGGCGGCAGGCATAAGCCAAAGGGCGCGGGAGTTAGTTCTTCCGCGCCCTTCGCATTTCAGCAGCGCGCATTCATTGCAGGACCCGCCATGACCGAAGTTACACGCGTACCCCTCCAGCCGATTGCCAAGGGATCGCTCGCCAAGCTGTGGCTCGGCGTGATCGTCGCGGTATTGATCGGAGCTGGCGTCGCCTGGGCTGCCGTACCGAAGGGCCTCGAATTCGAGACTCTCGTCGAAGGCACCGGCGGATCGCCCAATGACGGTGACATCGCTTTTGTGAAATATATCGGCTCGCTGCCCGATGGTGAGGAATTCCAGCGGGCCGAGGAATCGCCGTTCCCTCCCGGGTTCCTGCCTGATGGCGTCCCGCTCGAAGTGAAGGACAGTAGTGCCGAGGGATCTGGCGTCGTGACCGGCATGTACCAGGCGCTTAAGCAGATGGAAAAGGGCGGTAAGTATCGCGTCCGTATTCCGGCCAAGCTGGCCTATGGCGATACGCCACCCGCTGGCTCCCCGATCCCCGCCGGCAGCGACATCATTTTCGAGATCGAGCTGGTCGATTTCCTCTCGCTCGACGATGCCATGATGCGGGTTCAGGCGCTCGAGCAGGCGATGGCCGCACAGCAGGGCGCTGAAGGCGATGGCAGTACGCCGGGGCAAGGTCCGCAAGCGGCGCCAGTTCCCGTTCCCGTTCCGCAAAACTGACAACAGCAAGCTCGAGAGGCGCAGACGCTTATGTCCGTCGACAAGCAAACCGTTGCCAAGATCGCGTCGCTCGCGCGCATCCGGATGGATGACGCAGAACTCGAACGCATGGCACCCGAACTTTCGCAGATCCTCGATTGGGTCGAGCAATTGGGCGAGGTCGACACCAGCGAAGTCGAACCGATGACCGCGGTCATTCCCAACACCCTGCGCCTGCGCGACGACGTGGTGAATGCCGATGCCAAGACTGCCGGCGACCGGCGCGAGGATGTGTTGGCCAATGCGCCTGCCGCCGAACACGGCTTTTTCGGCGTGCCCAAGGTGATCGAATAATGACCGAATTTACGCAAATGGGAGTCGCGGACATTCGCGACGGTGTCGCCGCGGGCGATTTTACGGCCCGCGAAGTGGCGGAAAGCTTCAACGCGCAGGTCGCTGCGGCAGCGCAGCTCGGCGCATTCATTGTCACCACGCCCGACAGGGCGCTCGAAGCTGCCGATGCGGTCGATGCCGCGCGGGCCAAGGGCGAGACGCTGGGCAAGATGGCCGGTGTGCCAATCGGCATGAAGGATTTGTTCGCCACCAAGGGCGTGCAGACCACGGCCGCCAGCCACATCCTCGAAGGATTCGTGCCGCCCTATGAATCCACCGTCAGCGCCAATCTGTGGGCGGCCGGCGCAGGGATGCTGGGTAAGCTCAACATGGACCAGTTCGCCATGGGCTCGTCGAACGAGACGAGCCATTTCGGACCGGTTAAAAGCCCGTGGCGCAAGGATGGCAGCAATGCCGCGCTGACACCGGGCGGATCGTCGGGCGGCAGTTCGGCTGCGGTTGCGGCACGGCTATGTCCGGCGGCGACCGGCACCGATACCGGCGGCTCGATCCGCCAGCCTGCGGCGATCACCGGCATCACCGGAATCAAGCCCACCTATGGCCGTTGTAGCCGCTGGGGCGTCGTTGCCTTTGCCAGCAGCCTCGACCAGGCCGGTCCGATGGCGCGCAGCGTCAAGGATTGCGCCATCATGCTCGAAGCGATGGCCGGGTTCGATCCCAAGGATGCTACCAGCCTCGACATGGAGGTTCCCGCATGGGAGGCGCATCTCAATGGCGACCTGTCGGGCAAGACCATCGGCATTCCGCGCGAGTACCGCATGGACGGCACCCCGCAGGATATCCTCGACAGCTGGGAGCGCGGCAAGGAATGGCTGCGCGACGCCGGGGCGAAGATCGTCGATATCAGCTTGCCGCACACCAAGTATGCGCTGCCCGCCTACTACATCATCGCTCCCGCAGAAGCCTCCTCCAACCTCGCCCGCTATGATGGCGTGCGCTATGGCCTGCGCGATCTTCCCGATGGCTCGGGTCTGCAGGACATGTATGCAGCCACCCGTGCAGCCGGCTTTGGTGACGAGGTCAAACGCCGCATCCTGATTGGCACCTATGTGCTGAGCGCAGGCTTCTACGACGCCTATTACAACCAGGCACAGAAAATCCGCACGCTGGTCGCGCGCGATTTCGAACAGGCGTGGAGCCAGTGTGACCTGATCCTGGCGCCAACCACCCCGAACTCCGCGTTCGCACTGGGCGAAATGCAGGCCGATCCGCTGGCGATGTATCTCAATGATGTGTTTGCAGTGCCGGCATCGCTGGCAGGGCTGCCAGCGATGAGCGTGCCCGGCGGGCTCAATTCCGACGGATTGCCGCTTGGCCTGCAACTGATCGGCAAGCCGTTCGACGAGCAGGGTGTGCTCGATGCCGGACTTGCGATCGAGCAGCGCAACGGGTTCGATGCCCAGCCGGAACAATGGTGGGCCTGACCGACCGCGCGGCCATGCCTCTCGACGCAGCTGGCGCTGGCGCATGGCGAGCATAAATCTCGTTCGACACGTGATGGGCGCAGTTGCTCGACCAGAACGGCAGGCGGCCGCTATCCAGCTTGTCGGGGCCGGCTTTTCCGTCCTCACCATCCTGATCCTGGCACGCGGTTTCGGCGCCACCATGGCCGGCCACTACGCGGTTGTGAGCCACACGGTTCTGTTCGCCTCGACCCTCGCTTTGTTCGGCTCCGACCAGATGGTGGCGCGGGCGATTTCCGCGGAATTGGCGGTCGATCAGCCGAATAGCGCCTACGCAGCGCTGCGTCACTACGGTCAGTGGATCGCGGGCGGCATGGTGATGGTTGGCGCAATCCTGCTGCTGGTGTCGGATCACTTCGGACAGTTCGGCTTTCCGGCTCTGCCCCTCTGGTACCTGCCCGCAACCGTGCTGGTCTTCACACTGTTGAGGTTTGCCAGCGCCGCATTGCGGGGTGCGCTCTCGTTGCGCATGTCGCAGGCGACCCTCGCCTTGCAGCGCGTTGCGCTCGTCTTCGCGCTGCTCGGGTTCGTGTTTTTCGACGATATCACGAGCTTTGCTCCTGTCGGCACCGCTTATCTGGCGTCAATCATCTTCGCCACCTTGGTCGCCTGCATCCTGCTGGCGCGGTTGATCGGGAGCTGGGCTGGCCAGGCAAGAGCACGTTTCGTTTCTCGTGCGCCCGATGCCTATTCCATTGGATTGTCGGGGATCCTCATCAGTGCCACAGGATGGGCCGAAGTCGCCGTGCTCGGCTACTGGATGGATGCTGCTTCGATGGGCATCTTTCGCGTCTGCGTCCAGATCGCGCTCCCGCTGAACCTGGTCTACCTGGCCTATGTGATATCGGTCGGGCCGGGGTATGCGCAGCTCCTGGCGCGGGGAGAATACGCTGCGGCCTGGCATCGTCATCGCGCCGATCGCCGCCTGCTTCTGGCTTTCGGCATGCCGGTGTGCGTGCTGCTGATCGTTTTTGCCGAGCCGCTGCTGGGCTTGCTCGGGGACGAATTCCGGCCAGGACGATGGCCCCTGATTATCCTCGCCGCCACAGCGTTGTTCAACATGGCCACTGCCACCGCGAGCACGATGCTCAACATGGCACACCGCGAGGATGTGTTCCGCCGCCTCACCATCGCCAGCGTGGTCGTGTCGGCCTTGTGTATCGCTTTCCTGATCCCGCGTTTCGGGATGCTGGGGGCGGCAATCTCGGTTGCCTTGGGCGTGGCGATCCGCGAAGGAGGGGCCTATATCGCCGCTCGGCGTATTTTACCTCGGCAGGACGAGCAGAAGAGAGATTATTGACGTGAGCTACCGCATCCAAGGCGCAACCGGTGAATGGGAGGTCGTGATCGGCCTCGAAGTCCACGCCCAGGTCACCAGCAATGCCAAGCTGTTTTCCGGGGCCTCGACAGCCTTCGGGTCAGAGCCAAACAGCAATGTCAGCCTGGTCGATGCCGCCATGCCTGGCATGCTGCCCGTGCCCAACCGTGAATGCATCCGGCAGGCTGTGCGCACCGGGATGGCGATCGAGGCCGAGATCAACAGATGGAGCCGGTTCGATCGCAAGAACTACTTCTACGCCGATCTTCCGCAAGGCTATCAGATCAGCCAGCTTTACCACCCGCTGGTGGGTGAGGGACAGTTGCTGATCGAAGCCGACGAGAAAGCCGGGATTCCTGAAGACAAGGTGATCGGCATCGAGCGCATCCACGTCGAGCAGGACGCCGGCAAGCTGATGCACGATCAGCATCCGACCATGAGTTATGTCGATCTCAACCGCTGCGGCGTGGCGCTGATGGAAATCGTCAGCCGGCCCGACATGAGCTCGCCGGCCGAAGCCGGGGCCTATGTCCGCAAGCTGCGCTCGATCCTGCGTTATGTCGGAAGCTGTGACGGCAACATGGAAGAAGGTTCGATGCGGGCCGACGTCAATGTTTCGGTGCGCCGCGTCGGCGACGAGCTGGGGACGCGGACCGAAACCAAGAACGTCAACTCGGTGCGCTTCGTGATGCAGGTGATCGAATTCGAGGCCAATCGCCAGGTCGATCTGATCGAAAGCGGTGGCAAGGTCGAGCAGGAGACACGCCTGTTCGATCCCGGTACCGGCACCACCCGGACCATGCGCAGCAAGGAAGACGCGCATGATTACCGCTACTTCCCCGACCCGGACCTTCTACCGCTCGAACTGGAAGACGCATTTCTCGAGGAGTGCCGCGCCAGCCTGCCCGAACTGCCCGATGCCAAGCGCCAGCGGTATGAAAACGAGCTCGGTCTGACGCCCTACAACGCGCGCGAACTGACGGCCGAGGTGGAAACCTTCGCCCGGTTCGAGACGCTGCTGGGCGCGACTGCGGCAGCCATCGGCAAGGACGACAAGACGGTCGCCACCCAGGTCGCCAACTGGGCGCTCTCGGTCGCGCCGGGGGTGATGAAGTCGCTTGGCGACGAGGGCGACCCGGCCCATGCGACGGCTGAAGCGCAGGCGAAAATCCTCAAGATGCAGGCCGATGGCGAGATCAGCGGCGGCCAGGCAAAAGAGATTTTCGAGATTGTCCTCAAGACTGGTCGCGACCCCGCGGAAATCGCCGAGGCCGAGGGGCTGAAGCAAGTCAGCGATACCGGCGCGATCGAAGCGGCCATCGATGATATTCTCGCCGCCAATGCCGACAAGGTCGAGCAATACCGTGGCGGCAAGGACAAGTTGTTCGGCTTCTTCGTCGGTCAGACGATGAAGGCCATGCAGGGCAAGGCAAACCCCGCAGTGGTCAACCAGTTGCTCAAGCAAAAACTGGGCTAACGGAAGAACCTACCAGAATAATCAATGACTTATCTGGCTGAGCCGGCTTGCCGAGTTTGCGACTCGGCGATAGTCCTTGTGAGTTTGTCAGGGTAAACGGAGGGACGTTCCCATGCCGGAATTACGACATCTGGCCGATACCAGCATCGATCACTTGCGATTGGTGCTGGACGTCGGGGAGATCGGGGTCTGGGAACTCGATCTGCGCAGCGGGCAGGCCTGGCGGAGCCGGCGCCACGACGAGATTTTCGGCTATGACGAGATGTTGCCCGAATGGACTTACGAGCAGTTCCTCGAGCATGTTGTTGAGGAGGATCGAGCCGAAGTCGACGCGTTGCAAAGCAAGGCGATCGCCAATGGCGAAGAATGGATTTTCGAGTGCCGGATCGAGCGCGCTGATGGCCAGCAACGCTGGATAAGTGTGGCCGGGGCACCCTTGCGCGATGAGGATGGCACGATCATCAAGTTGATCGGACGAGTGGTCGACATCACCGACAACCGGATGCGGGAAGACCGGCTCAAGATCCTGACCCAGGAATTGAACCACCGGGTTCGCAACATGCTGGCGATCATGCGCGCGATGATCAGCCTGTCGTCGAGGAAAGCAAAGGACGTGTCCAGCTTTGCAAAGGCGCTGGAGGGCCGTGTCGCCGCCTTGGCGCGAACGCATGACCTGTTTCGACTGGATGAAACACGGCAATGCACCGCGACCGAAATTGTCGGCAAGGAAGTAAAAGCCTTTCCTGAATTCAACGACCGCATGGACGTGATAGCCAATGTTCATGCCCCGCTGGGCGCATCCGAATGTCAGGCTTTCTCGTTAGTGATCCACGAATTGATGACCAACGCCATCAAATACGGCGCCTTCTCGCACCGCGATGGGCGGGTTAAATTGACGATTGATCCCGGCAACGAAGGTGGCTTGCGGATATGTTGGCGCGAGCACGGCGGACCACCGACGAACAAGCCCGATCAGGTCGGTTTCGGTACCCGAATGATGAAAAGCGTACTTGGCAGCGCGGGCAGAGTCGAATTTGATTATGCCCGCACCGGTCTCGTCTGCATGATCGAGATAGACAAACTCGCCTGAACCTTTGGGGCTGAGCGCCGCCAGTTGCTGTATGGTCAGGATACGAAAAAGGCCGCCGGATTTCTCCGACGGCCCTCTCCTTGGTGTCTGTTATGGAGCCGGATCAGCCCTGGCGTTCGCCGGTAATCGGCATTGCGCCGAAAGCGCCGGCATTGACGTTGCCAGTCAGCTGGTCGCCATTGACGGTGGCTTCGCATTCAAGCTTCATCGGCATCGGGACCGTCATGTTCATGTCCCAGGTCAGCTTGTCGCCGTCGATCTTGCCGTTCTCGACATCCATCGAGCCCATGCCGCCAGCCATGCTGCCGGTGAATGTGTTGCCATCATCGCCCGGAACGACGGTGAAGGTGCCCTTCTGGTCGCCCATCGGGCTCTTGACGACGGTATCGTAGGTTCCTGCTACGGACATAATATTCTCTCCTTTGTATCGGGTCGCGTGAATTTTACGCGACGCTCTTCGCTGTTACTTACACGAATGTCAATTGGCGGTCGGCAGTTCCACCTGCTCGATTGGCAGACCGATCTTTTCCAGCTGCGGGCGGACCTTCGAGGCATCGCCAACCACTACCCAGGTGAAGCGGTCGATGTCGATCGCCCCCCGGGCGGCGGCATCGAGGCTCTCGCGGGTCTGGCCGCGATAGGTCTCGGCCAAGCTCTCGTAATAGTCCATCGGGCGACCATAAAGCACGTTGTTCTGCATCGCATTCAACACCGCCCCCGAAGTCTCGAACTGGCCCGGCAGCTCGAACACCTCGTTGTTGACGATCCGCACCAGCTCTTCTTCGGACACGCCGTTGGAGCTGGTGAATTCGCCGATCTCGCGGATCACCTCGGCCAGCGAATCGCCGGTCCGGTCGGCCTGGACCGGGGCCGACACCAGATAAGCGACCGATTCCTCGCGCTGGGCAACGCCGCCGCGTACTCCGTAGCTCCAGCCCTTGGTCTCGCGCAGGTTCATGTTGAGCCGGGCGAGGAAGTTACCGCCTAGCGCATTGTTGGCATTGAGCAGGTCGACGATATTGGCGTCCTGCGCTCGCGCATCGGTCAGCAGCCCGCCATAGATGAAGCTCTGCGGCGAGTTGGGCCGGTTGACCAGCACGATCCGCGCACCTTCGGGAGCATCGACGGTGGTCGAGAAGTCCTTGCGGCCCTTTGGTCTGGCAGGTGCTTTCCATTTGCCGAAGGATTTCTCGAGCGACGGGGTCAGTTCGGCCAGCGACATGTCCGACACAACGAACAGCGCGCCATTGTCAGGCCGGATCCAGCTGTCCTTGAATGTCACCAGATCGGCGCGAGTTATCCCGCTCACTGTTTCCACCGTTCCCTGGCCACTGTCGCCGTAGGGGCTTTCGCTACCGTAGATCAGCGGCGTCAGCGTCATCGCGGCGATACCCTGCGGGGTTCGCATCTGCTGCTTGATACCGGTAATGACCTGTGTCCGTACCCGTTCGAGCTCGGGTTCGGCGAAGGCCGGGTTGCGCACGATATCGGTCAGCAGGTCGAGCGAAGGTGCGAGATTGGCCGACAGCGCCGTCAACGTGAAGGTCGATCGATCAGCCCCGCCACCTGTCGAAATGACTGCGCCCAGCCGCTCGCGTTCCTCGGCGATTTCTTTCGAACTGCGCGACTTCGTTCCCTCGTCAAACAGGCTCATGGCGAGGCTTTCAAGGCCGCGCTTGGCGACCGGATCGGCGGCCGAGCCGGCATTGAAGGAAATGGCCACCCGTGTCACCGGCACGGCATCGCGCTGTGCGTAATAGACCGTCATTCCGTTGGACAACGTGACTTCGCTGACATCGGGGAAATCGAGCTCGGACAGGTCGGCAATCTCGGGCTTGGGCCGTGCTACCGAAACCCTGATCGTGTCATCGGCCTTAGCCGCTTCGGTCTCACCATCGGTCGCAACCGAGGCCGCTTCTTCGTATACTTCCTCGCGTTCACCCGGTTCGAGCACCAGCGTCATCGCCGGACGGGTCATCCATTTCTGCATCGCTGACTGGACTTCGCCCGGGGTCAGCGTGGCCAGGATTTCGAGCTGCTTGGCGTAGAAATCGGGATCACCGACATAGACCTCGCCGCTGGCGAGCGTCACCGCTTTGCCGCCGAAACCGCCAGCCTGTTCGAGCCCGCGAATAGTGCTGGCCACATCCTGTGTCGCGGCCCGTCGGACTTCGTCCTTGGTGGGTCCTTCGGCGATGAACTGATCGATGATCTCATTCATTCGTTTCTCGACCATGGCCGGGTCGGTGCCCGGCTTGGCTGTCGCACTGACATTCAGGACGCCGACCCGCTGGAACGCGAAATTGCCGGCCGAGACGCCGACGGCGATTTTCTCGTCCCGCACCAGCGCGTTGTCGAGCCGGCTGGAGGACAATCCGCCGAGGATTTCGGCCCCCACAGTCAACGCGACGAGATCGCGGCTGGTGAGGCCGGGCGCGGTCCAGTAGCGGGCGATATTGGTGGCCGCGACCTGGTCCTTCATCACCGTGCGGACGTCTTCGGTCAATTCGGGGATTGCCGCGTCAGCCGGGGTGTTGATCGGGCCGCGATTGATGGCACCGAAATACTTTTCGACCAATGGGCGGGCTTCGGCAGGCGAGATATCGCCGGCCAGCACCAAAGTCGCATTATTGGGGCCGTATTTGTCGATAAACCATTGCCGCACATCGTCCATGCTGGCCGAATCGAGATCTTCCATCGATCCGATAACGGTGTGGTCATAGGGATGCGGGGCCGGGAATAGCGTTTCGATGATCTTGTAGAACACCAGGCCGCCGGGCTGGTTGTCACCCTGGCGTTTCTCGTTCTGCACAACTCCGCGCTGGTTCTCCAGTTTGGCTTCCGTCACCGCGCCGAGCAGATAGCCCATGCGGTCGCTTTCCAGCCACAGCGCACGTTCCAGCGCGCCGGTCGGGACGGTCTGAAAGTAATTGGTGCGGTCGAAATTGGTGGTCCCGTTGTAATCGGTCGCGCCCATTTCCTGCAGGTACTGGAAGTAATCGCCCGGCGCATTTTCCGAGCCGTTGAACATCAGGTGCTCGAACAGGTGCGCAAAACCGCTCTTGCCGTCGGGCTCGTCCTTCGACCCGACATTATACCACACGGCGACGCCAACGACGGGAGCCTTGCGGTCTTCATGAACGATCACGGTCAATCCGTTTTCGAGCTGGAACTTTTCGTGCGGAATGCTGACCTCGTCGATCAGCGCGGGCAGCGGCGCAATGGCGGCCTTGGCTGCCTTGGCCTTGCCCTGCATTGCCACTGCCGGGGCTGTCGCAGTCCCGGCGCTGATGCCCGCAGGGGTGATGTCCTTGGCGGCGAGGGGGTTGGCGGCAGCAAAAGCGAGGCTCGCGGCAATCGCTGCGAGGCTGGTCGTATTCAGGCGGGTCATAGTCTCTCCCTGTTTTTCACATTATTGATTTAAGCGGTTTTGTATCGGGTCAGCGGGCGCTGGTCACGGTCTTTCGCGACAGTGCAGCGCGCACCGCATCCTCGTGCCAGAAGTGGACCGGCTTCAGCTTCTTCTCGACAAAAAGGTGCATCTGATCGGTATAATGGGGGCTGTCAGTCCGCGAAGTTGCTGCGCCGAAGGGCTGGATCGAGCGGGAGAAGACCCGTTCGCCCGGATTCCACTCGACCCACTGGATAAAGCTGTCGCCATGGACCAGCCGCAGGCGGCCATCGGGATCGACGTCCCAGGTGGTCGACGCACGCAAGGTGTCGGAGCCGCCGTCGAGCGGTAGGTCGACATCGCCGAGCCGCAGGCGCAGCAGGTCGCTCATCGGCGGATCGAGGCGCCCGAAGTGCTGTTTCAGATGCTTGGCTGCCTTGCTGAGCTTCGCATTTACGCTGGGCAGTTCCTTGTTCTGGTATTCGGCAGACATGAAATCCTTGATCATCAGCAGTGCGAGCGCGTCGGCGCGGCCGATATTGTCGGCGGTGAAATCCCAGGTCAGCAAGAGATCGCGTGCCTCGGCCAGCTCACTGTCATCGGTGCGCAAATCTGCGAGCTCCTCCCACAGGTCGGCAACATAGCCTTTGCGCTCGTAAGCCGTGTCGTACTTGATCCGCGCCAGCGCTGCCCGATCCAGGATCTCGGCCTCGCTCATCAGCTTCCAGGCCCTGCGTGCCCGGTTGGTCGTCTTCATCTCGACCCCGAGATAAGGCGAGACGCTGTCGGGCAAGAGGTCGCTGCCTGGGCCTGCGGCCACGAAGGGGGTGTTGTTGGAATTCATCAGCCAGCCGCTGGCCGGGTTCACATATTTGGGGATGGCGTCATAGCTGACCGTGTCGGTCCAAATCAGGTCGGATCGATCGCCGGGCAGAACGCCTCGCCAATTGTGTCCTTTGGGCCGGTCGGGAATGGCGGCGTTATAGACATAGGCGATATTGCCAGCGGCATCGGCATAGAGGAAATTTGTGCTGGGAATGTCCATTCGCGCCAGGATCGCCTGCCATTCCTCCAGCGTGGTCGCCTTGTTGAGCCGGTAATAGGCATCGAGCTGGTCGATCGAATCGATCCCGCCATATCGGATGGCAAAGGCGCCATTTTCGTTGACGATAACCGGCCCGTGGACGCTGCGATGGATGGTCTGGTTTACCGGCAGCACTACCGGGCCCATTCGCACTGCCAGCGTCACGGTTTCCGTCTCCAGCTCGCGCCATTCGCCATCGAGCCGATAGCGCGTGCCGCTGTCGTCGAGCACCAGTTGATAGATATCGATCATGTCGGGGCGATTGACCGTGTTGGTCCAGCCCAGCGTCTCGTTATGGCCGAGAAAGGGGAAGGGCGAGCCGGGGAAATTGGCCCCGGTGAAATGCCAGCCTTCGCCACTCTCGACCGTCAGTTCATACCACGCCACCCCGCCGCGTAGCGGCTGGTGCGAGTTCGAGATAAGGGTCGTAGGTCCGCCTGATTTCTCAGGCGCGACGACGAATGCGTTGGAGCCTGACAATGCGCCCATCTCGCCCCATGGCAAGGGCATAGCGCGGGCGGAGCGATCGAGAGCTTCTGCGCCACGGGTCGCCGACGAACCGGTTTCAGGCGGGCGCGGAAAGCCCGGGATGTCAGGCCCGAATTCGCGGTGCGGAGGCTTGTTATCCACCAGCTGGCCGATCACGTTCGCCAGCCCGAAGAAGAGCGGCTGGCGCAGCGCGAAACCGGCGGCGACATCTTCGCCATCGACAGGGAAAAGGTTCGCCAGCTTCAGTTCTTCTGGATGTGCAGCGGCATAGTCGTTGAGGCCGGCGGCATAGGCTTCGAACAGCGCCTGCGTATCGGACGGAAGCGAGCCGAAATGCCGCTGCGCTGTGCCGCGCGCATCGAGCAGGTGATACATGTAATCGACCTGCGCCCCTTCGGGCCCGGCGATCGCGCCATATCGGCCCTTGGACATGGCGACCACGTCCTGCAGGGTAAAGAAATCGTCCTCGCTATGCGCGATGGCGACGCCATAGGCGACATCGGCGTCGGTCTCTCCAGTGATGAAGGGTACGCCGTAATCGTCGCGCATGATCTGTGCGGTATAGTTGCGAGCGTCCGCTGGAGCGGCGCTGGCACGGGCAAAAAATGGCTCCCAGGTCATCAGCCCGACCAGGGTGACCAGCGCTATCACCCCAAGCGCGCCGGCGATGCGCACGAGCCACTTTTTCATCTGCAATTATCTCCCGTTGCACGCATGACTAGCGAGCCGGGTGGCGCGGGTGAAGGGGCAATCGACCTAAGGATAACTCGCCGCTTCGACTTCCGGCTGGGCGGCGAGGCGCGCTAGTCAGCGAATCGTGCAATCCGGAATCACCATAGGTCACGACGCGGGCGGCGAGCCGGTGCTGTTCGACATCGAGGAGCTGCTGGCCACCCGCCTGCTGGTGCAGGGCAACAGCGGCTCGGGCAAGAGCCACCTGTTGCGCCGCTTGCTGGAGGAAAGCGCCGGAGCAGTGCAACAGGTTGTGATCGACCCGGAGGGCGATTTCACTTCGCTGGCCGACGCGTTCGACCATGTCGTGATCGACGGCGCGGCATACTCGCCGCCTGAAATCGAGGCGCTGGCTCGGCGTTGCCGAGAACACCGGGCAAGCATAGTGCTGGCGCTCGAGGGGCTGGAGGTGGAACAGCAGATCCGCTGCGCAGCGCAGTTTCTCAATGCGCTGTTCGATGCCCCGCGCGAGTTCTGGTTTCCAGCACTGGTGGTGGTGGATGAGGCGCAGATGTTCGCTCCATCGGTCGCCGGCGAGATGGCAGAGGACACGCGCCGCATGACGCTGTCGGCGATGACCAACCTGATGTGCCGGGGGCGCAAGCGCGGGCTGGCCGGGATCGTCGCCACCCAACGGCTGGCCAAGCTGGCCAAGAACGTCGCGGCCGAGGCATCGAACTTCCTGATGGGCCGGACCTTCCTCGATATCGACATGGTGCGCGCTGCCGACTTGCTGGGCATGGAGCGCCGTCAGGCCGAGCGAATCCGCGACCTGGAGCGCGGACATTTCCTCGCGCTTGGCCCTGCAATCAGCCGTCGTCCGGTGGCGGTGAAAATCGGTCCGGTGAAAACCGGCCACAAGGCGCGCGCCGACGGGTTGCTGCCGCTGCCCGATGCCCCGAGCGAGGGGATGGAGGCGTTGCTGACCGACAACCTCGCCGCGCAGGCACCGGTGGCTTCACCGCCTCCCGCTGGTCCCGCTCCTGAACCGGCGGAACTGGTGCCGGGGGCAACTGCGGCAAAGGAGGAGGTTGCTTCGAGCCCTGCCACCCAATCATCTGACCGTTCCGAGCAGGCTGAAGCGATCCTCACCAAACTTGCGACCGAAGAGGGCGCGACCTTTCGCTCGGCCAGCCAGCTTTACCAGGCATTCCTGTCGCGATGCCGCAAGCAGGGCATTGGCGGGGTGCCGGTCGACATGGCAGCGTTTCGGCGGCGCTTTGCCATTGCCAGCGCGCGGCTTGACCGACTGGACGTGGATGCACGCGCGCGAGTGCTGGCACTGGGCGAACAGGTCGATGACGATATCCTCGCGCCTTACCTGGCGATCGCTGCGGCCGCGTCTGAGGGCCTGTCGGCGCCCGAGGATGACGAGTTGGCCCGTGTTTACGGAACCAGCTCACCCGGTCGGATTCGCCGGTTGCTCGATCACCTCGAACGGCTCGGACTGATTGTCGTGCGCGAGGAATTCGGCGGCGGGCGTACCCTGCTGGTGGCCGGCCTCGACGCACAGCCCGCGGAGTAGCGAGGACACGAAAATTGGCCACGCCCCCTGTTCGGATGCGCTGTCGGTCCTATATTCGGGTAACACACCTCGCCGAGACGCGGTGGGGGCTTGTGTTGTAAATCGGCAACACTATATCTCCCGGGTCAGAATTGAGGGCACACAATGAATCTCGAGAAATTTACCGACCGGGCCAAGGGCTTTCTGCAAGCGGCACAGACGGTCGCCATTCGTTTGAACCACCAGCGCATCACTCCGGCACATCTGCTCAAGGCGATGGTCGAGGATGCCGAGGGCATGGCTTCGGGCCTGATCGCACGCGCGGGCGGCAATCCACGCATGGTCGAAGAAGAGCTCGACACAGCGCTGGCGAAAATACCGGCGGTGAGCGGGAGCGGTGCACAGGCGACCCCCGGTCTCGACAACGACGCTGTGCGGGTGCTCGACCAGGCCGAGCAGATCGCCGAGAAATCGGGCGACAGCTATGTCACAGTCGAACGGCTTTTGGTGGCCCTCGCGCTCGCCACTACCACTGCGGCGGGGCAGGCGCTCAAGGCAGCCAACGTCGATGCCAAGTCGCTTGAGGCCGAGATTTCCGAGCTGCGCAAGGGCAAGACGGCCGATAGCGCCAATGCCGAAGAAGCCTATGATGCGATGAAGAAATATGCTCGCGACCTGACCCAGGCCGCGCGCGACGGCAAGCTCGATCCCGTCATCGGCCGCGACGAGGAAATCCGCCGCACGATCCAGATTCTTGCTCGCCGGACCAAGAACAATCCTGCTCTCATCGGCGAACCGGGCACCGGCAAGACTGCCATTGCCGAGGGGCTGGCGCTGCGCATTGCCAATGGCGACGTGCCTGACAGCCTCAAGGGGCGCACGCTGATGAGCCTCGATCTCGGATCACTGATCGCCGGGGCCAAGTTCCGCGGCGAGTTCGAGGAGCGGCTCAAGGCCGTGCTCGATGAGGTCAAGGGCGCGGACGGCCAGATCATCCTGTTCATCGACGAGATGCACACGCTGATCGGGGCCGGCGCGAGCGAAGGTTCGATGGACGCTTCCAACCTGCTCAAGCCTGCCTTGAGCCGCGGCGAACTGCATTGCATCGGGGCCACCACGCTCGATGAGTACCAGAAGTATGTCGAGAAGGACCCGGCGCTGCAGCGGCGTTTCCAGTCGGTCTATATAGATGAGCCGACGGTCGAGGACACGATCAGCATCCTGCGCGGTATCGTCGAGAAATACGAACTGCACCACGGGGTCAACATCACCGACGGCGCGCTGGTTGCGGCCGCGCGGCTGTCTGACCGCTATATCCAGAACCGGTTCCTGCCGGACAAGGCGATCGACCTGATGGACGAGGCAGCCAGCCGCATCCGCATGGAAGTGGAAAGCAAGCCCGAGGAAATCGAAAACCTCGATCGCAAGATCATCCAGCTCAAGATCGAGGAGCAGGGACTAGCCAAGGAAACCGATTCCGCTTCAAAGGACCGACTTGAGGCCCTTCGCAAGGAGCTGTCCGAACTCGAGCAGAAGTCGAGCGAGCTGACCACGCGCTGGCAGAACGAGCGCGACAAGATCCATGCAGAAAGCCGGGTCAAGGAAGAGCTCGACGCGGCGCGGATCGAGTTGGAGCAAGCCCAGCGTGGCGGCGACCTGCAGAGGGCAGGCGAATTGTCATACGGCACAATTCCCGATCTGGAAAAGAAGCTGGAGGAGGCGCGCGGTCACACCGAGAACGCCCTGCTGCGCGAAGAAGTGACCGAGGACGACATAGCCAATGTCGTCAGCCGCTGGACCGGCATTCCGATGGACCGGATGCTGGAGGGCGAGCGCGACAAGCTGCTCAAGATGGAGGAGCTACTCGGCAAGCGGGTGATCGGACAGGGCCAGGCGATCGAGGCGGTGTCGAAGGCCGTGCGCCGGGCGCGCGCGGGCCTGCAGGATCCGGGGCGCCCGCTCGGCAGCTTTCTGTTCCTCGGCCCTACCGGCGTCGGCAAGACCGAGCTGACCAAGGCGCTGGCCGGGTTCCTGTTCGACGATGATGACGCCATGGTTCGCATCGACATGAGCGAATTCATGGAGAAGCACGCGGTATCGCGGCTGATCGGCGCGCCTCCGGGCTATGTTGGCTATGACGAGGGCGGGGTGTTGACCGAGGCGGTTCGCCGCCGCCCCTACCAGGTGGTGTTGTTCGACGAGGTCGAGAAGGCGCATAGCGATGTCTTCAACGTGCTGTTGCAGGTGCTCGACGACGGGCGGTTGACCGACGGGCAGGGCCGGGTGGTGGATTTTTCCAACACGCTGATCATTCTCACTTCCAACCTCGGCAGCCAGTATCTTGCCAACATGGAAGACGGCCAGACAGTGACCGATGTCGAGCCGCAGGTGATGGACGTGGTGCGCGGGCATTTCCGGCCCGAGTTTCTCAACCGGCTGGACGAGATCATTCTTTTCCATCGGCTGTCGATGGAGCACATGGCGCCGATCGTAGAGATTCAGATCGCAAGGGTGGGCAAGCTGCTGGCCGATCGCAAGATCACGCTCGACCTGACCGATGCAGCGCTGCGCTGGCTGGGGCGGGTTGGCTATGATCCGGTCTATGGCGCGCGTCCCCTGAAGCGGGCCGTGCAGCGATATTTGCAGGATCCTCTGGCCGACATGCTGCTCCAGGGCGAGGTGCCCGATGGCAGCACGGTCAGTGTCGACGAGGGCGACGGCGAACTACAAATGGTGATCGGCTGAAAGCCGTGAGGGGATTCGCCCCAGTCAGTTGCAGATTTTCGAACCTGACTGGGGCGAATGATGTTGCGCAATTGCGTTTCAACACGCAACTTTCTTCCGTGTAAGTAAGTATGGAGCCTAAACTGTGTGATTTGCGCAACAAGCTTATCCGACATTAACTTTCGTTTATAAAAGCGGCTTGTCATTCGCGCGCCTGTTGCTGCAGACCTCTCATTCGCGGAACGGGGGTTTCCCGCAAAATTGAGCATTATCGAAGATGTGGCTTGGCTGTCAGATTCTTCAGGGAATGATGTTCGGGGCGCACCTTGTTCCAGTTGTCGCGACTGGAGAAAACATGAAAACCTTGCACTCACATTCGATAAGGGGCCTCGCGGCGTCGGCTTCGGTCGTCGCGCTTGCCGTGTCCGTCCCTGCCTTCGCCCAGACCGCCGGGGTTCCCGCGCAGCTGGAAGACGAAGAATGTATCGCTGACGCCAACGGCGTACTGCCCGATGGCTGCGAAGCCGAAACGATCACCACGCCGCCGGTTACGCCGCGCACGGGCGACCAGATCGTTGTCACCGGTTCGCGCATCAAGCAGGACACATTCTCCAGCATCTCGCCGCTTCAGGTCCTGTCGACCGACGACCAGAACGAAGCCGGCCTGTTCGATCCTTCGCAGATCCTGCAGCGTTCCGAAGCTGCTTCCGGTACGCAGATCGACGCCACCTTCCAGGGCTTCGTGCTCGACAACGGCCCGGGTTCGCAGACGCTGAACCTGCGTGGCCTTGGTGCCGATCGTACGCTCCTCCTCGTCAATGGCCGTCGCCTCGCGCCGGCTGGTGTGGAAGGCGCGCCGACCAACCCGTCGATCAACCTCCTGCCGGGTACGCTGATCGAGCGCTACGACCTGCTGCTCGACGGTGCTTCGTCGATCTACGGTTCGGACGCTGTTGCCGGTGTCGGTAACGTTATCCTGCGCAAGGACTTCGACGGTCTCGAACTGCGTGCACGCGGCGACGTCAACCCGATGGGTGGCGGCGACGATTACACGATCTCGGGCGCGTGGGGCTTCAACACCGACCGCGGTTTCTTCGGCGTCGGCGTCGAATATGACTATCGCGACGAAATCCGCCTGCGCGACCGCGACTTCTTCCAGGGTTGCGACAACCATTACGAAGTCGACCAGGACGGTAACATCCGTACCGTCGGCCTCGCCGACAATGCGGCTGTCAGCGCTCGCTCGCCAGGCGTTACGGTTTCCGAGAACCCCTGTAAGATCGCTGGCATTTCCGGCCGTATCTTCCAGCCGTTCGCGCGCTTCGGCTCGGTGTATTTCCCAGCCAACGGCAACATCGCCAACTTCCCGATCGATCCGCGCACCGGGCGTCCGTTCCCGTTCGGCGAATCGACCAATGCTTTCGGCCGGGACCTCGACACCAATGGCGACGGCATCCGCGATGTGGACTTCCAGAACGTCAACACCAATGGCGCCAATCTGGACCAGATCTTCCTGAGCCAGCAGCGCCTGCTGAACGTCATGGCGTATGGTGAATATACATTCGCCGGGGAAGCAAACATCACCCCGTTCTTCGAGGCCAATTACAGCCGCGCACGGATCGAGGCAGACGGCAGCGGGGCACCGCAGGTCTTCCCGAGCGTGCCCGACCTCAACCGGTTCAACCCGTGTAACTTCATCACCAACCCGAACGGCGTCGATTGCCGCGCGGTGGACAATGCCCTCCAAGGCCTTACCGGAACGCCCTTCGCATTGTCTTCAGGGTTCACGCTGCCGACTACGCCGATCGCTGCCATCCGCGGCGATCGGGACAACACCGATGTGACGCAGGAGCAGATCCGCGCCGTTATCGGCGTCCGCGGTGACATGCCCGTCGTCGGCCCGAGCTGGTCCTTCGAAACTTCGCTGGTCTATTCGCGCTCCAAGGGTAAATCGATCCGTCGCGGTATTCGCGAGGATCGTCTGGCCCTGGCGCTGGGTCTGGACCCGACCGGCGATTACGACGGTGACGGCATCGTCGACAACAACGGTGACGGCATCGCTGACGACTATAACAACGGCATCGATGTCTTCGGTCTCTTCGGCGATCCGCTCTGGATCGGTGAATGTAACACGGCCGGCCTCGCTAATCCGTCGCTCGCCGCGCCGGATCTGAACGCCAGCAGCTGTGTCCCGGTCAACCTGTTTGCACCCAGCGTTCTGGGTGCCCCGATCGGAGACTTCGCCACCCAGGCTGAACGCGACTACCTGTTCGGGGAGCGGGTCTTCAACACCACCTACAAGCAGATCACATGGACGGGCTTCGTCACCGGTGACCTGTTCGAACTGCCGGGCGGCACTGCCGGTCTCGTGCTCGGCGGCGAATACCGCCGTGACGAAATCAATTCGAAGCCCGACATCGTCGCTTCGAACGGCCTGTTCTTCGGGTTCTTCTCGGATCAGGGCGCCGTGGGTAACAAGGAAATCCAGGAAGGCTTTGCGGAACTCAATCTCCCGCTTCTGGCCGGTGTCCCGGGTGTCCAGCAGCTCGATTTGAACCTCTCGGGCCGTATCACGAACGAGGAGTTCTACGGCACCAACTACACCTACTCGGCCAAGGTTGGCTGGCGTCCGATCGAACCGCTGCTGCTTCGTGCCAGCTACGGTACCTCGTTCCGCGCCCCGAACCTGCGTGAGAACTTCCTGCTCGGGCAGAGCGGCTTCCTGACGCTGTTTGATCCCTGCGCAGTTCCGACCGACGCATTCGTAGGCGGGGCTTACAATGCAGCGCTCGACAATCGCGAAGCACAGGTGCTGACCAACTGTACCCGCGAAGGTCGCGATCCGACCCGCGTGGGTATCGACAGCCAGGGCCTGAACACTCTTCAGACCGCCAGCGTCGAAATCAAGACGGGCGGCAGTCTCGATATCGAGCCGGAGACCTCCGATTCGCTGACGGCCGGTTTCGCCTTCGAGGAAACCTTTGGTCCGATCGATTTCAGCCTCGGGTTCAACTACTTCCGCATCAAGCTGAAGGATTCGATCATCGAACCGAGCAGCCAGTTCATCGTCAACGATTGCTATACGCGTGATGATGGCCAGCGCAGCCCGTTCTGTGATCGCATCATCCCGAACTCGGATCCGAACTCGCGTCGTCTTATCTCGAACCTCAACTCGGGCTTCATCAACCTCAACCAGGAAAAGGTTGAGGGGATGGACTTCAACGCCTCGTTTGGTGTTGAAACCCCGGTGTTCGGCAAACTGGTTGATTTCGGCTTGCGGTTCAGCGCCAACCACCTGATGGAGCGTTCGACGCTGTTCGTCGACGATACCGGCGCTGAAACCTTTGACGATGACGCCGGTGAATTCGGCCTGCCCGAATGGACCGGTCGTGGTACCTTTACCGCCGACGTCGACAACTGGCGCCTGACCTACCAGATCCGTTACACCGGTCCGGTCGAGCAGGATGCCGAAGGTATCGATCCGCTCTCCGACGCTTTCGGTAACGGACCTGACGGCCAACCGACCGGCTTCATCGGTGATACCTGCACCGGCGGCGGCTCGGCCAACGGCGTAGTCGCCGGCGACGGCATCTATTGCCGCGACGTAGGCTTCGCCAAGGAACAGTTCCTCCACACCATCTCGCTGCGTTATCGCACGGGTACGTGGTCGTTCCTGGTCGGTGTCGACAATCTCTTCGACACTGCTCCGCCGCTCGTCGACAGCAACGAAGTCCTCGCTATCAACAACACCGCCATCGGTCTGGGTTACGACTATGACGGCCGTGAGTTCTTCTTCTCCGTCGAGAAGTCGTTCTAAGAAGGTTCATCCTTCTTGAGACATGAAGGGGCGGCTCCGGTGATTGCATCGGTGCCGCCCTTTTCATAGGGTCTCTCCACCAGTTCTTTTTTCCGCAAGCTAAAGAGTCGCCACACCATGAAATTATTCAAAGCTGCCTGCTTGGCTGCCGCCGGAACCGTCATGACGCTGGGCCTCGCGCCCGCCATTGCAGGTCCCCAGAACCAGCCGACAGTGCCGCTCGAAGTCTGGTCGCTGCGCGACGTGGTGAACCTGGTTCAGGTCTCGCCCGACGGCAAGCATCTGCTTGTCCTCAAGACCGAAAGCCGCGACGGCGAGCATATCCTCGAAATCTACGACACGAACGAGATGTCAAAGCCACTTCGGCGGTTGAATGCCAAGCCGATGGAACTGATCAGTGCGCGCTGGGTGAGCAACAATCACATCTTTGGCACGGCTTGGCAGGTCAAGCGCAGCAAGGTGAACGGTCCCGAAGAGGACGTGCGTGAATACGCGACCTATTCGTACAATCTGGAAAAGAACAAGTTCCAGCAGATCGATGGCGAATTCAGCATCGTCAATTCGCTGCCCGACGAAGATATGGAAGTCCTTGTCGCTACAGGCCGCGACGATAGCGCTCTGACCGGGGTCGATCCGTTCTCCGCGTTCAAGCCGCGTTCCTACTATCGCTACAATCTCGAATCGGGCAAGCGCACCTTGGTCATGCGCGGGACAGTCAAGTACCCCCGGCCGACCTTCGATCTCCAGGGCAACCCGCGCTACGTCGAATCCTACGACGCTGCGAGCAAGACCGTGAAGACATATTACCGTCTCCCGGGCGAAGGCTCGTGGACGGAATTCGGTACCGGCTTCGATCTCGACAGCCATGAGAACCTCTACCGTGTGCTCGGCGGGTTCCAGGGACTGGCCGGTTTCAAGGAAGACGATCCCACGATCGGCTACATCATCGACAATCGCGGCGAAGACAAGGCGGCGCTGTGGGAGTTCGATTTCAAGACCGGCCAGTTCGGCGAAAAGCTCTTCTCGACGCCCGATGCCGACGTGATGGGTATCGCGACGAGCTCATTGCCGAACTCCAGCAAGCTGGTGGCCGCCGTCTACCCGGGTGAGAAGTACGAACGCGCCTGGTTCGATGCCGAAGAAGCGGCTCTTTACGCGCAATTCCAGAAGCTTATCCCTGAAGCCCATCAGCTGAGCATCTCCAGCCGTTCGCTCGACGGTGGAACGATGGTAGTCCAGAACACCGGGCCGAAAGACCCGGGTTCGTTCTGGTTCGTCAAGGATGGCAGCATCACCAAGCTCGGCAGCCGCAATCCGCTGCTCAAGCCCGAACAGCTCTCCGACGTCGAGTTCATCAAGTATCCGGCGCGCGACGGGCACATGATCCCGGCCTATCTCACCAAGCCGAAGGGGGAGGGGCCGTTTCCGCTGATCGTGCTCCCGCATGGCGGACCGCATGTGACAGAGGTCGTCACCTATGACGAATGGGGACAATTGCTGGCGAATGCCGGCTACATGGTCCTGCAGCCGCAATATCGCATGTCGGTCGGTTGGGGGCAGAAGCACTTCGACGATGCCTACGGCCAGCATGGCCTGCTGATGCAGGACGACAAGGACGATGGCGTAAAGCACCTGATTGACCAGGGGCTGGTCGATCCGGACCGCGTCGCCATGTTTGGCTGGTCCTATGGCGGCTATGCCGCGCTGGTGGCGCTGACGCGCGAAAACAACCTCTACCAGTGCGCTATCGCCGGTGCCGCGGTGGCCGACCCCGAGAAGGTCTACATGCTGCGTCGGAGCCCCAATGATGCCAAGGCTCTGGATGACTGGAGCCAGCGCCGAGGGATGATCGGCATCAACCCGATCAAGGAGGTCGGCAAACCGTCGATTCCGCTGCTGATGGTGCATGGCGATGTCGACGCCCGCGTGCTTTATTTCAACTTCAAGGACTACAAGGAAGCGATGGACAAGGCGGGCAAGACGAATGCCCAGTACCTGACGCTGAAGGGCGCCGACCATTTCTCGCGCACCCTGATGTACGAGCACCAGGAAGCCTTCTACACCAAGATGATCGACTATCTCGCCAATGATTGCGGACCCGGCGGGCTGTAAACCCCGTTGAACTGCCTGAATTCAAAGCAAAAGGGGCGCGGCCTTGCGGTCGCGCCCCTTTTGCTTTGGCTCGCCAGACGATGCGCCCGGCGACGAATCACTCGATCCGGCGCCCCTTGACCCCGATCTGGCCGTTCACGCGGATGAAATAGCTTCCCATCGCGGCTTTCTTGAACTCTACCGGCTGCCCTTCGCGCGGGGGGCGCCAGCCCAGCTTGCTCTCGGCAATCCGCCAGACCGAGCCTTCCTTGGTCTGGAACACCCAGGTCTCGCGGCCCACCGCGCGAACGCCGGTTATGGTGGTTTCAAGCGTGGTCATTTCCTCGTCGCCATCGCCGAACAGCTTGATCTTCGGCATGACGAACCCGAACAGGCTGCGCTTGGTTTCCTCCACATCGGCCCGATCAACCACCTGCAGCGATCCGTCGTCAGTGGCGGCGAGCACCGCACCCACTTGGCGGTCGTAGCAGGCCAGTCGCGCGTCCGGATCGGTCATCCCGCGGCAGGCCCGCAGCTGGTCGATTGTATCCTTGCTGTTTGGCACGACCGTTTCCTGCGCCATGGCCGGCGCAAGGGTGAAAAACGGCAGCATGAGAGCGGGCGTGCACAGCAGCGCCAGGGTAGGCAAACGTGGCATAAATCCTCCGAAATGAGAGCCTGTAAGTGCCATATAGCCCCCCTTGCGCCAACTGTAACTTCAAAGTCACACCCCGTTGAACATCCACTGTTTCCGCCGTTTCCCGATTGATACGGGGCTTTGACGTAGCCTAGAGGCGCATCATTCGGATCATTGCGTCCGAAACACCAACTGTTCAAGGCGTGCCCAAGGGGGGTACGCGGGATTAAGGGGATTGGAATGTCCAACCGTTTTAATAAAGCGGCTCTTCTCACCGGCTCGATTTTGGCCGGTGCGATGGTTGCTACACCAGTATACGCCCAGACCGATGGGGAAGATGAGGCAGCCGTTCAGTCGGGTGCAGCAGCTGCTCCTGCCGATCTGATCGTTGTCACGGGTTCGCGCATCGCTCAGCGCAACGTGGAAACCGCCGCTCCGATCGCGGTCGTGCAAGACGAAGAGTTCAAGCTCTCCGGCACGGTCAACGTCGAGAACGTGGTCAACACGCTGCCGCAGGTCGTTCCGGGCTTCACCTCCAACTCGAACAACCCCGGCACCGGTACCGCCACGCTGAACCTTCGCGGTCTCGGCTCGACCCGCACAATGGTGCTCGTCAACGGCCGTCGCTGGATGTTCTACGATACATCGCAGGTTGTCGACCTTAACACCATTCCGAACTTCCTCCTCGACAGCGTCGACGTGGTGACCGGTGGTGCTTCGGCAGTTTACGGTTCGGACGCTCTGTCCGGCGTCGTGAACTTCCGTCTCAAGGATGTCGAAGGCATCGAACTGGGCGGCCAGTACTCGCTGACCCAGGAAGGTGACGGCGCACGTTACCAGATCCATGGTGCAATCGGCACCTCGTTCGACGATGGCCGCGGTAGCGCCACCGTCTTCGCTGAATACTACAACCGCCAGGGCATCTTCCAGGGCGACCGCGACTTTTCGTTCTTCGCACTCGGCGGTGAAACCTTCGGTGTGCAGCAGCAGCAGTTTGGTTCGTCGACCCTTCCGAATGGCGTCCTGCGCTATCTCGGCGGCGCCAACACGCCGACCAATGTGCCTGCTGGCAGCGAATTCGGCCCCGCCCGTCGCGGCTTCGGCTCGGCTGTCGTGTTTGACAACACCCCGGGCGACTTCCGTCGTCGTACGGGTGACACCTACAACTACGCACCGGTCAACTACCTGCAGATCCCGCAGGAACGTTACCTCATGGGCGGCTATGCGGATTACGAATTCGCCGACGGCCACGAAGCGTACATGGAAGTGTCCATGGTCAACAACCGCGTTGCGCAGGAACTCGCTGCAACGCCGGTGACTGGTACCTTCAACATCAACCTCGCAGCTGTCCGCCCCTTCTTCGTTCCGGGCGACTACCAGCAGCTGGTCGCTATTGACCAGGCTGAAACCGCGAACAACAACCTCGCAGGCTCGGCTGACGATCCAGGCGTGGTCAACATGTTCGTTCAGCGTCGTACGGTTGAAACCGGTGCGCGTAACAGCCTCGACGAGCGTAACGCATTCCGCGTTCTCGGCGGTGTTCGCGGAGCGATCACCGACTGGCTGAACTACGATTCGTACTACATGTACGCTCGTACCCGGAACGCCAACGTTCAAGAGGGTAACATCTCGCGGTCGGCTTTCCAGCGCGGCCTCGACGGAACCGATCCGGCGATCAACATCTTCGGTCTCGGCACGCTGAACCAGAGCATGGTCGACCAGATCTCGATCCGTGCCCAGAATGGCGACATCTCGACGCTTGAAGTTGCCAACGCTGCCCTGTCGGGCTTCGTCGGCGATCTCGGCTTCGGCGGTGGCGACATCGGCTTCGCAGTCGGTGCTGAATACCGTGAAGTGGCTTCGCAGTTTATTCCCGACACTGCTTTGGCTTCGGGCGACGTGATCGGCTTCAACGCCGGTAACCCGACGGAAGGTGGCTACAATGTTCGCGAAGTCTTCGCCGAGCTTAACGTTCCGGTCTTCGAAACCGATGGCGGTACCCGTCTCGAGTTGACCGGTGCAGGTCGTTACTCCGATTACTCGCTGGCAGCAGTGGGCGGTGTGTGGACCTATGCTGGTGGCGTCGAATTCGGCATTATCGATGGTGTGACCCTGCGTGGTCAGTACCAGCGTGCCGTTCGCGCTCCGAACGTGGGTGAACTGTTCGGCGGTCAGTCGATCGGCTTCCCTGGTGCAACCGACCCGTGCGGTACCGCAGCAGCTACTCCGGGCAGCGCCCTGGGTAACATCTGTGTCGCCAGCGGTGTTCCGAGTGCTAACCTGGGTAACCCAACCCAGATCCAGCCGAATGCTCAGATTCCAGCTCTGTTCGGGGGTAACCCGAACCTCCAGGAAGAATCGTCTGACAGCTTTACCGCAGGTATCGTTCTTCAGCCGACCTTCATCCCGGGCCTGACGATCACGGCTGACTATTTCGACATTCAGATCGACAATGCCATCAGCACGATCTCACTTCAGCAGACCCTTGATCTGTGTTTCAACCAGATCCAGGATCCGAACGCTCCGAGCTGTGCTCCTTTCTTCCCGAATGGTGGCACGGTGCGTAACGCTTCGGGTGCAATCGTGACCGGCAACCCGCCGGCTCTCGGCGCACTCAATGTGGCATCGCTGGGCGTCAAGGGTGTCGACCTTCAGGTCAATTACACCACGACCATCCCGTTCTCGCTGATGACCGACACTGGTGAGCAGACCGTCAACCTCAACTTCCTCGGCACCTGGACCGATAGCGCTTTCTTCGAAGCGTTCCCGGGCGCCGACATTGTTGAGTGTGCTGGTAACTTCGGCCAAACCTGTGGCGAGCCGACGGCATCGTACAAGTGGACTTCGCGTCTGTCGTTCGTCGACGGTCCGCTGACCACCTCGATCCGCTGGCGTCACCTCTCGGGCGTGGCAGACGATGATGATGGTACCGATTACGCGGCCTTTAACGGCGTTGAGCGTATCCCGGCCTACGACCTCATCGATCTGACCTTCTCGTTCGATGTGACCGAGCAGTTCACCCTCGCACTGGGTGTCAACAACCTGTTCGACAAGCTGCCGCAGGCTCCTGAGTTCGCTAATGGCGGCATCGTCGTCAGCAACCCGAACGACGGTACCCGTCTTGGTGACAACCAAGAGCAGGCCAACACCTACCCGAGCACCTACGACGTGCTTGGTCGCGACTTCTTCGTCTCCGCGAACTTCAAGTTCTAAGACGATTTAGTCCAACACAGAAAACGGGCGGCGGGGCTTCGGCTCCGTCGCCCTTTTCTTTGCCCATGGCAGACTGGCTCCTGCCGCGGCAAAGGCATAGCGAGCCAGCCGCCCAAACCTGACGGGCGCAACATGATTCATTGGCTGGAGCGAACCGGTGGCTCGCCGGGGTTTTACCGGGCCAGCCGGTAGACGCGGAAGTCTGCGAAAGGCGAAGCCCCCTCTGCCTCGCACACGGCTTTCATTTCAGCCGTGGTGAACCCTGCGCCATCAAGGGCAGCCTTGAAGCCCTGATCGTCGGCCGTGGTCCGGCAGGCGGCTTCGAGTGAATTTATCCGGGCAATCTCGTTGGCGGCGCGTTCTGCGATCATCCGTAGCGTAGCGGCGACCTGTTCGCGCGGCTGTTGCGAGCGCATTTCCATGGTCCGCCGAACCGCTTCGGCAATCTCCCAGGCAGCCGATCCGGACCCGAAGCGCTGCGCCCCCTCCTGGACCGCCTGCAACACCGCGATCGGGGCAGTGGTTGCCCCGGCTTCCAATGCCTCGTGAGCAATCCGGAACAGGTCCTTGCGGTCGAAAATCCACCCTATTTGCATTCTGCGTGCGGCATTATGCGCAAGGATAGGACCGTCGATCCGGTGGGTCAGAATGGCGAGCGTTCCGCCATGTTTGAGCACCCGCGCAACCTCGGTCGCCACTCGGCTGACATCACCATATTCAAAGCCGAACTGGCTCACCACCGCGTCAAACTGCCCATTCTCGAAGGGTAGTTCCTCCATCGCCACACCCGCTCTTACCGCGGCACCTGCCGGGGGAGGGGGGAGCTTGGGCGCCAAGTCGACTCCCGTGAGGGCGAACTCGTCGCCCGCAGCGAGCAGCCAGGCCATGACCCGTCCATCGCCAGTCGCAAGGTCGAGCACGGCTGAGCCCCGTTCAAGCGTGCCGGCGAAATGGCTCCACGCTTGTCGCTGCGCGGTTTCGATGGCGCGATACCCGTCGGGCAGGCAGCCGCCGTCGCTGTGGCCTTGCTGTTGGGCCCAGAAATCGCCCCAGGCCCGTTCGTTGACTTCGTTCATGGGGCCGTGTCTTCCACCTGAACGACATCGAAGGCAACGGTCATCCGGCGCCCGGCACCAAATGGCGAGGTGCCGTGGTACATCGTGCTCGGGAACAGCGCGAGATGGCCTTCGACGGGCTCGATAGTCCGCAGCGGTCCCAGGTCGAGCCGCAAGTCGGGCGCGGGGCGGCCAACTTCGAGCGCGCCATCGCCCGGTGAACGCCCCTCGGGCAGGACCAGGTAGCAGGCCGAACTGACGATCCCCTGCGGGTGGATATGCGCGGTGTGATGGTCGCCGCCGCCCAGCAGCCGTACCGACCATGAACCGAGCGTCTGCCACGGCGCATCGCGATGTCGCAGCAGCGGGTGGCTGTCGTCATGCGCCGGAAGGCTTGCGCGGTAGTTCTCAAGTGTCGCAGCTATCGCTTCTGCAAGCGCGGCGTATTCGGGCTCTGTACGGTGAAAAAGGATGCCACGGGTCTGCGATCCCCCGCGCAGCGACTGGCCCAGGGGCATGGGCGAATTGTCGTGCAACGCGTCCAGCCGCTCGATCGCAGGCGGCAACACTGTGGCGGCATCGGCGAGCGGCAGCAATTGCACCAGCCCTTCCTGCTCGTGCAGCCACCCGGCGCGGGCATCGCCATCCAGACGCCACGCAATCCCGCGCAGTGCCCAACCCGAAATGTCCCATGGCCGCTGTTCGAGCAGTCGGTCGAGCAATGAGTGCGCTCGCTCGACCTCGCCCTGCCGAATCCGGTGTCGAGCCTCGTGCAGCCAGCGATCGGGTGTTTGCAAGGCGAGCTGTGCGAACTGCTTGTCGGCTCTGGCGTCGTCTCCGGCTGCGCCGGCATTGATCGCTTCGAGCAGCGCGAGTTGCGGGATGTTCGGGAAACGCTTGCGTGCGGCGGCGGCGACCTCGGCGGCCTCTCCTGCATGGTCGAGCCCGGCGAGGAGAGCGACATGATCGGCCGGGATGCTGGGGTCTTGCGGCAGGCGCTGGGCCGCCTGTCGATAATGATCGGTCCAGTCGCGGTCCCCGGCGGCGTGCCGCAACTGGGCGAGGAAACGGAGGCCTTCAAGCCAGTGCGGTGCCTGCTCCACCAATTGCTCGGCAATTTGCCGCGCTCCCTGCGCATCGCCCGCCACGTCGAGTGCCTGGGCCCTGGCCAGCCACAAATCGGCATCGCCCTGGTTGGCGGCCAGCGCTCGGTCGACCCGCGCCACTGCATCGGCCTCTCCACGCTCTATCGCGGCTCGTGCGCGGCCATGCAGTGCGCGCACATGGCCGGCGTCGAGCGCGAGGCAACGATCGTACCAGCGCGCCGCTTCGCCGGGTTCACCAGCCTGCCTTTCGGCCGCCGCCCGCGCCGAGCAATAGCGTGGCAGGGTCAATCCATCGCTCTCGAACGGAACGAGGGAAGCAATGGCCTCGCGCGGGCGATCAGCACCGCACAATGCAATGCAAAGGTTGATGGCAAAGTCGACCGAGGCCGGACGCGCCGCCAGTGCGGATTGGAAATGCTCTGCCGCGCGCGCCGGTTCGCCCCGCTTGAGCGCGAAATTGCCAGCGCTGTTGAGGAGATCGGCATCTCCGGGATGGGCGGCCAGCCCCTGTTCGACAATGGTCTTCGCCCGGGCGGGGTTTCCGGCGCGCTCGGCGTCCTTTGCCCGGAGATGAAAATCCTGCGGCGAAGCCATGCTCAGCGGTCGCGTAGCCAGCCGGTGATGGCATAGCGGCCGAGTGGCGCAAAAGGTGGTACGTAGCTGACCGAATGCGCTTGCGGCACCTTGAGCAGGTTGAGCGAGTTGAACCGCGGCAGAAAGCCCTGCTCGATATTGCCCTCGTCGTCGAGGAACTGGAGGTAGCCACCCCAGTCGGGATGCCAGTCATCGATGGTGAAGTTCATGACATAGGCCACCTTCCACCCTTCGGCGACGTGGCTGTCGATATGGCGGCCGAGAAACTGCTGCTTGGCGAACAATGTCGCCTGTCCGTCGGCCTTTTTCAGATCGGCAAAGCCGGTGATGTCGCACGCCAACTGGATGAAGTCAGGGGCGTTGATATATTCCAGGATCAGCTCGTGCGGGCTGCCGGGCGCCCAACCTTCCTGCAGAGCCTGCAGGATCGGGTACTGGGCATAGCGAAAGGCGTAATTGCCCTTGGCCGCCGATTCATCGGTCGCCGCCCCCACCGCCTGCGCCTTCTGCTGTCCTTCGCGCGTTGCCAGGTCCTTGGGCAGGAATTGCTGCGGGCCGGAGAACTGTGAACCCTCCGCTTGCATAGCGATACCCCAGGGCGTCGCCTTCTGCAGAATCGTGCGGATCTCCTCGGCAGTCTCACGGGTCAGGAAATCGCGCACCTGCACCCGCGTGTCGCGGGCAAAGCGCGCTGCCAGTTCCTCCCGGTCCAGATCCGGGTTAATCTCGAAAAGCTTCTTGGCCATGATTGTGCTTGCGCTTTATGCGGTCAGGGCGCGAATTGGCAAGCTGCCTGCCACCAACTGTCAGACCTGGCCGGTTGACGTAAACGTAAGCCGACCCTAGGCAGGTGGCAAATTGCAACGCATGAGAGGATAGATTGATGCCAGCAGCCTATATCGTCGAAGCCGTTCGTACTGCCGGTGGGCGGCGCGGTGGCCGCCTTGCTGGGATCCACCCGGTCGATTTGCTGGCCAGATCCCTCGATGCGGTGGTCGAGCGCAGCGGGATCGATCCCAAGGCGATCGACGATGTCGTGACCGGCTGCGTCAGCCAGGCCGGCGAGCAGGCGATGCAGATCGGCCGCATGGGCGTTCTCGCTTCCAAAACTCTGCCGCAATCAACCCCGGCCGTCACCATCGACCGCCAGTGCGGATCAAGCCAGCAGGCAATCCAGTTTGCCGCACAGGCGGTGATGAGCGGGACGCAGGACGCGGTCATCGCCAGCGGAGTAGAAAGCATGACCCGCGTGCCGATGGGCAGCAACGCCACCTTCCACATGAAGGGAGGCCTTGGGCACTACATGTCACCCGGACTGCAGGAGAAATTCCCCGGCATCCAGTTCAGCCAGTTCATGGGCGCCGAGATGATTGCCAAGAAGCACGGCTTTACCAAAGACCAGCTCGACAGTTTTGCGCTGGGCAGCCATGCCAAGGCCATCAAGGCGACCGAGAGCGGCGCATTCGAAGCCGAGGTCGTGCCGGTCGAGATCGAGACACCTGAAGGCACCGACATGCACACGGTGGATGAGGGCATCCGCTTTGACGCGACGCTGGAGGGCATTGCCGGGGTAAAGCTGATCAGTCCCGACGGCATCATCACCGCTGCATCGAGCAGCCAGATCTGCGACGGGTCGAGCGCGGTGCTGGTGGTCAGCGAAGACTACCTCAAGCAGCATGGGCTAAAGCCCTTGGCGCGCATCCACAATCTGACAGTCACCGCCGGCGATCCCGTCATCATGCTGGAAGAACCGCTGTTCGCGACCGACAAGGCGCTGGAGCGTGCGGGCATGAAGATCGCGGATATCGACCTGTATGAAGTCAACGAAGCCTTCGCCCCGGTACCGATGGCCTGGCTCAAGCATACCGGCGGCGATCCTGAACGGCTCAACGTTCATGGCGGCGCAATTGCGCTGGGCCATCCGCTCGGCGCGAGCGGGACCAAGCTTATGGCCACGCTGGTCCACGCGCTCCATCGCCACGGCAAGAAATACGGGCTGCAGACGATGTGTGAAGGCGGCGGTGTCGCCAATGTCACCATCATCGAAGCCGTCTAGACACCCATCAAACTCGAGAGGAAATCCGCTATGGAAGTTTCAGCCAATACCCCCGCAGTCGTCACCGGCGGCGCATCCGGCCTCGGCGAAGCCACCGCCCGCGCACTGGCAGCCAAGGGCGCCAAGGTCGCCATCTTCGACATGAACGAAGAGAAGGGTGAAGCCGTGGCCAAGGACATCGGCGGCGTCTTCTGCAAGGTCAATGTGACCAGCGACGAGGATGTCGACGCCGGTTTTGCCAAGGCTCGCGAGGCCCATGGGCAGGAGCGTATCCTGGTCAATTGCGCCGGCATCGGCAACGCCATCAAGACCGCCAGCCGCGACAAGCAAACCGGCGAAATCAAGCACTTCCCGATCTCGGCCTTCGATTTCGTGATCCAGGTCAATTTGATCGGCACGTTCCGTTGCATTGCCAAGTCGGCGGCAGGAATGATGAGCCTTGATCCGCTCAGCGACGAAGGCGACCGGGGCGCAATCGTCAACACCGCCAGCGTGGCTGCCGAGGATGGCCAGATCGGCCAGGCGGCCTATTCGGCATCGAAGGGCGGCATCGTTGGCATGACCTTGCCGATCGCGCGCGACCTGATGCGCGAAGGCATCCGCGTGAACACCATTTTGCCGGGTATCTTCAACACCCCGCTGATGAATGCCGCTCCGCCGCAGGTGAAGGAAGCGCTGGCCGCATCGGTCCCGTTCCCCAAGCGGCTCGGCGAGCCGCACGAATACGCCAAGCTGGCCGTGTGCATGATCGAAACCGGCTATTTCAACGGCGAGGACGTGCGTCTCGACGGTGCTATCCGGATGGCGCCGCGCTGAGCGTGGACTTTCCTACCGCAGCGGCGGGCGCTAGCTTGCCGCGATGATATTTGCAGCGTCTCGATCCCGCAATCTTCCACGCCGGGACCGGGGCGCTGTTTTCTTCTCCAGGACAGTGTTCCATGTGTTCCATCCTGTAGGATTCGGGAGCGAATAATGATGGCCGATTTTACCCAGATCCTGGTCGACAAGGCGGACGGCATCGCCACAGTCACGCTCAACCGGCCGGAGAAGATGAACGCTTTCACCAATGTGATGATGCAGGAAATCATCACTGCGATGGACGATCTCGATGCCGACGACGATATTCGCGCAGTGATCTTCACAGGCGCGGGCGATCGCGCCTTTTGCGCCGGGGCCGATTTGACGCCCGAGGGCGGGGGCAGGGTCTTCTCCGATCCGACCGAGGTAGATGATCTTTCCGACCAACGCGTGCGCGACGGGGGTGGGCGGCTGACGCTGCGATTGTTCGATGCAAAAAAGCCCCTGATTTCAGCTTGTAACGGCGTGGCAGTTGGCATTGGTGCGACCATGCAGCTGCCGATGGACATAAGGCTGGCAGCAGATACCGCACGCTATGGCTTCGTTTTTGCACGGCGCGGCATCGTGCCCGAAGCGGCCTCGAGCTGGTTTCTGCCCCGGCTTGTCGGCGTCAGCCAGGCGCTCGAATGGTGCTTTCGGGCCGGGTTTTCGATGCGCAGGAAGCGAAGGACGGCAGGTTGGTTCGTTCGGTCCATCCGCAGGCAGAATTGATGGACGCAGCGCACAGTATTGCACGCGAAATTGCCGACAATACCTCGGCCGTTTCGGTCGCGATGACCCGGGCAATGATGTGGCGGCTGTCTTCGGGCGATCACCCGATGGAGGCGCACCGGATCGACAGCCGGGCGATCTATCGCCTGTCGCGCGGGGCCGATGCCAAGGAAGGTATTGCCAGCTTCCTCGAAAAGCGTGATCCCGACTATCCGGGTAAGGTCAGTGAGGACATGCCCGATTTCTATCCCTGGTGGCAGGAGCCCGAATACAAGTGAGCCAGAACAATTGGCATATCGGCGTCCTCGGCGGATCGGGCCTTTACGAAGGCATAGCGCTCGAGGAACAGCAGGTTATCGAAGTGTCGTCCCCGTTTGGCGCGCCGTCGGGTCCGGTAACGACTGGGCATATCGGCAATGTCCGCCTGACCTTCATGGCGCGCCATGGGGCCGGGCACCGGATTTCGCCGGACAGCGTCAATTACCGGGCCAACGTGGACGTGATGAAGCGCTGCGGGGTGACCGACCTGCTGGCCATCAGCGCCATCGGCTCGTTGCGTGAGGCAATGGTGCCGGGCAGCTTCGTCGCCGTCGACCAGTTTATCGATCGCACGCATGGGCGCGCATCCAGCTTCTTCGGGGAAGGGTTGGTCGCACATGTCGCGTTGGCCGATCCGGTCTGCGCGCGGCTCTCCAGCATCGCGGCCGATGCGGCGGAGGCGGCTGGGACGACCGTCCATCGTGGTGGAACCTATGTGGCGATGGAAGGACCGCAATTCTCGACCCGTGCCGAAAGCCGGATGTACCGCGGATGGGGCGGGGACGTGATCGGCATGACGGGGATGCCCGAAGCGCGCCTCGCTCGCGAGGCCGAGCTGCCTTACGCCATGCTCGCCATGGTCACCGATTACGACAGCTGGCGCGACGAGGAAGCCGGCGTCGAAACCGCCGATATCCTGGCCGTGTTGCAGGCCAATGCCGACCGGGCGCGCCAAACTTTGCAGAAAATGATAGCTGCCTTGCCCGCCGCGCGCGAGCCGAGCCCCCACGATACGGCGCTTGAATACGCCATCATTACCGCGCCCGAACAACGCGATCCGGCGCTCGTCGCCCGGCTCGATGCTGTGGCCGGACGGGTCCTGGGCTGACCAGGCATGACGGTGGCTTGCCAATCGAATGGTTTCGTTGGAAACTAAGGCCATGGCGAGCGATATCAAGACCGTGCCCTTGCTGGCGGATTTCCTGCCCTACCAGCTCTCGATCGCGTCGAACGCGGTCAGCGCGCGGATTGCCGAGCTGTACCAGGCCCGTTTCGAACTCAAGATCAGCGAATGGCGGATCATGGCCGTACTGGGAGAAGCGCCGGCACGCACCCAGCGCGAACTGGCCGAGCTAACCGTGATGGACAAGGTGGCCGTGAACCGCGCCTGCAAGGTGCTGGAGAAGCGCTCGCTGATCGAGCGGCGGCCCAATGCTGCCGACGGACGCAGTCATCATGTCGCGCTAACCGATGCCGGGCGCGCCATCTATGGACAGATCATGCCACTCGCGCGCGATGTCGAACGGCAATTGCTCGAACCTTTCACCGATGCAGAGCAGGCGCAGTTGCGCAACCTGCTGTCCCGGATGCGGGCGGCTGCCAATGGGATAGAACTGGCGGCAAAATAGAAACGGCGACGAACCGAGGTTCGCCGCCGTTTCCTTTTCCCGGGGTGGGGAAGCTTGTTACATTCCGAATGCGTCGCTGATCGAGCAGGCCGCCGGCCCGAGGATCACGATAAAGAGCACCGGCAGGATGAACAGGATCAGCGGCACGGTCATGATGGCTGGCAGACGCGCAGCCTTTTCCTCGGCACGCATCATCCGCTCGTTACGGAATTCGGCCGACAGCACACGCAGCGCCGAAGCCAGCGGCGTACCGTAGCGTTCGGTCTGGACCATGGTCGTGACCACGCCCTTCACCGCTTCCAGGTCGACGCGGTAGGCAAGGTTGTTAAAGGCTTGCTTGCGTTCGTTGAGGAAGGACAGCTCGATGGCCGTGAGCGCGAATTCATCGCCCAGTTCGGGGTAGGCACGACCCAATTCCTTGGCAACGCGGTTGAAGGCGGCATCGACGGTGAGGCCGGCTTCGGCGCAGATGACCAACAGGTCGAGTGCGTCAGGCAGGCCTTTGCGAATGGCATCGGTCCGCTTGTTGGAGATGTTCTTGAGGTAGAGTTCGGGTCCCTTGTAGCCGAGGCCCATCGCCGCCACGAGGGCGCCATAGCGCTTGAAGCTGCCCCAATCGGGGAAGAAGTCCATGCCATAGACGACCAATGCCGTCAGCCCGCCCAGCACCAGCGGCAAGATCAGCCGCGCGCCGATGACGAACACCGCCAGTTCCTTGTTACGGATGCCGGCATGGGCCAGCTTGCGCTGGATGATCTCGATCTGGCTCTTCTGCAGAACCTTCATGTTCTGCAGCGTGTCCTTGACCTTTTCGGTGCCCTCGGTCTTGCGAACGAGGCTCTGGCGCTTCTTTCCGCTCGCCTTGACGATGCCGGCTTTCAGCTCGTCTCGACGTTCGTTGAGCGCGCGTACACGCTTGGCCATCGGATCTTTCACGGTGACGGCGGCATAAATCGCCATCATCACGGCCAGGGCTGCGACCCCGGCCAGCACCGTGCCGGCCAGGATAACATCGACGCCAAGCAGCGTGGGTCCGGGAGAGTTCAAAAGCATGTCTCTGATCTCCCCTTAGATCTCGAAGCTGACCATTTTGGCCATGATGAATCCACCGATGCTCATCCAGACCAGGCCACCTAGGCCGGTCACAATCAGCCGTTCGTCGGTAAAAAAGCCGCCGATATAGCTGGGATTGATCCACCAAATCATGGTGAAGACGATGAAGGGCAGGGCGCCCACGATATAAGCCGAAGCTTTCGATTCCGAGCTCATGGCGCGGATCTTGAGCTTCATCTGGCTGCGTTTGCGGAGAACTTCCGAAAGATTCGAAAGCGTCTCGGCCAGGTTGCCGCCAGTTTCACGCTGGATAGCGAGCGTGATGCAGAAGAAGTTGAATTCCGGAATTCCCAGCTTGTCGCCGGTTTCCTGCAAGGCTTCCTCCATCGACTTGCCGATCTTTGTCCGCTCGACGATGGACTTGAATTCTGCACCAACTGGGCCGGGCACTTCCTGCGCCACGATCCCCAGGGTCTCGGTCACCGGCAGACCCGAGCGCAGACCGCGCACGAGCAGCTCGATGGCATCGGGAAACTTGGCGTTGAAGTCCCCGGTCCGCTTCTTGATAAAGTAACCTACAACGAAGTGGGGCAAACCGGCCCCGAACACCGTGCCGACCACGAGAGCCAGCAATGCAGCCCCGCTGCGCAGGTAGATCAGGACCGCGACGCCCAAGGCGATGCCGAGGCTGGCGTAGAAATACTGGCTGACGGTCCAGCCCTTGCCGGACCGGTCAAGCCGGATTTCCAGCGCCTCGATGCGGGAATTGGAACCGGCGACCTTGTGGGCCTTGGGTTTGCGGGCCGCGATCGCCTTCTTAAGTTGCGATTCGACCTTGGTGTCGGTGCTTTCGGAGTGACGATAGCGCACGGCATTGAGACGCCGCTGGCTTTCCTTGGCCGCCGAAGGACCTGCCAGCGCGGCATAGCCGACAACCATCAGGGCCATCAGGCCGCCTCCGAATAGCAGGAGCTGCAGAATGCTCATGCGCTAATTGCCTTTCTGGTCTTTCCTGACCCTCGCGGTGGGGACGGGCCAGGCCCGTCGCCGCGACATTCAAACTATTCTGCCGGAGCCTTTTCGGCGGGCTCTTTCTTCTTGAGCAGCGACTTGAAGTCGAAGCCGCCAAGCAGCGAGCCCTTCTTCTTGTCCGCTTCGTCATCGGCATCTTCGTCGCTGGTGCCGATGATACGTTCGGCAAGCTGGCGGAGAACCTGGCTCGACTTGGCGCCGGGATTCGCGTCGGAAAATACCTGGCCCAACTTTGCAGCATTGGTGGCCGACTTTGGATCGTAAGGGATCTGGAAGTCGATGCTACGCTCGATCGAGGCTTCGAAATCGGCCTTGTTGATCTCCACTGTGCCCGATTGCACCTTGTTGGCGACAATGATCGGACGGGCGTGGGCGGCATTGGTTTTGAGCCACGACAGCAGTCGGATCGTGTCGCGCGCCGATGCCAGCGTCATTTCCGTCGCCAGCACGACAACATTCACGTCGGCGAGCAAGTGCGGGAAATTGATCAGCATGTTGCGCGGCAGGTCGATCATGGTCATTTCGAACGCTTGGCGGAATTCCTCCTCCAGCTGCACGAATGCAGAGCCATCGGTCATCAGCGGCGCGTTGATCGGGGCCTCGGCCGAAAGGATGGCCAGGTTATCGTTGGCGCGGATCATGGCGCGTTCGATGAACAGGCCGTCGATCCGGCTCGGATTGTCGATTGCATCGGTCAGCCCTCGGCCCGGTTCCAGATCCAGCGCCAGGGCACCGGTCCCGAAGTGGACGTCGAGGTCAAGCAGCGCAGTCGGCAGCTTGTGATCGTCGCTGAACAGCCATGCCAGCGAAGTCGCTATCATGGAGGCACCCACACCGCCGCGCGTTCCGACAACAGCGGTCGAGATGTGCCGCTTGGCGGTTTCCTGATCGGCGCCCTTGGGGGCGGCGAACACGGTTTGCGCCTGGTTCAGCGCGTCGCGCAACTGGCCTGCCGAAAGCGGTTTCAGGAGATAGTCGTGAATGCCACTCGCGAGCAGGTCGCGATAAAGGCGAACATCGTTGACCTGGCCGATCGCGACCACGACCGTGCCTGGTTCGCAAACCTCGGCCAGGGCGTTGATATCGTTGAGCGGATCACCGCTCTCCGACAGGTCGACCATCAAGATATTGGGGCTCGCCGCTACCGATAGCGACTGGACGGCGTTGCGCAGTCCACCCTTGTTGCACTTCTCCGGTTGCCAGCCCATCTCGATAATGACCGGGCGCAGGATATCCAGCGCGGTATCATCACAGATATAGGCGGCGAAAGGATCACGATTGCCGGGCATCCCGGCGCTCCATGGCGCGTTCATTACTGGCCTCCCTGATTGCCGCCGCCACCCTGGGCACTCGGCAATGCGCCGGTTGCACCCTCGGGGGCTTTTTCACGATAAGCATCTACAGCACGGCTACCGCGCTGGACGTAGGTCTCTCCCGAGCCCTTGTCGCCGCTGACGAGGTCTTCCGGATCGGCGACCATCGCGGCCATGTTGCCGTTGACGGCGCAGCCGTAACCGGGGTGCGTACCATTGGTATAATTCATGTCCGATTGGACCGACCAGTCCGGGCAACCCGGAACGCTGGCGGTCGAGCGGGTGATGACCACGCGGGCATTGCCCGGCTGGACATAACCCGAAGTGACCGGAGCACCGTCGCTGAGGATGATACCGTGGCGACCGGCGAGCGCCGCAACGGCGTCCTTGGTCGATTGGCTCATCATCGGGTCCTCGAGCGAGACGCGGTCACCGTAGCGCAGGTCCATGGCTTCGAACCAGCCGGACAGCCGTTGCTGTTCGGGGATCGAAAGGCCGCCAGGTCCGGCAGCAACGTCGAGCGTGTAATTGGTCCGCTCGACGACCGGCTGCTTGGTCGAATAAACCGTCCGGTTCTGCGGCATTCCGCCACAGGCAGCCAGCGAGAGGCCGAGCGACAGGGCTAGTGCCCCTGCATATTTGGCTTTGATAGTGGGCATGGTTCTCACTTCCCTCACTTCAGGCTGAAACCGGGGGCGGCAGCGGCGGTGCGCTCGCTGGCCTTCGATTTCTTCTTCTTTTGTGCGCTGCGGTCGCGCTTGGGCTCGGGTGCAGGCAGGACGGCGGCCGGATCAATGCGCGATACGGCAGGCGACGGAGCGTCGCGGTCCTGTGCTGTCGGCTTGGGTCGATCACCGCCGGTGATCCCGTCATTTGCCTTGAATCCCAGCGTGCGCTGAAGTTCGTTGGGCGCCTGATATCCATCGGTCGGCAGCTTGATCTCGTTCGCATCGACCGGCTTGACCAGGTACGGCGTGACCACAATTACCAGCTCGGTCTCGCCGCGATTGAACGAGGTCGAACGGAACAGGTTGCCTAGGATCGGCACGTCGCCGAGGCCCGGGGTCTTTTCGATTGAGTTCTGTGAGCTGTTCTGCATCAGGCCAGCGATCATGAAGCTTTGGCCAGAGCCGAGCTCGACCGTGGTTTCGGCCCGCCGGGTCGTCAGCGCCGGGATCTGGAAGCCGTTGAGGGTGATGGCACCCTGGCTCGACAGCTCGGACACTTCCGGGCGGACCCGGATCGAAATCCGACCATTGGCAAGAACTGTCGGCGAATAGCTCAGGCTGACGCCAAAGTTGCGATACTCGATCGATGTCGTGCCCAGGCCCTGGCTGATCGGGATCGGGAATTCACCACCGGCCAGGAAGGTCGCGGTTTCGCCCGAGAGCGCGGTCAGGTTGGGGTTCGACAGCGTTGTGATCAGACCAAGCCGTTCACCCACGTCGAAAGCGCTGGCAATGTCGAGGCCGAACAGGCGGCCCGCGAAGTTGAGCGCAGTCTGGCCCGGGTTGTTGCCCGCGACCGGGAATTCAGCCCCGCCGGTGACGAAACGTCCAGTCTGCGGATTGAACGGCAGGCTGATAGAACCAGCTGGCAAGCCGAACTGGCTCGAAGCATCGAGGGTAGGGAAGTTCGAGGTGTCGAGATCGGTGATGTTCCCGAAACTACGACCGCGGTTGACGCCAAACAGGAAACCGTTGGTATTGTCACGAGTGGTCAGGTTAGACCCGATTTCGCGAACCAGCGAGCGGCTAACTTCGGCAATTCGCACCTGCAGGTTGACCTGCAGCGGCGTTGCCATCTTCAACCGGCTAATGACGTTGGCTTCTTCGCCCAGAAAGGCTCTCACCAGGCGTTCTGCCTCTGCTGCGTCCTCGGGTGCTGCAACCGTACCCGTGAGGAGAACGGTGTTAGTGCCCATGGTGGCAGTGGCGATGCGGGCTTCCGGCATGGCCAGGGTCATCATCTGGTCGAGGCTGTCGATATTCGAACCGACCCGCACGTTGGCGGCCCAGATCACGTCTCCGCTGGCATTGCTGGCGTAGATCGTCGTTTCGCCGCCGGACTTGCCGAAGACATAGAGCTGGCGCTGCGACTTGACCTGCACATCGGCTACAGCATCATTGGCAACGAAGACATCGGTCATCGCACCAGGAATGCTGATCAGTTCGCCGCGACCTATCGACAGGACCACGTCCTGCGACGGCTTCACGACCGACTGGGCGTTGGCCACAGTGCTTGGCGATGCCACGATCGGCAGCGCAGCAATGCTGAGCATGAGCGCTTTGGCAATCAGGCGACGTTTCATGGAGTTGCCCCTCGGTTGAGTAGGTGCCGTGTAGGTTCGGCTGCGGGTAGGGTTAGCATTGTGGATCATGATCTGGCTCACCGGACCGTGCCGCTGGCCATCGGGATGACCTTGGCTGCGTCGTTGATGCTTTCGCGTTTGCCGCTCAACACGCGGCCCGTGGCACCCACTTCGACATCCTGCGAATTCTTGCCGCGGGTCACGCGGACAGTCGGCAACGCACGGACGACGACCTGCCCTTTGATACCGCCATCATTCCTGGAAGATTCGATGAAGGCAGCAGCTGCGGCCTGGGTCCGATCTTCCTTGCTGCGGGGCAGGGATGAATTTTGGAAGCGCGAGACGTCTCCACCGGTGACGTAGGACGTCGGTCCGTCATTCGGCGCGTTCATGGCCGCCTGCAGGATACGTTCTTCTTCTTCCTTCGAAACACCATCAGGGATCTTGACGTCACCCGATGCGATTGCGCGTTCGAGCTCGGCCTGGTTGTCGGCGATCGAGCGCAGCGCGAGGCTGATCGTGCCTATCGTCTGGGCCACGGCAACCTTTTCCGCAATCTTGGGCGTCACTTCGAGAGTGACGGTGCGGAAGGCGCGAACCACGGTCTTGCCGTCCTCGGTCGAGGTGTGCTCAGTTTGCTGATCGGTAGCGAGCACCCGCAGGTTGCGGAGAATGGTTTCGGTGGCTTTGAGTCCGGCGTCGTTGTCACCGCCCTTGACGGCCTGCGTCAACATCAGGTCAACACGGTCGCCCGGGAAGACGAAGCCGGCAACGCCGGTGTTGGCGGAGACAGGGACGGTAATAGCACGCATGCCCGGGCCGAGCGCCGCAGCCAGGAAGCCACGATCGCCGGGCCGCACGAGCGAGCCTTGGGTGACGGGCTCACCTGCCGTGATCGGGTGGCGGACCACCGTACCCAGCAGTTGAGCGATATCGGATTCACCTTCGATGAAGTAGGCGTCCTGCACCAGCTCTTCCGGCCACCGCTGGAAACCCAGCGCGTCAGCGGTAATGATGGTGCCGACCGGCATACCACGCTGAGCGACCAGTACCTTGGGCCCTCGCGGTTCCTGTACGGCCGCCTCTGCCTGCGGTGTGGAGGCCCCAGCGAACATGCTACGCGCTGCCAGTGCGGTTCCTACCGCGATAATCAGCGCTGCGAGCAGCAGAACCAGCTTCTTCCTGTCCATGGCTATCAAGCCCCCTTCATTCGATCCCGCTGAAATCGCGGGCAGGTATAGTTGCCGTCTCTACGGCCCTAATGGTTAAAATCGGGTTCACCCCGCCAGCAGCTGCTGGCCGGACACGTCGTTGGCGAAAAAGAGATACTCGGTGGAAATGATCCACAAGGCGGCAGCAGAGATCGCCACGCCATAGGGAATTGCCAGGCGTTCCTTCTGGCGGCGCATGAAGTGCCACATCCCGAACAGGAGCGTCAGAACACCGCCTACCAATGCCATGATGATGAGCAGCCGCAGGAACAGCAGCGGTGCGATCCACAGCGCCAGCGCAGTCAGGAGCTTGACGTCACCGCCGCCCATCCAGCCGAGTGCGAACAATCCGGCGCACAGGGCGAAGGTCGCGATTGCGATCCCGAGTTGCCAGGCGATATCGGGCCAAAGTTCCAGCCCGCTGGTCCACCAGAACAGAGGGGCTCCCAGTGCGATGCCGGCATTGAGCCAGTTGTCGATCTGGCGCCTTTTGAGGTCGGTAAACGCCGCGACAAGCAGGGCGATTGCCAAGCCTGCGAGCAGTGCGTAGTGAAGATATTCGGCTAGCATGTTTACCCCCGTGGGCCCCCGTTACATGCTGGTGCTACAGGTCATCGCTTACCAAAAAGTAACCAAGGCCGGAGGTTCGCCATTAGCCATCGCGAGACAGCCAGCAGCGAAACGCCGGACCAGCCGTTCGATCGGCGTGCGATTCCCGCGTCTGCAAAAGAAAGCAATTTCGTTCTGCCCGACGGGCACGGGATCCGCCGGATCGACTGGCCGGGGAGCAGCGACGCGGCGAAGCGCGGGTCGATCCTGTTTCTGCCCGGGCGCGGCGACCATTACGAAAAGTATCTCGAAACCCTCGACCAATGGCACCGCGCCGGCTGGCGCGTCACCGCCGTCGATTGGCGCGGGCAGGGCGCCTCGGGCCGGCTTGGTGCTGACGAGGTCACCGGGCACGTTGCCGATTTTACTATCTGGGTCGATGATCTGGCAGCCTTGTGGAAGGCGTGGAAAGCTAGCACGCCCGGCCCGCATATCCTGGCCGGCCATTCGATGGGCGGACACCTGGTCCTTCGCGCGGTGGCAGACCGGCGCGTTGATCCCGATGCCATTGTCCTTTCGGCTCCCATGCTCGGTTTCGTCGCCCAGTTCCTGCCGATCGGCTTGACCCATGCCGTGGCTCGCCTGATGGCCCGCATTGGCGATCCGCGCCGTCCGGCCTGGAAGTGGAGCGAGAAGCCAGGTGAAACCCCGGCTGGAAGGCTTGGCCTGCTGACACATGACGAGGACCGCTATGCCGACGAATTGTGGTGGCGGGAAAACCGGCCCGAACTGGTCATGGGGCCGGGCAGTTGGGGTTGGGTTGAACGCGCCTATGCCTCCATGCGGACATTGTTCGCGCCGAGCCGGCTCGAAACCATAGAGACTCCGGTCCTGCTGCTCGGCACATCAAACGACAAGCTGGTGGGTTATGCGCGGATTGTTGAAGCCGCGGAGCGTTTACCGAACGGCGAACTGATGGCCTTTGGCAAAGAAGCCCATCACGAAATTCTGCGCGAAGTCGACGAAGTGCGCGACAGGGCAATGGCCGGCATCGCGGATTTCCTGGACCGGGTCGCCCCGGGGCAGGACTGACTGGCGACCGCAGGCATGGCTGAATTCGACATTGCCATTATCGGGGCAGGTATGGCCGGCGCGAGCCTCGCTGCCGAATGTGCCGACCAAGCAAAGGTACTGCTGCTCGAGGCCGAGGACGTGCCGGGTTATCATACCACGGGGCGTTCGGCTGCGTTCTGGGAAGAATGTTATGGTGGCCCGCAAATCGTGCCGCTCACTCTGGCATCAGGAGCATTCTTGCGGGAGCACGGGTTTCTCAGCCCGCGCGGTGCGTTGTATGTCGCGCGGCGGACCAGTCTCGGTGCCCTCGATGCATTCATGCGGCGTTTCGCAGACACCGGCGCGACCATAGAGAGGATCGGTCAGGAACGGTTGGCAGCGATGGTGCCAGGTCTGAGGGAAGACTGGGTCGGAGCGGTGTGGGAGCCGCTTTGTAGCGATATCGACGTGGCCGGTTTGCATCAGCATTATCTTGGTCAGGCCCGGCGACGAGGGGTCTCGCTGAAATGCCGGGCGCGGATTGCTTCGGTTCTGCGCGAGGAGGGGCATTGGCGGATGCGCGCCGAAGATGGCCGGGACTGGACGGCTACCACGCTCGTCAATGCGGCCGGAGCATGGGCCGATACGCTGGCCGGCATGGCAGGTGCGCAGCCAATAGGCATTCAACCCATGCTCCGCACGGTAGCCCAACTAGTGACCGAGCCTGCGCCGAAGGCCGACCAGCCGCTGGTGCTCGACATTGAAGGGCAGTTCTATTTCAAGCCCGAAGCAGGCAAGCTCTGGCTCAGCCCTCATGATGAAGTGCCCAGCCCGCCATGCGATGCTGCACCGGAGGAACTGGCGGTTGCCGAGGCTATCGACCGGTTTCAGAACGTCGTCGACTGGCAGGTGCGTAAAGTAGAACGCAAATGGGCTGGCCTACGCAGCTTCGCTCCCGACCGCTTGCCCGTCTACGGGTGGGACCCGCGCACGGATGGGTTCTTCTGGTTCGCCGGGCAAGGCGGTTTTGGCATACAGACCGCTCCGGCAGCTGCTCGGCTTGGAGCCCAGATATTGCTTGGTCTTCCGCCTGACGACGTAACCCGAGATGTGGATCAGGCCCTTTATACACCGGACCGGTTCCGCTAGCCTCGGTCAAGAGGTCGCGTCCTTGGGGGGATGCATGGTCCAACCATCAATGAGAGGATTGAAATGGCTCACAAGTTCGAAATCTGGAAAGACAAGAAGGGCGAATTTCGGGTTCGCTTCAAATACAATTCCGAGGTGATGTTTTCCACCGAGGGCTATTCGAGCAAGGCCAGCGCCAAGAACGCGATCGAATCCTTCAAGAAGAACGGACCGGGTGCTGATATCGAAGACAACAGCTAATCATCGCCCAGGACAGGGCAGGCTGTTCAGCTTGCCAAGAGGTCGGCCGCATCGCTCGCGAGGCGGTCGACCCTCTCATTTTCAGTGTGACCGTCGTGGCCCCTGACCCAGCGCCACGTCACGCGATGGCGCTGTTCGGCTTCGATAAGTTCATGCCATAGGTCGTCATTGCGGACCGGTTTCTTGCTGGCATTGACCCAGCCGCGCTTCTTCCAGCCGTGAACCCACTTCGTAATGCCGTCGACGACGTATTTGCTGTCGGAGTATAAAGTCACCTCGCACGGCTCGATCAGCGCGTTCAGACCTTCGATAGCGGCTCGCAGTTCCATGCGGTTGTTGGTTGTATCCGGTTCGTTGCCGGACAATTCTTTCTCGTGGCGGCCCATTCGCAAGAGGACGCCCCAACCCCCGGGGCCAGGATTGCCCTTGCAAGCGCCATCCGTGAAAATCTCTACATGCCTCATGAAATCGTGCGCATACCGTCGAATGCGGTTCAGGCGAAGGCCTGATCGCCCATATTGGCGTAGAAGTCCCACTTTCGGACGAAATCCATCGGGTCCTTGCGTCGCACATGAGCATCTACCGGGGTTTCGATCCAGTCCTCGGCCCGGCTGGCGACGAATCGCAGGCAGGCACCCTGTGCCAGGATAGGCAAGGCTGCCCGTTCGGGGGACGAAAGCGGGCGAACACTTTCGTATCCTTCGACCAGTGACGAACCGATCTCGGGATCGAATTGCGCACCCGGCCGGGTAAAGCTCCAAGCCGCGTGGGTGACCGCCAAATCGTAGGCCATGGAATCGGTGCAGGCAAAGTAGAAATCTATCAGCCCGCTTACCTTGTCGCCCAACATCAACACGTTATCGGGAAAGAGATCGCTGTGAATGATAGTCGTCGGCAGGTCGTAAGGCCAATTTTCCGCCAGCTTGCGGCCGCGTGCGAATACATTCGGCAATGCCGGATCGATCCCCGCCAGTGCGCCTGTTCCGCACATTTCGAGCGTGGCGAGGTTCGCCGACACACCAAGCCGATTGGGACGTTCCTGCGGGAAGGTGCGAGCTGCCAAATGCATTTTGGCCAAGGCTGCGCCCACTGCGCGCGCCTGCGCCGTGGTCGGCGTGTCGATTGAAACGCCGGGCAAAAATTCGATCAGCGCCACCGCCTTGCCGTCGAGCATTCGCCACGAACGGCCCGCGCTGTCATGGATCGTGCGTGGCACCGGGGCGCCAGCAGCTGAAAGATGATCGAGCAGGTCGAGAAAGAACGGCAGGTCGGCGAGCGCAATGCGCCGCTCGTACATGGTCAGGATGAAGCGCGCAGGCCCATTGCCGGTTCCGCTGGTTTCGACCATCCAGTTCGAGTTGGAAACACCCTCTGCGATCCCCTTGGCGGACACCAGCGCGCCGACATCGTATTGTCCGATCAACGCAGCCATCTGCTCGGCGGGAAGGTGGGTATAGACCGCCATACCGGGCCGGTCAGTCCATCAGCTGGCGCGGCAATTTGAAGACCATGTTTTCCTCGGCCGCCGCGATCGTGGATTCCTCCACATCGCGCCAGAGCGATAACCGGTCGACCACTTCGCGGACCAATTGTTCCGGGGCCGAGGCACCTGCGGTAAGTCCGATGGTCTCGACCCCTTCGAGCCATTCCTTCTGGATTTCGCTGGCGCGCTGGATCAGTTTCGCGTTGGTGCCGAGCCGCTGTGCGGCTTCGACGAGGCGTACTGAATTGGAGGAATTGGGGGCGCCGATGACCAGCACCAGGTCTGCGTCCGGGGCGATCCGTTTAACTGCGGCTTGCCGATTGGAAGTCGCGTAGCAGATATCCTCGGCCTTGGGACCCTGGATGTGCGGAAACTTCTTGTCCAGCGCGGCGATGATGTCAGCCGTATCGTCCACCGAAAGCGTGGTCTGGGTAAGATAGGCGAGTTCGTCTTCGGGCCCGAAGGGAAGGGTTGCGACATCGTCGACAGTCTCGACAAGTGTCATCTGGCCCGGTTCGACTTGACCCATCGTGCCGATCACCTCTGGATGGCCAGCATGGCCCACGAAGATGATATGACGGCTCTTCTCGATCTGGCGTTCGGCCTGGCGATGGACCTTGCTCACCAGAGGACAGGTAGCATCGACATACAGGAGCTTGCGGCTTTCGGCCTCGGCCGGGACGGATTTTGGCACGCCATGTGCGCTGAACACGACCGGCACGCCGTCGGGCACCTCGTCCAGTTCTTCAACGAAAACCGCACCCTTGTCGCGTAACGAATCGACAACATACTTGTTGTGGACGATCTCATGCCGGACGTAGACCGGCGCGCCATATTTCTCGATCGCCTTCTCGACGATTTCAATTGCTCGGTCGACGCCGGCGCAGAAGCCGCGCGGAGCGGCGATAAGCAGCCGCAGGCCGGGCATTTCAGACTGGCTTTCACCAGGCGATGGAAAGGGCGCGTTCATGGACCGCCCTCTAGCGCTTTCCTGCCTTGCCCGCTAGGGCACGCGTGATCGCATGTTCGAAGGATATTCAATGACCCCCAATCTCCGTTTGCTTATCCCTGTCGCAGCCCTGGTCGTGCTCGCAGGTTGTCGGAACGAAGGCGATCTCGTCGTCTCCGAAGGCGTCGGGGTGACGGCCGTGCGTAGCGCCTGCCCGTCGGTGGGCGTGCCCGACTATACCGGCGATATCACGACCTTCCGCTCGCCCGATTCGCGCACTGTCGGCGATCTCGACGTGTCTGCCGCCATCACCAACGTACGCTCGACCTGCGACGAGGCAGGTGCCGGCGACCGGATTTACAGCAATGTCACTTTCGACGTGCTGGCCAGCCGCGCCGATACGCGCGGCGCTCGGACCGTTCAGTTGCCCTATTTCGCAACCGTATTGCGCGGTGGCTCCGCCGTTGTCAGCAAGCGGATTGGCACCGTTAGCGTCGCCTTCGCCGATGGCCAGGCCCGGGCCAGCGCCAGCGGCCAGGCTGGCGCCTTCATCGATCGCGCCGAGGCGACGCTGCCAGCCGACGTACGTGAACGGATCACCCGCAAGCGCAAGCCCGGGGACCAAGACGCGGCGCTCGACCCGTTGGCCGATCCGCAGGTGCGCGCTGCGCTCCAGCGCGCGACCTTCGAACTTCTGGTCGGCTTCCAGTTGAGCGAGGATCAACTGGCCTACAACGCCACCCGCTGATGGCCGCTTCATAACGGCTTTGCTCTTGGGGGCCATTGGGGCTAACCGCGCCGGCGTGCCCCAACGCAACCAGGCCTGAAACCGATATGTCCGAAACCAAGAATCTCCACGCTGCCTTTGCTGCGAAGATAGATGCCGTCCTGAACGCGCTTGAGGCCGAAGCCGTGCTTCCCGCCGGTGTCGATCGCGGCAATGTCGCGGTCGAGCCGCCACGCGATCCCTCGCATGGCGACCTGGCCACGAATGCTGCGATGGTGCTGGCGAAGAAAGCTGCCACCAATCCGCGCGCGTTGGCGGAAAAGCTTGTCGAGCATCTGCAACGCGATCCTGACATCACAGCGGCGGAGATTGCCGGACCAGGTTTCATCAATCTGCGATTGGCCGATCACGCCTGGCTGGAAGAGCTGCGTGCCATCACCTCGCTTGGCGACGATTATGGCCGATCCGTGCAAGGCGACGGCCGGCGGGTGAATATCGAGTATGTTTCGGCCAACCCGACCGGTCCGATGCACATGGGGCACTGCCGCGGGGCGGTGGTCGGCGACGCGTTGGCAAGCTTGCTCGAATTTTCCGGCCATAAAGTAACCCGAGAATATTACGTCAACGATGCCGGGGGTCAGGTCGACACACTCGCCCGTTCGGCGCACCTTCGTTATCGCGAGGCCCTGGGCGAGGATATCGGGACCATCCCCGAAGGGCTGTATCCGGGCGAATATCTGGTCCCGGTCGGCCAGCATCTGGCCCGCGAACATGGCGACAGGTTTGTTGGCTCATCCGAAGACGAGTGGCTGCCGATATTCCGTGCCGAAGCGGTCGAGCAGATGATGGAAATGATCCGCTCGGACCTCGCACAACTAGGCATCCGGCATGATGTTTTCGCCTCCGAGGCTGCGTTGCATTCCGCCGGAAAACCCGCCGACGCTGAGGTCTGGCTGCGCGAGCAGGACCTGGTTTACGACGGCGTTCTCGAACAGCCCAAGGGCAAGGTGGTCGAAGACTGGGAGCCGGTCGAGCTGCCGCTGTTCCGCTCCACCAAGTTTGGCGACGACCAGGACCGGCCGATCCGCAAATCCGACGGCAAATGGACCTATTTCGGCGCCGACCTCGCCTATCACATGCAGAAGGCCGAAGCGGCTGATGCGCTGATCGATATCTGGGGTGCCGATCATGCCGGGACGGTCAAGCGGATCAAGGCTGCTGTTGCAGCGCTGAGCGAGGGGCAGGGCAAGCCGATCCCATTCGACATCAAGATCGTGCAAATGGTCCAGCTGATGCGTGCCGGCGAGCCGGTCAAGATGTCCAAGCGTTCGGGAAATTTCGTAACCATTGCCGACATGGTCGACGAAGTGGGCAAGGACGTTGTGCGGTTCACCATGCTGACCCGTAAACCCGAAGCGCAGATGGATTTCGATTTCGCCAAGGTTGTTGAGGCGTCCAAGGATAATCCGGTATTCTACGTGCAATATGCCCATGCTCGGATATGCTCGACCATGCGCAAGGCGCAGGCTGAAGGGCTCGCCCCTTCTGTCGACGCGCTCGAGCGGCTGGGCGAAGACGAGCGGACACTGGTCAAGCAGGCGGCGCAATTCCCGCGCATTGTTGAGGCTGCGGCTGGCGCGCGCGAACCGCACCGAATCGCGTTTTTCCTTTACGATCTCGCCAGCGCCTTCCACTCCTTCTACAATCTCGGCAATGATGACCCGGCAAAACGGGTCATCCTGGCACAGGATCCCGAGCTTTCGGCGGCGAGGCTTTTCCTCTTTGCTGCAATCGGGCAAGTGATACGTAATGGTCTGGGCCTGCTCGGGGTCGAGGCTGTGGAGGAGATGTAGCATGACGGGGCTTGGCGACAGGGACGACGATCCACGCGACGAGGCGCAGGATCTCGAAACGACGGAAGACGCGTACGAGCAAGATGAAACCGCGGTCGAAGAATTGGACCTCGACGACGATGAGCCTTTGCCATGGCTCGAATCCTCCGATTACGAGGAAGATGAAGGCGTCGACACGGGGCGGATCGTGGGATTCGTCATCCTCGCCCTTCTCGCACTTGGCTTGCTGATCGGACTGTTCTGGTTCTTCACCAGCCGCGGCCCGGATCCCGAACTGGCCGCTGATGGCAGCACGATTGCAGCCGACGACGGCCCTTACAAGGAACGTCCCGACGAACCCGGCGGCAAGGAGTTTGCCGGAACCGGCGATGTTGCACCCGCGGTTGGCGAAGGCCAGACCCGCGAAGGACGGATCGCCGACGGAGCGGAGCAGGCTCCGCCGACCAAGGCACCCACTACCGCTAAGCCGAGCGTCGATGCGCCCAGCACCTCGTCTTCTTCGGGCCCGTCTGCGGCCCCGGGCACGGTGGTGCAGGTTTCGGCGATAGCCGACCGTTCGCGTGCCGATGAAAAATGGCGCGAACTCACGCGTCGAAGCGATGCCTTGAGCGGTTTCAAATACCGCGTCGAGGAAGCGCGGATCGATAACGGAACGGTTTATCGCCTGCAGGCGCTGGCCGGGGACAAGGCGGCGGCCAGGCAATTGTGCGCCGCGCTCAAGGCCGACGGGGTCGATTGTATCGTCAAATAGGCTGAATCCCGGCTTTCGTCGGGGTTGCACCTATCCACAAAGCTCAGCCCCCCGGCCCTTGCGGCGGGGGGGCTTTCTTGCGAGTCTCAACCTCTTATGACGCCCGCCATCTTCGGCACGACCGGCCTGACACTGACCGGGGACGAACGCGCCTTTTTCCGCGACGCCGATCCGGCGGGCTACATCCTTTTTGGCCGCAATATCGAAAGCCGCGCGCAGGTCCGTGCGTTGACCGACGAATTGCGTGAACTGCAAGGGCGCGACGACCTTTTTATCTGTATCGATCAGGAAGGCGGCCGGGTCGCGCGGATGCGTCCGCCTGAATGGCTGGCCTATCCGGCCGGCGCTGTGTTCGACAGATTGTATCAGCTGGCGCCGGCCACTGCGATAGAAGCTGCGCGAGTCAATGCACAGGCACTGGCGCTGGACCTCTACGAAGTGGGGATCAGTGTCGATTGTCACCCGCCGCTCGATGTGCGGCAGCCGGGTGCGCATGATGTGATTGGCGATCGAGCCTTTGGCAGCGAACCGATGCAGGTGGCAGCGATCGGGCGTGCCGTGCTCGATGGCCTTGGCAGGGGCGGGGTGCTGGGGTGTATCAAGCACATGCCCGGTCATGGCCGTACCACCTGCGATAGCCACAAGGACCTTCCCACGGTCCATGCAAGCGAAGAACAGCTTGAGACCGATCTTGCCCCTTTCCGGGCGCTGGCCGATACTCCGGTGGGCATGACCGGGCACCTGCTATTTCCGGTATGGGACGCGGACAATCCGGCGACACTTTCGTCCACGATCATTTCGGAGATCATCCGCGAGCGGATTGGCTTCGATGGCCTGTTGCTGACCGACGATATCGACATGGAAGCACTCAGCGGTTCAATCCCGGAGCGGAGTGAGCGCGCCATAGCGGCCGGATGCGATGTCGTGCTCAATTGCTGGGCCAAGATGGACGATATGCAGGGGATTGCGCAGAAGTGCGGGACGATGCGTGCAGACAGTGTCCTCCGTCTTGAACGAGCTCTTGCGGCCCGGCAGGCTCCGGAACAGGATGAAAAGGCCGAATTGCTGGCGAAGCGGGATGCACTTCTCAGGGTCGAGGGGACACCGGCATGACCGACGAGTCGCTCATCGTCTCCAGCGAAATCGGCGACGGCGATAGCGGGGACTGGGCCGGTATCGCAGCACCCGGTAGCAAGGACGAAGGGGCGCTCTACCTCGCCATCGACGGCTGGGAAGGGCCTCTCGACCTGCTGCTCGACCTGGCGCGGCGGCAGAAAGTCGACCTGCGGCAGATTTCGATCCTCGCGCTGGTCGACCAGTATCTCGACTATATCGAGCGGGCCGGTGCGCTGAAGCTGGAATTGGCCGCCGACTACCTGGTGATGGCGGCATGGCTAGCCTTTCTCAAATCATCGCTGCTGTTGCCCAAGGAAGAGCAGGAGGATCCCAGCCCCGAAGAGCTCGCCCTCAGGTTGCAACTGCGGTTGCAGCGGCTGGGCGCAATGCGCGAATCCGCTGCCCGGCTGATGGCGCGCGACCGGATCGGGCGCGACGTCTTCCTGCGCGGGGCGCCGGAGGGACTGCGGATCGACCGCAAGACCCAGTGGCAGGCCGAATGGTACGATATAGTCCAGGCCTACGGCCAGGTGAAGGCGCGCACTGCTCCGGTCGTACACATGGTTGCAGATCGTCTGGTCATGACCCTCGACAGCGCGCTCGACCGGGTATCCTCGATGCTCGGGGTTACGCTGGACTGGATGGCTCTTGAGGACTTCCTGCCGCCCCATGCCGATCCGCAACTGCGCCGAAGCGCCAAGGCGTCGAGCTTTGTCGCCGCCCTTGAACTGGCGCGGATGGGCAAGGCCGAGCTGCACCAGGACGAGGCGTTCGGCCTGTTGCGCTTACGGCGGGTGCAAACATGACCGCCCCCGATGAAATGCAGCGCGCTATCGAGGCTACACTTTTTGCCTCCGAAGAGCCGATGAGCGTGGAATCTCTGGCTACCCACCTCGGTGATGCTGAAGTAGGCGACGTGCGCGAAGCCTTGCGGGCATTGGCGGAAAACTATGATGGTCGTGGCATCGAATTGGTCGAGCGAGCCAGGAAATGGCATTTCCAGACCGCGCCCGACCTCGCACATCTTTTGCGGCGCGAACGCGAACAGGTGCGAAAACTTAGTCGCGCTGCGACCGAAGTCCTCGCGATCATCGCTTATCACGAGCCGGTCAGCAGGGCTGAAATCGAATCAATCCGCGGGGTGCAGACTGCCAAGGGAACGCTCGATGTGCTAATGGAGGCAGGCTGGGTCCGAGCCGCCGGCCGCCGCGAGGTACCAGGTCGCCCAGTGATCTACACCACGACCCCCGATTTTCTCGCACACTTCGGCCTGTCCAGCCGCAAGGACTTGCCCGGACTTGATGAATTGAAGGCCGCGGGCCTGCTCGATCCGGTCGACGAGGCATTCGATGCCTTGACCGGAGAAGATGGCGACGGGATTCAGGATGATCCGGAGGAAGATCCTGCCGAGGATGAGGATTTTTCGTCCCTCGTAACCGACGCAGGCGAGGAAGATGCCAGCGGCCAAGCCTGACTGGCGCTTGCCGTCGGCAGTCCCTATATTCGATGCAACCAGCTATTGAGGAAGAGGTCCCATGGGACAGATTGGCATTTGGCAGATTCTTATCGTCGCGGTTGTGATTCTCGTCCTGTTCGGGCGCGGACGCATTTCCGACATGATGGGTGATTTCGGCAAGGGCGTCTCAAGCTTCAAGAAAGGTCTCAAGGAAGACGAAGAGCCGGCCAAGCCTTCGGCCGAGATCGAGCCGCCCAAGGCGCAGGCTCCGGCCGCTTCCGAAACCAAACCGACCGACAAGCAGGTTTAGGCGCAGGCGTAGCACGCCGTCATGTTTGATATCGGCGCCTTCGAATTGCTGGTGGTCGCGGTTGTCGCGATTCTTGTCATTGGTCCGAAGGACCTGCCGCTTGCACTGCGCACGGCAGGACGTTGGATCGGCAAGATCCGGCGTGTCTCCAGCCATTTTCGAACCGGCCTCGACGCCATGGTGCGTGAGGCGGAGATGGAAGACCTCGACCGGAAATGGCGTGAGCGGAACGAGGCGATCATGGCAGCGCATCCCGCGGAAGAGCAGATGGAACCGCTGCCACAAGCTGCGCCCAAGGAAGGCGATACAGCGTTGTCGGCGGCAGAGGCGAGGCTGGCCCACGCGCGATCCGAAGTCGACACCGGTACGAATGAGAGGAATACGGCTGAGACGCGCGACACGCTCGAGCCCCCGTCGGACAAGAAGGACTGATTGGGCTCGATGGCTATCAAGGATATCGACGAGACGCAGGCCCCCTTGCTCGATCATCTGATCGAGTTGCGAGGCCGAATGCTAAGATCCGTGCTCGCGCTCGCCGTCGCGTTCGCAGTATGCTTTTATTTCGCCGATGAAATTCTTGGCTTCCTTGTAAGGCCACTTACCGACGCCTTCCCGAAGGGGGAGGGGCGGCTGATCTTCACCCAGCTATACGAGGTGTTCTTCGTCGAGCTGAAGGTGGCCCTGTTCGCAGCCTTTTTCGTCAGCTTTCCGGTCATCGCCAACCAGATGTGGGCGTTTATTGCACCGGGTCTCTATGCACGCGAGAAAAAGGCCTTCCTGCCCTTCCTCATCGCCACACCGATCCTGTTCACGCTTGGTGGAGCTCTGGCCTATTTCGTGGTCATGCCAACGGCGTTCCGCTGGTTTCTCGGCTTTGAAGGGACGGTCGGCGGTCTCAATGTCGAGGCGCTACCGAGCGCAGGCAATTACTTGGGTCTGGCAATGCAGTTTATCCTCGCATTCGGGATCAGCTTCCTGCTGCCGGTATTGCTGCTCTTGCTCAACGCGGCGGGGATTGTCAGCCGGGCGCAGTTCGTCAAGGCGCGTAGATATGTCATTGTCGGCGTCGTGGCAGTCGCTGCCATCGTGACTCCACCTGATCCCGGCTCGCAGCTGATCCTGGCCGGCCCGCTCTATCTACTGTTCGAGGCATCGCTGGTGCTGATGTGGCTGACCGAGCGCAAGCGCCGCCGGGCTGCCGAGAGTGAAGCTGGCCAGGACGAGAAAGAAGCAACGGTTCCCTGAACACCGATGGCCAGTCGGTCTACCGCAGGCGTCCTGCGCAAACGGCGGGTCGCCTTTGGAGAGCGCCTATCCGCGCTTGCCTAGGCACCCAACCGCGAAACCAGGCGTCTCATCTTCTCAGCACACAAAAAAAGCGGGGCTCGAGGGCCCCGCTTTCGAAATTCTGTTGTCAGCAGCTGTTAGGCGCTGATCGGGGTATCGTCGCTGCCAGCAGCAATGATGATGCCGCCGATGATAGCAGCGAGAGCGAAGATGCCGAGCACGACAGCGCCCGAACCACCACCAGCTTCGCTAGTACCTTCAACCGGAGCCGAAACGCGCGAGAATTCGCCTTCAGCAACTGCCGGTGCGGCAGCGAGAGTAACGGCAGCCAGAGCAGCCAAAGCACCACGGATTTTCATTATTTGCCCTCCTTGAGGAAGATTCTGTGTTTCAGTTCAATTCGCGTCTTAGGCGACGGTTCCAGCGAGCGCAACCCGAAAAAGGCGATAATTTCAGTGTTATCGGGATAAAAAAAGCTCACTCTGGGAAAGGGCGATCAATCGAACCATCCCCCCAAACCCCTTTTGATTCAGGGGCTAACCGGATCGTCGTCGTCAGCGACAAGCACGATGATGCCGCCAATCAGCGCAGCAACTCCGAGGATGATGAACAGATCGCTCTGCCCTTCAAGCTCGCTGCTGGCCGTGACAGGCGCAGATGCCCGATAGGTCTCTGCAGCCACAGGAGCTGCGGCAAGGCCGAGAGCGGCGGCGGTGAGGGCAATATTTCGCAGTTGCATGGAAATCGATCTCCGGTTTCAACGAGGCGCGTAAAGGTGAACATCAGGCATTGTCGCGACAATGTAAATTTCAGGTTAAAATCCGCTCTGCTGATAACACGCAGGGTTCGCGCCTTTATTTGCCATCGGCGGCAAAAACCCGCTCGCCTCCGATCCAGGTTTCGAGGACCCGGGCCGAGCGCAAGCCCTCCGGACTAGCCAGCATCGGGTCGCGGTCTAGCACCACGAAATCGGCTCTTTCGCCGATTACCAAGCGGCCGAAGCGACCATCGGCGAAGCCGGCATAGGCAGCATCGGCGCTAAAGCCGGCAAGCCCTTCTTCTCGCGTCACGCGTTCCTGTGGCAACCAGCCGCCGAACGGCTGTCCCTGAGCGTCTTCGCGGGTGAAAGCCGTGGCCCATCCGGCGAAAGGATCGGGCGATTCAACCGGGGCATCGGACCCGAGGGCGAGCCGGGCACCGGCCTCCTCAATACTTCTCCAGGCATAGGCACCGTCGAGCCGGTCCGGGCCCAGCCGCGCTTGCGCCATCAGGCGATCGGAAGTCTGGTGGATCGGCTGCATCGAGGCGATAATGCCATATTTGCCGAACCGGCCGAGATCTGCCGGATCGACCACCTGCGCGTGTTCGATCCGCCAGCGCCGGTCGCCTTCATAAGTAGCGGCCAATTCCTCGATCGCTGACAGCACTTCATCATTCGCCGCATCCCCGATAGCGTGCACGGCGATCTGGAAATTATCCATCGCCGCGCGGCTCATCATGTTGCGCAATTGGTCGGGGCGCAGGATCGGCAAGCCGGTATTACCAGCATCATCGCTGTAGGGCCGCTTGAGCCAGGCACCGCGCGATCCCAGCGCACCGTCCAGATAGAGCTTCACGCCGTTGAGGCGCAGCTTGTCATCATACAGCCATGGCGTCGGGCCCGGGCCGGCAATCTTTTCCATCGCCTCGACCCCGGCGGCATAGGCCATGATTCGCAATTTCAGCGAGCCGCGGTCACCGGCGCGGCGGAAGGCCTGCCAGTCGTCGAGACTGGTGCCCATATCGGCAGCGGCGGTGATACCCATGGAAAGCAATTTGTCCTGCGCTTTCTGCAAGGCCAGGTCGCGCTCGCGTGGGCGCGGTTCGGGAACGATATTGTAAATGAGCGGGCTGGCAGCATCGACGAATACGCCCGAAGGATTACGCGTTCCTGCAACCCGCTCGATCCGACCGCCAGCCGGATCGCGTGTTTGCGCGGTGACGCCGGCGAGTTCCATCGCCTTGCTGTTGACCCATGTCGCATGGCCGTCGACACGCTCGAGAACGACCGGACGATCAGCCACGACCGTATCGAGCTCGGCGGCGGTCGGAAACCGCCCCAGCCCCCACAATTCCTGATTCCAGCCACGCCCGATGATCCATTGTCCGCCCGGATTGGCAGCGGCGAACTCTGCAATCTTCGCTTGCGCCTCGGCCAGCGAGCGCGTTTCCGAAAGGTCGAGTGTCAGCGCACCAAAACCTACCCCCATGACGTGCAGATGGGCATCGATCAGGCCGGGGATGACGGTGCGGCCCTTGCCATCGACCGCGTATTCCGCCGGCGGCAATTTTGCCTTCCGGTCGAGAATCTGCAGGATACGCCCCTCGTCGCTGATCAGCATCGCGGCGAAGCGATCGATCTCGCGCTGTTCGTTGATACGAATGCCATCGACATTGAAGATGAGCGTGTCGGCGGCCGCCGGGGCGGCGATGACGGCCAGACCAATGGCCGCAAGGATGGTTCGCAGTTTCATGTATCTTTCTTCCCTTGGGGCAGGCGGCGGATGAGGGCGCTGGTATCCTGCCGCGCGCCGCCCATCGCCTGTATCTCGCAGTAGAACTGATCGACCAGAGCCGTGATCGGCGCGCTGAGGCCGAGGCCGCGTGCCTCCTCCAGCGCATAACCAAGGTCTTTGCGCATCCAGTCGATGGCGAAGCCAAAGTCGAATTCACCGGCGGCCATTGTGTCCCAGCGATTGTCCATTTGCCAACTCTGCGCTGCGCCGCCGGATATCGCCTCACGGACCGCGTCCAGGTCGAGCCCCGAGGCTTGGGCCAGACGGATTGCCTCGGACAGCCCTGCGAGCGTTCCGGCGATACACATCTGGTTGGTCATCTTGGTGGTTTGCCCCGCACCCGCAGGGCCAACATGGACAATCCGCGCGGCAAACGCCTGCATCACGGCACGTGCACGTTCAACAGCAGCCTCGCTGCCACCGCACATCACGGCAAGAGCACCCGTTTCGGCCCCGGCCTGACCGCCCGAAACCGGCGCGTCGACTGCTGCTACGCCGCGCTTGGATGCCTCGCCATCGATGCGGCGAGCCATGGTAGCGCTGACGGTGGTGTGGTCGATCAGCAGCGCGCCTTCGGCCATTGCAGGCAGGGCGCCATCGGGGCCGAGGAGAACCTGTTCGAGATCCGCATCATTGCCGACGCAGGTCAGCACCGCGTCCTTGTCCGCTGCCGCCTCGGCGGGAGTGGCCGCAGTCGCGACCCCCAGCCCCTCGTCCGAAAGGTTGGCCGCCCAGCTTTCGGCGCGCGAGCCTGTGCGATTGTAGCCCGTCACCGCATAGCCGGCGCGGGCAAGGTGCCCCGCCATTGGCCCGCCCATCACGCCAAGGCCGATGAATGCGATGGTCTTGATTTCGTTCATGCGGCTGCGGGGTAGTGGCAATGTTTGCCCGTGCCAACATTCTTTCGATTTGCACCTTGGTCTCTTCGCCCGTAGGGCGCGGACCATGAGCAGGAACGACCCTACGGAATCCGTCAGCCAAGAGCTGTCTCTGACAATCGACGATGTCCGCGCGGCGGCCAAGCGGATTGAAGGCGCGGTCGTGCGCACGCCGACCTTGCATTCCAAGACGCTGTCGGAAATCGCCGGCGCGGAAATCTGGTTGAAGTTCGAAAACCTGCAATTCACTGCGGCTTACAAGGAGCGCGGCGCGCTCAATGCGCTGTTGCAGCTGACTGACGAGCAGCGCACGCGCGGCGTCATCGCGGCTTCTGCCGGTAACCATTCGCAAGGGTTGAGCTATCACGGGACGCGACTTGGCGTTCCGGTCACTATCGTCATGCCGAGCTCCACCCCGACGGTGAAGGTCATGCAGACCGAAGCTGTCGGCGGACAGGTCGAGCTGTTCGGCGAAACATTTGACGAGGCCTATGCCCATGCGCGACAGCTCGAAAAGGAGCGTGGCCTGACCTTTGTCCACCCGTTTGACGATCCGCATGTCGCAGCCGGCGCCGGCACCGTGGCGCTGGAGATGTTCGAGGATGCGCCCGATCTCGATTGCATCGTCACTCCGATCGGCGGCGGCGGGCTGATGAGTGGCATGTCGACCGTGGCCCGCGCCTTGCGCCCGGACATGAAGATCGTCGGCGTGCAGGCAGAGCTCTTCCCGTCCATGTATGCCAAGGTCAAGGGGCTGGACCGGACCTGTGGCGGAGACACGCTCGCGGAAGGCATCGCGGTCAAGGCGCCGGGCGAGTTCACCTCGAAGATTATCGCCAAGCAGGTCGATGAAATTCTGCTGGTGGGCGAGCCAGCCCTGGAAAACGCGGTTTCGCTGCTGCTGCAGATCGAGAAAACCGTAGTCGAGGGTGCTGGGGCCGCTGGACTGGCGGCAGTTTTATCCAATCGCGAGGCGTTCGCCGGACACAAGATCGGCCTGGTGCTGTGCGGGGGGAATATCGATTCACGCCTGTTGGCCAATGTGCTGCTGCGCGATCTGGCCCGGGCCGGCCGGTTGGCGCGGCTGCGGATCACGCTGAAGGATCGGCCTGGCGCGCTCTATAGCGTGATGGGCGAATTTGCTGCCCACAATGTCAACATCATCGAAATCTATCACCAGCGCATATTTACCAACCTGCCGGCCAAGGGATTGATTACCGATATCGAGTGCGAGGCGCGGGACTCGAAGCAGCTGGAGGCATTGGTTTCGGCACTGCGGGACAAGGGATACGAGGTCCAGCCCGTCGAACTGGCCAAGTAAGGGACGGGTCGCGGCAGCAACCTTTCAGAAATTGTGTAAAATAATCAATAGTTAACCGTGTTATATGGTTAAGGGTCTTTTACCGGCCCCTTCGCTCGGGCATAGTTCCTTCATCGCATTGCTTCGAAACACTGCCTGACAGGAGCTTAAGCAGAGCCGTGACGGCACCCGTTCGCTTCCCCCGCTTTTTCGTAACGAGCCCCGCGCCGTGCCCATATCTGCCGGGTAAGACCGAACGAAAGGTCTTTACCGAGCTCAAGGGCCCACATGCCGACCAGCTTAACGAAGCACTCGGACGGATTGGTTTCCGCCGCAGTCAGACGGTTGCCTACCGACCGAGCTGTATCGATTGCCAGGCCTGCGTTTCGGTTCGTGTGGTGGCAGGTGAATTTGCACCTTCCAACTCGCAGAAGCGGACGCTCAAACGCAACAGCGACCTCGTGCGTACCGAATGCCGTCCCTGGGCGACGTCCGAGCAGTTCGACTTGCTGCGCGCCTACCTCGCCACTCGCCACCCCGAAGGGGGAATGGCTGCGATGGAAGAGATGGATTTCGCCGACATGGTCGAGCACACGCCGGTGAGCACGACGGTGATCGAATATCGCGAGCCGACCGAGGACGGGTCACCAGGCAAGCTGGTCGGTGCCTGCCTGTCCGATCGTCAAGGTGACGGGCTGTCGATGATCTACAGCTTTTTCGATCCCGAGCATGAAGGCCGCAGCGGACTGGGCAATTACATCATCCTCGACCACATCCGGTTCGCAGCCGAGGAAAACCTGCCGTTCGTCTATCTCGGCTATTGGGTCCAGGGGTCTGGACGGATGAACTACAAGATCCGCTATCGTCCGATCGAGCAATTGACCAACCGCGGCTGGGAGCGGATGTCGGCACAGCAGCAGGACCGACTGGTTCGTGGCGCGACCGAGAAGCGCGATGATGTCGCCCCTTCCAAGATGGAACGAGCCGACCGATTCAGCACCGCCGGTTGAGCAACCTGAGCCTCGTCGTCCTGAGTGGCGCGCGCTAACAGGCGCGCTGATCACGCATTTAACCTTCGCTTTTGTCCTGCACTGGCGGCGTCACCAGCAGGGAGTCGATCGTCAGTACGACACCATTCTGCGCTTCGCCGTCGCTATCCGAAAGTTTAGCCGGCGGCCCGCCGTTCGAATGGGTGGCTGTCAGCGTCTCGCCGTCGAGTGAGAACTCGATCATCCCAGTGCCCACTGTATTCATCGTCACCGGACCACCGTTCGCCTCGATGGCATCAACTATCGAAGCACGGTCGAGATGACCCGGCAGGATATGTTCACGCAGCATTGCTGCGAGCACGGGAGTGGGCAGGTCTTCGCTGGTGTTCACTCCGGAGAAAGCCGAGTCCTGCGGGGCCAGGATGGTATAACTGGCCCCCGGTGAATCGAACAAAGTGGCGAGGCCGGTGGTTTCGAAGGCCTTGTTCAAGATCCCCAGATCATCGCCATTGGCGAGAACCGAAGAGACCCGGGCTTCGACCCTCGCTTCGTCATCCGTCACATCGCCTGCGCCGTCGCTACATGCGCCAAGACCTGCAGCCGCCATCGCCAGCGGAGCGATTATTGTCAGTTTCATAGGTGCTTTCCTTCAGCTCAAGGCCAGTTCGATTGCAGCGGCGACTATCCGTGTTTCGGGGTCGAGCCGATACACGTAGCCATCGGAATAGCGGTAAGAGCCTTCCGGCCCATCGCGATACTGGTCACGATATTGCAGCGGTACATTGTACACGCCGTAGCCGGCGGGTGCGGGCTGACCGACGACAAACTCGTCCCCGGTCAGGAGCGCGACAATTGAGGTGATCGCCGATGTCCGCGGGTCGACCCGATAGATCGCATCATTGGCATAGCGATAGCCGTCCGGCTCTAGGTCAAAATACCGTTGGTAATAGGGCCGCAGTTCGACCGGTTGGTAATAGCTGGGCCACTGGTTGCCAATGTTGAGCGCTCCGCCAAGCAAAGGGAGCAGGGAGGCAATTGCTCCATTCTGGCCCAGTCGAATGAGAGCGCCATCATCGTAGTAGAAACGGGCATCCCCGTAGTCGCGATAGCCGAACCAAGACGGGTTGTAGGCAGCTTGTTTCTTGGCGAGCCCCGGAGGACGACAGCCATTGTATTTTTTGGCGAGCCCTGGAGGGCATCCCTCGATCAAACCGGCGCGGCGGTCGTAATCCCGGAAGAAACCGCGATCGTCGCCGCGGTCGACATAGTCCACGACTCGGCGATCCTTTTGGTCGCGTTTGCTCTCGCTGCCGGAATTCTTGTTCTTGCCATCGGTCCAGCGTGCCGGGCCGACTTTCTTGATCCTGTCGGGATTTCCGTCTGCCTTGCGCTGGTCCAGCTTTGGCGCGGCTTTGTCGCCGCGTTCCGCCTTGGCGCTTTGGCCCGGCTTGGCGCTGTCTTTTTTCGCACCATTGCCGTGATCTGCCTTCGATGCCTTGTGCGACATGGCAGCAGGGCTCTTGTCCTTACCGTTGCCTTTTTCATCATTCTTGCCGGGCTGGGCAACAGCGCCGGAGGCGACAAGCGCGACTGCGGCGGAAAACGTCAGAAAAATACGCATATCTCGTTCCTTTGCCGTGACAACGACCCGTATCAACGTTGGTTTCTTCGGTTGGTCGCGTTTGTGCGTTTATTAAGCTGGAACTCAGGCGTGCGCAGAACTGGCATGCAAAAAGGGCCGCCCGGTTTCCCGGGCGGCCCATTGGTTTTTGCGAGCCAGACCTTGTGTCAGCTGCTGTAGTACATGTCGAATTCGACCGGGCTGGGGGTCGTCTCGACGCGGACGACCTCTTCCCATTTGAGTTCGCAGTATGATTCGATCTGGTCTTTCGAGAAGACGTCACCGGCCAGCAGGAACTCATGGTCCTCCTCGAGCGCCTCGAGCGCTTCGCGCAAAGAACCACACACGGTCGGCACTTCGGCCAATTCTGCCGGGGGGAGGTCATACAGGTTCTTGTCCATGGCTTCGCCCGGATGGATCTTGTTCTGGATCCCGTCCAGACCTGCCATCAGCAGAGCTGCATAGGCTAGGTAGGGGTTGGCCATGGCATCGGGGAACCGGAACTCGACCCGCTTGGCCTTGTCTCCCGCGCCGTAAGGAATCCGGCACGAAGCCGAACGGTTGCGCGCCGAATAGGCAAGCAGAACCGGCGCCTCGAAGCCCGGCACCAGCCGCTTGTAGCTGTTGGTGGTCGGGTTGGTGAAGGCGTTGAGGGCCTTGGCGTGCTTGATGACGCCGCCGATGTAATAGAGGCAGCTTTCCGACAGCCCGGCATAGCCATTGCCGGCGAAGGTCGGCTTGTCGCCATCCCAGATCGACATGTGGGTGTGCATGCCGGAACCGTTATCGTCCTTGATCGGCTTGGGCATGAAGGTCGCGGTCTTGCCATAGGCATGGGCGACCTGGTGGACGACATACTTGTAGATCTGCATTTCGTCGGCGGTCTTCACCAGCGTCGAGAATGTCAGGCCAAGCTCGTGCTGGGCAGCGGCGACTTCATGATGGTGCTTGTCGCAGGCAAGGCCCATCTCGAGCATGGTCGATACCATTTCCCCACGGATGTCGACGGCGCTGTCGACCGGAGCGACCGGGAAGTAGCCACCCTTGGCGCGTGGACGGTGAGCCATGTTGCCGCCTTCGTATTCCTTGCCCGCATTGGTCGGCAGCTCGATATCGTCGAGGGCAAAGCCCGATGCGGCATAGCCGTCCTCGAAGCGGACGTCGTCAAACATGAAGAACTCGGCTTCGGGCCCGACGTAGATTGTGTCGCCGATACCCGTGGTCTTGAGATAGGATTCCGCGCGCTTGGCCGTGCTGCGCGGATCGCGCGAATACAGTTCGCCCGTGCCCGGTTCGACAATGTCGCAGAACATGATCATCATCGGAGTCGCGCTGAACGGGTCCATATAGACCCGCTCAAGGTCGGGCTTCAGGATCATGTCGGACTCGTTGATGACCTTCCAGCCCGCGATCGACGATCCGTCAAACATCAGCCCGTCTTCCAGTTCGTCCTCACCCATGACACTGGCGACCATGGTGAGGTGCTGCCACTTGCCCTTGGGGTCAGTGAACCGCAGGTCGACCCATTCGACCTCGTTGTCCTTGATCTGCTTAATGACGTCTTTGGCGCTGGACATTGGGTATTTCCTTGCTTGATTGAATTCAGATGGCGTCTTCGTTGGTTTCACCCGTGCGGATGCGCAGCGCGCTCTCGATCGAGGAAACGAAAATTTTGCCGTCGCCGATGCGACCAGTCTGCGCGGCGGCTGCAATGGCCTCGACCACGCGCTCGGCAATGCCGTCGGCCACCACGACTTCGAGCTTCACCTTGGGCAGGAAATCAACGACATATTCGGCGCCGCGATAGAGTTCTGTGTGGCCCTTCTGCCGTCCGAAGCCCTTGGCCTCGGTCACGGTAATGCCGGACACGCCCACTTCGTGCAGCGCCTCCTTCACTTCGTCGAGCTTGAACGGCTTGATGATCGCTTCGATCTTTTTCACCGCGTCCTGTCCCCTTGCATGAGCTACCGACTCGGACGCGCGATAGTTGTTCCGAAAGCGACGAGCGGCAGGCTATTGATCAACCACCCGCGCACAATCCAAGAATCGTGCCAGAATCATGCCCGGGTGGGCGCGAAGTCCAATGCCTAGGGCAATCGGTGTCGACGCGAAAGAGTGCAGCAGAGGCGCCCGACCTCAAGTGCTCAAACAACAGGCTGGTCTGCCTGTTTTATAGGCATTGGAGTTCAGGAAAGTTTCAGGCCGGTGGTTTCTTCGAGGCCAGCCATGAGATTGAGGTTCTGCACCGCTGCGCCGCTCGCGCCTTTCCCCAGATTGTCGAGCCTGGCGACCAGCCGTGCCTGCGTATCGTCTTCCGACGCAAAGACCATGAGCTCCATGTCGTCATGCGGGTGTTCGTGCGCGCGCAAGACAAGCTCGCCGAGCCGATCATCGCTGACGTTGATCACGTCGCTGCCAGTGTAGAAATCCCGCAGGCAATCGCGCAACGCGTCGGCTGAAGGCGTTCCGGGAATTGCTTCCAAGGTGAGCGGCACCTCAAGATGCATCCCGCGAAAAGCCGGGATCACCGCTGGTGCGAACAACGGAGCAACGGTTAGACCTGCGTGCCGCTGCATCTCCGCCAGATGCTTGTGACCGAAGCCGAGGCCATAGGCGCGAAAGGCCAGGTCGGTTTCCTCTTGCTCGAAGCGTGCGATCAGTGCCTTGCCGCCGCCCGAATATCCCGACACGGCATTGACGCTGAACGGCCAATCCGACGGCAGCAACCCTGCACGAATGAGTGGCGCTACCAAAGCAAGGAAGCCAGTAGGGTAGCAACCAGGATTGCTCACCAAGCGCGCCTGTGCCACCTCGTTTCGTCCTGTTAGTTCGGGCAGTCCATAGGTCCACCCATCGGCGACGCGGTGCGCGCTGGAGGCATCGATGATCCGCGTCCCGCTCGTTCCATCGATCATGGCGACAGCGTCGACAGCGGCATCGTCGGGGAGGCACAGAATGGCAAAATCGGCAGCGTTGAGCGCCTCGCGCCGGGCAGCGGCGTCCTTGCGCTTCGCGTCGTCGAGCACAATCAGCTCGAACTCGACGCGATCGGCCAGCCGGTCGCGAATTTCCAGACCGGTCGTCCCCACGGCGCCGTCAATGAAGACGGTTTGCGTCATCAGATGTCGAGCGCCTCGCGCTTGATGTAGCCAGTCGGCCCATCCGGGCCCAGGCAGCCCCAGACCCAGCTGCTGGTGATGTCGAGCATCTCCAGCGTGTCGCCAGTTGCAAGCTCGTGAAGCACCTCGGCACCATTGTCTTCGGTCAGCAGCAGAGACACCGGGCCTGAGGCAATTTTGATCGGGCGCGGCACGACGTAATGCGGCACGAGATAGCGGTCCGCGAGCGCAATATGGGCGACATCGCCGCGAATGGGCAGGGTGCCCGGACGCGGCCTGTCAACCGGGCCGGTCAGCCCCAATTGCCTGTTCGGAACGGGATAGGCGGCGTTTTCGCTCACAGTCCTTGGTCGTGCCCTGCTGTTATTGTCGCAATTTTCGCGCTTATACGGCGCGCTGGCGGCTCGCAAGTCGGCGGCCCTAATTGTTCGGGTAGCGTTTCTGCAACATCCGCCAGCTGGCCCGCAAGCCGTAAGCGTCGCCGCCCTTGGGTCGCCCTGGCTTGGGGAAGGGGCGCCAGGCGAAGGTGTCGAAGTGGGCCCAGTCGAGGCCTTCGCCAACGAACCGATCGAGGAAGAGCCCGGCAACGCTTGCCCCGGCATAGGCGTTGCCATGGGCATTACCCATGTCGGCAATGTCGGACTTGAGCCATTCGGCATAGGCATCGGGAAGCGGCAGGCGCCACGGCTCGTCGTCGCAGGATTTGCCGGCGGCAATCAGCGCATCTGCGGTTTCGTCGCGACGCGACATCAAGGCCGGGTAATCCGGACCCAGCGCCACGCGTGCTGCTCCGGTCAGAGTAGCAAAATCGATTATCAGGTCAGGATCTTCCTCGCTTGCCCGTGTCAGCGCATCGCCCAGGATCAGGCGACCTTCGGCGTCGGTATTGCCGATCTCCACCGTCAGGCCCTTGCGCGATTTGAGCACATCGCCAGGGCGAAAGGCGTTGCTCGAAATGGCGTTCTCCACTGCCGGGACCAGCAGGTGGAGACGGACCGGCAAATTGTCGCCCATGACAAGACCGGCCAGCGCGATGGCGTGAGCAGCCCCTCCCATGTCCTTCTTCATCAATTGCATGCCGGTGGCCGATTTTACGTCTAGCCCGCCGCTGTCAAAACACACCCCCTTGCCGACGATTGTCAGCACTGGATCGCTATTCTTGCCGCCCTTGCGCGACCAGGTCAGGTGCAACATGCGCGGGGCATGGTGGCGCGCAGCGGCCCGGCCAACGGCGTGAACCATCGGATATTCGCGCTCCAGCGTCTCACCCTTGGTAACGCTGAGCTTGGCGCCGTGCTCTTTCGCCAGCGCCTCGCATTCGGCTTCGATCGCTTCGGGCCCCATGTCTTCTGCCGGCGTATCGACCATGCGGCGCACCAGATTGACCGCCCTGGCTTCGGCAATGGCTGGTTCGATGGCCTTGACGTCCTTGGTCAGAAGCACCCGCGGGCCAGTCGCGTTGTCGTCTTTCTTGTAGAGGGTGAAGCGGTATTGGGCAGTCTGCCAGCCATGCATGGCGGGGCCGGGCTCGCGTCCTTCAAGGCGGTAGGTCCCTTCGGGCAGGCTTTCGGCAAGCTTGGCCATGCACCAGCTGGACAATTCCTCGGGATCGGCCACTCCGCCGACGGCGAACCAGCTGTCCCCGTCGGGGACTATTCCCACCTGGAAGCCGCTCCCGCTGAATTTCTGCGCAGCCAAAGCTGCGCGCTGTCCAGCGCTCAATCTTTTGCTCCAATCCGCGAAGCCGGCTTCATTGACGAGATGGATGGCAAAGGCATCCTGATCCTGATCGGGCTTGATAAGCTTGCTTTTGGTCATCGTTTGTCCATTTGGATTGGCGTAGGGCACTGCTAATGGGAAGCGCGCCTAGAGGAGTCAAACGCGATGCGGCGGTTCAGCCTTGTAGTGACAGCGGTGACGCTGCTTGCTGCGTGTTCAGTATCGGACGATCCGGAAGAAGTCGGGGATGAAGCCGACGCTGCAGCGCTGAGCGATGCCGGTGAGGCAGGTGCAGGAGACGGGCAGGCTGAGCAGTCCGACGTGTCTGCGGTTGCTGTCGAGGAGAATTCCGACCTCTATTCCTTCGACTACGCCTATCCCGAACCTGCCGCGGCGATCCCCGAACTGCGCGAGCATCTCGACGAGGAGATGAAAGCGGCGCGCGACAGGCTGATCCGATCGGCTCGGATGGGCAGGGCGGAAGCGCGCGAAAACGGCTTTCCTTATAACGCCTTTGCCGAGGGCACCGAATGGAAGGTCGTCGCCGATACCCCGCGGTTCCTCAGCCTGTCGGCAAGCCAATACAGCTACACCGGGGGGGCTCATCCCAATTATGGTTCAAGCTCGCTGATCTGGGACCGCGAGACAGACCGGCTGCTGCAACCGCTCGATCTTTTCACCTCGCCGACTGCGCTGACCAATGCCATCGAGGGTCGCTATTGCGAGGCCCTGGACGCGGAGCGAGTGAAACGGCGGGGCGAGGAATTGGACGCGGTGGATAACCCGTTCGATGCCTGTCCCGCAGTCAAGAAGCTGACTGTTCTACTCGGGTCGAGCAGTGGCAAGCGGTTCGATCGCATCGGGCTGATCGCCGACCCTTACGTTGTCGGGCCTTATGCCGAGGGCGCGTATGAAATCACTCTGCCGGTGACATCTGCAGTGCTGGCAGCGGTCCGACCGGCCTATCGGGACGCGTTTGCTGCCCGGTAATCGACGGCTCGCAATTTCGCGATCGCATCGCTACATATCCCGCCATGAGTGAATATCAGGTCATTACCAGCGACGACGACGTCCAGCGCGACGGCACTATAAAGCTGCACGGTCCCGAGGGATTCGACGGGATGCGCAAGGCTGGCCGGCTGGCGGCGGACATCCTCGACGAAGTGGTCGGACTGGTGCAACCGGGCGTCACTACCGACAGCATCGATGCTTCGATCCGCGCGATGATGCTCGATGCCGGGGCGGTGCCCGCAACGCTAGGCTATCGCGGTTATACCCATAGCTGCTGCATCTCGATCAACCATGTCATCTGCCACGGAATCCCGAGCGAAAAGACGCTCAAGGAAGGCGACATCGTCAATATCGACGTTACCCCGCTGCTCGATGGGTGGCACGGCGATACTAGCCGGATGTATTTTGCCGGCGAACCTCCGCTGAAGGCGAAGAAGCTGGTCGATGTGACTTATGAATGCCTGATGCTGGGAATAGAGGCGGCCGGCAAACCGGGAGCACGGCTCGGCGATATTGGCGCCGCGATTATGGCCCATGCGCAAGCTCACCGCTACGGCGTGGTGCGCGAATTTTGTGGCCATGGGCTGGGGCGGCTGTTCCACGATGCGCCCGAAGTTGTGCACGCCGCCAAGGCCGGGACCGGTCCGGAGCTGAGGCCCGGTATGTTCTTTACCATCGAACCGATGATCAATCTCGGCAAGCCCTGGGGCAAAGTGCTCAAGGACGGCTGGACTGCGGTGACTCGCGACAAGAGCCTGAGCGCGCAGTTCGAACACTCGCTCGGCATTACCGAGAACGGTATCGAGATTTTCACCGAGAGCCCCAAGGGGTTGCACAAGCCGCCTTACGGCTAACTTTCGCGCGCAGCCCTGATCGCGGCCCCGGCAGCGAAGGGAGCAAGAGCACACAGCGCAAGGCTGATGGCGGCGGCAAAGGCGATTCCCGAAAGGTCTCCCTGCAGCAGGCTGCCAGCCCCGAATATCAGGATCGGCACCGCCAGCGGCAAGAGCAGCAGACCGCCCAGCGCCGCCCCGGCACGCAAGGATGCCATGAGCCCGGCGACGATCAGGCCAATGGCGGCCAGTCCCGGAGTGCCGGCCATTAGACCCAACAGCAGGACATACAGTGTCTCGCCGTCCAGCCCCAGCAGCGCTGAGGCGGGGAAGCAGGCAATCAAGAGCAGGGGTGCAAAGGCCAGCCAATGCGCCACCAGGCGGCTTGCCATCGCAACCTCTTCGGCAATGCCCCGCAAGGCGAGCTGATCGAACACGCCGCCATTCAGATCTTCCACCACCAGCCGGTCCAGCGGCAGGATTGCCGCCAGTAGCGCGGCGACCCAGAGCACACCGCCCCCTGTCCTTGCGAGCAGCGGTGCATCGGGGCCAACTGCAAAAGGATAAAGCATCGCTACGGCGAGGAAGAAGACGAGCGGCAGGATCGCTCCTCCGTGGGAACCGCCTGGCAGCAGCAGCGCTAAATCGCGCCGTAACAGGGAGACGAAGACCCTCATGCGACAAAATCCTCGATCGCGAGAATCTGCGCATCCACTGCAATATCCTGATGCGAGGCGACAACGCAGATGCCGCCGCCACCGCAATGCAATTGCATCAAGGCCCGGACCTTGGCGCAGGCTGCCGCGTCGAGCCCGTTAAATGGTTCGTCGAGCAGCCAGATCGCGTGCGGCGCACTGAGCAAGCGGGTGAAGGCTGCGCGTTTGCGCTGCCCGGTCGAAAGATAGCGCACCGGGATGTCTAGCAGCGGCTCCAGCTCCATCAGCGCGATCGGCACGGCCGGGTCGGTGCAACCGTCGAGCCGTTCCCAGAACGCCAGCGCCCGGCCGAGCGGCCAATCGGGATCAAGCGCCATCCGCTCGTCCAGAAGTGCGAGTTGGCCGCGCGCCTCGACAGTGCCTTCGAACGGGCGCAGCAATCCGGCGAGGATGCGCAGCAGGCTCGACTTGCCGATTCCATTGGGTCCGGTGACATGCAGCAGCGCACCGGGCTTCAAATCGAAATCGAGACCTGCAAACAGAAGCCGGTCGCCACGACGGCAGGCAAGCTTGCATGCGGCGAGTGCGGCTTCCATAGCGAGCGGCACTAAGCGCAATGGCGGGCGTTCACAAGCGGGAGCCCGCAGCGGAGGAAATCATGTCTGTTGCCAAGCTTACCGATGATGAACGCAAGCAGTTGCTGCCCCAGCTGGAAGGCTGGGAAATGGCCAAGGGGAAGGATGCGATCGTCAAGACATTCACGCTCGACGATTTCGTCGCCGCCTGGGGCTTCATGAATAGCGTCGCGCTGTTGGCGGAAAAGGCCGATCATCATCCCGAATGGTTCAACGTCTACAACCGCGTTGAGATCACGCTGACGACCCATGATGCCGATGGCTTGTCGCATCGCGATGTCGATCTGGCCAAAGCGATAAATGCGCTGACCTAGCCGGGTCAGTCGCCCAGCAATTGCATATTGGCCCGGTCGCGCGATTGCTTGCGCACCCGGCCTGGCATCCAGCGCGCACCAAAGGCGATGCGCTTGGCGGTCTTGCCTACGACCCAGTGCAATTTCTTGCCATGCACCGCGCTCCAAGCCGCCTCTGCGACGTCCTCGACCGGAGTGATTTCAAGGCCGGAGGCCTGCACGCGGTTGCGGATATGTTCGTTGGTGTGGGCATTGGGCACCATGTCGAGCAAGGGCGTGTCGATGAAGCTGGGCATCAGCGAGCGGACATTGATACCCTCGTCAGCCCATTCGCCATCGAGGCTTTCGGTAATACCGCGCACTCCGAACTTGGTGGCGCAATAAACAGAGCCGCCTGGACTGCCATAGATGCCAGCCGCACTGGCGGTGTTGAGCAGGCAGGAATCCGGCGCAGTTTTCTTCAGGTGCGGATAAGCGGCCTGGGCACCGAACAGCACGCCTTTGAGATTGATGTCGAGGCAGCGGGTAATCTCGTCCTCGCTGTTTTCGTGCAGCGAGCCGCCAATGGGAATGCCAGCATTGTTGGCGAGCACGTCGATCCGCCCACCGGCCGCCATCGAGAACGCCTCCAGCGCAACATCCCAGGCGGGCCGGTCACGCACGTCGAAGACGTGGCAATAGGTATTGTCTTCGCCCACGATACGCGCGGTTTCTGCCATGCCGCTCTCGCTGATGTCGCCGAGCCCGACGAACCAGCCTTCGCTTGCGAATTTGCGCGCGATGGCGCGGCCTATGCCCGAACCGCCACCGGTGATGAAGATTGCCTTGCGCGCCATGATCCCTCCCGAGCCCCGTTTTTCTTGCCGGTTTCTAGGCGCTCTCGCGCGCCTCGGCCAGTCCGGACACGAACTGCGATCCGGCTGGTATCTCGGCGGTCGACTTGGCGAGCGTCTCGCCGACCGGCTCTGCCCGTCCACCCAGATTGGTGGCGAGGAAGTTCTCGGCCACCGCGCTGAAGGCGATATTGTTGGCTGGCTTGGCAAAGCCGTGGCCCTCATCCGGATAGAGCAGGTAGGTGACCGGTATTCCGGCCTCCTTCATCGCATCGACGATCTGGTCGCTTTCGGCCTGCTTGACGCGCGGATCGTTGGCACCCTGTGCGATCAGCAACGGGCGGACGATCTCGCCAGCCTTGTAGAGCGGGCTACGCTCCTTGATCATCGCCAGCCCATCCTCGGTGTTGGGATTGCCCATGCGAGTGTGGAACTGCGCTACCATCGGTTCCCAATAGGGCGGGATCGATTCGAGCAGGGTTTCCAGGTTCGACGGGCCGACAATGTCGACTCCGCAGGCAAAGACTTCGGGTGTGAAGGCAAGGCCCGCCAAGGTGGCATAGCCGCCATAGGACCCACCCATGATGGCAATCTTTTCGCGTGGAGCGATACCAGCTTCGACCGCCCAGTCGACCGCGTCGAGCAGGTCGTCGTGCATCTTGCGGCCCCATTCGAGATTGCCCGCATTGACGAAATGCTTGCCGAACCCGGTCGAGCCGCGAAAGTTGACGCTCAGCACCGCATAGCCGCGATTGGCGAGCCACTGGTGGTGGCTATTGTAGCCATAGCCGTCGCGAGCCCACGGCCCGCCATGGACGAACAGCACCATGGGCACCGGTACATCGGGCACGCCGTCGCCGTCGCTGTCGCTGCCAGGGGGGAGGGTAAGGTAAGATGGCAAAGTCAGCCCGTCGCGGCTGGTCAGTTCGAGCATGTGCATTGGCTGCAATGGAGCACCTTCGAGCTCGGGCCGCGTGGTATAAAGCCTGGTCAAGGTGCCCGCATCGCGGTCAAACAGATAGCTCGCCGCGGGCTTCACGACCGGATCGTTGGACACGATCCACTTGCGGTCGTCGTCGGTCCGACTGGAAATGCCAAATTCGCCTTCGAGCTGTTCGCGAAGGAAAGCGAAAGCAGCGGCGATATTCTCGTCGAATGCCTTCCACTCGCGTTTCAGGTAGGTCACCGAATAGGCCAGTACCTCGCCGGTCTGGCGGTCGCGCAGCGTGCCACCGATATCGGCACGCTCGTCTTCGGCAATGAGGCGCGTTGCTCCGCTGTCCCAGTCCATCGCCAGCAATGCCGCGGTGTCGCGGCCCTCGCTTTCCAGCCAGTAGATTGTCTTGCCATCACGGGTGAAACCGGCTGGTGAAGTGGTCAGCGCGTCGTCGATCCCGGTCGACTTGAATGGAGTGTCTTCGACTACATTGTCGACGATGCGGAAATAGTCGGTCCCGCCCTCGGCATTGGGCAGCACCGCCAGCCGCAATTGCAGGTCGTCATCGGCCATGAAGCCGGCATAGGCGTTATTTTCGAGTACCAGCGTCAGGTCGAAGCTGTTGAGGTCGAGCAAATAGGCATCGTGGAACCGGGCGTCGCGATTATTGAGACCAATCAGGATGCGGTCGCGATATTTCTCGGACCCGCCGATCAGCATCACGCGGGTGTCCTCGAACGGTGTCAGAGTGGTTTCCTTGCCGCTCTCGACATCAATCCCATAAAGCAGGAAATTCTCGTCGCCGCCCTTGTCCTGGATGTACAGCAGGCTGCGGCTGTCGGGCGCCCACATATATTCTCGGATCGGCCGGTCGGTGGAGGCCGACATCGCCCGCGAAGCGTCGGGATCATCGCTTGGTGCCATCCAGATGTTGAGCACTCCATCCCGTGGCGCGAGCCAGCTCAGCCAGCGTCCGTCGGGACTGATCTGACCGGCGGCGCGGGTCGGATTGCCGAACAGGTGATCGCGGGGGATGAGCGGAAAGGCATCAAGCGAAGTGGTCATCTGAATTCCATGCTTTTAGTGTGGGAGTCGGCTGCGCGGGCGCGGCTCAGATCGCGTCCATATTGTAGGTATGCCAGGAGAAAATTGCGACCGCACCGCGATGCGGACGCCAGTCTTCGGCCAATTCACGCACACGCTTTTCGGAAGGCAAGCCGTCTTCGCTCATGATGCGTCCGACCGCTTTCTGCACCGCCAGGTCGCCGGCCGGCCAGATGTCGACGCGTCCTTCAGCAAACAACAGATAGATTTCCGCCGACCAGCGGCCGATGCCCTTGATCCGGGTCAACTCTTCGATCGCGGCTTCGTCCTCCACCGGCAGGCCGTCTAAATCGAGATCGCCATCATCCACCAGCTCGCACAACGACCGGGCATAGCCCTGTTTCTGACGCGACAGGCCGCAAGCGCGTAGGGTCTCGTCATCGCGGGCAAGCAGACAGGACGGGGTGAAATCCTCACCCAGTTCGGCCTCCAGCTTGTTCCACATCGATGTCGCGGCAGCGACCGAGACCTGCTGGCCGACTATGGTCCGCAGCAGCGTCTTGTAACCGGTCGGGCGCAGGCGTGGTTCGGGATAGCCGGCGATGCGCAGCGCAGCGCCGATCCGTGGCTCTCGCTCGGCCGCGAAATCGAGACCTTCCCTGATCTGTTCCCGGGTCAGTCCCATGCCCTGTCACCTTTGCTGTCTTGCGTTCCGCAAGCGCACCGCCTAGCAGCGCTCGCCGAAGGCCGATAGGCCGCCAACACGAATTCGGCGATAGCGGAGCAAGCAATGCCCAAACTGGTAGTAGTCAATCGGGACGGCGATGAAAGCGCGGTCGAGGTCGAGGACGGCCTGACGGTGATGGAAGCGATCCGCGACAACGGTTTCGATGAATTGCTGGCGCTGTGCGGTGGCTGTTGTTCGTGTGCAACCTGCCACGTCCATGTAGATCCGGCCTTCTCGGAAAAGCTGCCGAAGATGAGCGAAGACGAAGACGACCTGCTCGAATCCTCGGATCACCGCGAGGCCAATTCGCGGCTCTCCTGCCAGATCCCGTTCACTGGCGATCTCGATGGGTTGAAGGTTACTATCGCCCCTGAAGATTGATCTTTGTTGGCGCGCGGGCGGGCAATGCCTACCTCGCCCAGCATGAACATTACTGCGCCATATCAAGACACGATCTCGTTGATCGGCAACACGCCGCTGGTCAGGCTCGAAGGGCCGAGCAAGGCCGCGGGCTGTTCCATCTATGGCAAATGCGAATTTGCTAATCCCGGTGCCTCGGTGAAGGACCGGGCGGCGCTCTACATCATCCGTGATGCCGAAGACCGCGGCGAGCTCAAACCAGGCGGCTGCGTGGTTGAAGGGACAGCCGGCAACACCGGGATAGGCATAGCGCTGGTCGCAAACGCGCGCGGCTACAAGACGATTATCGTCATGCCCGACAACCAGTCGCGAGAGAAGATGGACACGCTGCGGGCGCTTGGTGCGGAACTGGTGCTGGTGCCCCCGACCAAGTTTGCTGACTGCAATCACTTCGTCCACACCTCGCGCCGGCTGGCCGAGGAGACGCCAGGGACGGTCTGGGCCAACCAGTTCGATAATACCGCAAACCGCAAGGCGCATCTCGAAGGGACGGCCGAAGAACTCTGGGAACAGTTGGACGGCAAGATCGACGGCTTTACCTGCGCGGCGGGCACCGGTGGCACCATCGCCGGTGTCGGGATGGGCCTGAAGGAGCATGACAGCAAAATCGTCATCGCCCTGACCGATCCGCACGGAGCAGCGCTCTACAACTACTATGCAAATGGCGAGCTGAAGGCCGAAGGGTCATCGGTCGCCGAAGGCATCGGACAGGGCCGGATAACCGGTAATCTCGAAGGTGCGCCGATTGATACCCAGTTCCGCGTGTCGGACGAAGAGGGGCTCGATTGGGTGGCCCGACTCTTGCGCGAAGAAGGCCTGTGCCTTGGTCTGTCGAGCGGGATCAACGTCGCCGGAGCCGTCGCGCTCGGCAAGCAATTGGTAGCAGAAGGGCGCAAGGATGCGCGCGTCGCCACCATCCTGTGCGACACCGGCTTTCGTTACTTGTCCTCGCTCTACAATGCCGACTGGTTGCGCTCAAAAGGGCTGCCGGTGTTCGGCTGGCTCGAAGGGAGCTGAGCCCATGAGCGGTCAACGAGGTTATTTGACGTTCATGTCCAAGACCCTAAAGTCGACCGCGATGAACTTGCTGCCACAATTCCTGCGTCCGCACGCGAACTACTTCTCACAAAGCTCGGTCGCCAATCGCGAAGGCGAGACAGTCCATCGCCTGCAAGTCGGATTGCTGGCGCTGGGCGCAATGGTGTTGCTAGTTGGCGTGGCTGATATGATCATGGACCGTGCGCAGCTGACGGAAGATGCCGCGGTGCCTGCAGCTGCGCCGACGGTCGAGCCTAGGCCTTCGCCGAGCCAGAACAAGGCGCTCGAGAATGCGGGTGTCGTGCCTGATTTGCCGGTCGGTGCTGGGGCCGAGCCTTTGCCGCAGGGGCCGGTGGTCCCGGAACAGGGCAATGGGCAGAATATCGACGGCCAGTAACATGCGGCTCCTGCTCGCTGTGCTTGCTCTCGCGCTCGCCGGATGCGGCGACAACACGGTTTCGCCGGCAATGGACAAGATTGCCTCGCCGGCTACCGACAATCCTCGATTGGGGCTATTCACCTCGCTGCCGATCCTGTGGGCGGGCAATGATGCCTTCGGATCCTTGGCCAAGGGCGATACTTCGACCCACTGGGCGCAGGACGCGCTACGAACAGACTACCAGCTTCAGCCGATCGATCTTCTCGACGACGCCTCGCTCGCCGGACTGGACACGCTTGTGCTCGCGCAGCCGCGCGCTTTGTCGCCGGCGGAAAATGTTGCGCTCGACAATTGGGTGCGTGGCGGTGGCCAGGTGCTGCTGTTCGCCGATCCCAAGCTTGTCGGAGATTATGACTTCCCGCTCGGTGATCCGCGCCGTCCCCTCGACACCGTTTTGTTGAGCCCGATCCTGGCCCGCTGGGGGGTGGAGCTTTTGCAGGGAGACGATGCCGCAACAGTGCGCGCTGTTCCCATGGGTGGTAGCGACATGGTGGTAGCTGCGGCCGGACAGTTCCGCCGGGTGCCCGCAGAGGGTGCTGAGTGCGCCCTGTCGCTGGAGGCCGTGCTGGCGCGCTGCACGGTCGGCGCTGGCCGGGTGACCATGCTCGCCGATGCTACCTTGCTTGAAGATCCGGAGGGCGGGAGAGGATCGCCTGCGGCGCTGGCGGCGCTTTTGGGGATGACGCGGGACGCTGGCGGGAATCGGGCCCGCTGATCTGGGATTCGGCCGTGATTTCAGGGATTCGGGCTAGGTATTTCACATTGTGGGCGAGCCAGGGGGCCTAAAGCGTGTTAGAATTGTTAAGGTAAATCATATATTTACCATTTAATCCCGCAGAATTCCCAGTTTTCCCCTTTAATCCCGCGTTAGCCCGCGATATGACTGCATTTCAACAGGACAAGCTGTATTGATGCGCGCTTCCAAAAGCAGGGAGCGAGCTGGCTGCGAACGCGCGGCGAGCGACGGGGAAGGTTTGTCCAGATCGAGGCGCTCATTGCGGGGACGAGCGGGGAGTGGAACAGGGGTTTGCAGGATATAGCGGACAGGCCTTCTCGCCGGCTGGCGACAAGGGTCGTTTCGTCTTGCCTCCGCTCTTCCGCAAGGCAGTCAAGGAAAGCTCCAACGGCAAGGTCCTGTGTCTGACGGGTCATGATCGCTGGAATTGTCTCGTCGGTTTCGGGACCTCACGCCGCTTCGAATTCGAAACCCAGCTCGATCGCGAAGAGGAAATGGCCTTCAAGTTTGGCCGTGAATTCGATCGCGAAACGCGCTCTTCCCAACTCAACGGCTTTGCCGAAATCCCCTTCGACGATTCGGGCCGCTTCGTGATGCCCGAATATCTGCGCGGGCTGGGCGATATCGAGGACGGCATCTTCTTCCAGGGCGGAGGACGCTTCTTCACCCTGTGGAACCCGGTCGAACTGGCCCGGATGGGCAATGACTGGGCCACCGCCAAGGCTGCATGCGAAGCGCTGGTCACAGAAGCACAGGCCAAGGCGAAGAAGAAATGAGCGCCGCTCCGCACATCCCCGTCCTGCTCGACGAAGTCGTCGCTGCGCTCGACCCGCAACCGGGCGACGTGCTGGTAGATGCGACCTTCGGGGCTGGCGGCTACAGCCGCGCTCTCCTTGATCGCGGAGCGCACGTCCACGCCTTCGACCGTGACCCGGATGCAATCGCCGAAGGTGCAGCGATGAAAGCCGAGTTCGATGGCAGGCTGACGCTGCACCCGCATCGCTTTTCGCAGATGGCTGCGGAGATGAACCGGATCGGCGTCGCAAAGGTTGACGGCGTCGTGATGGATATCGGCGTGTCCTCGATGCAGCTCGATCAGGCCGAGCGCGGCTTTGCTTTCTCTGCCGATGGTCCGCTCGACATGCGGATGAGCCAGTCGGGCATGTCGGCAGCCGAATTTCTCAACACTGCCGAAGCGGACGAGATAGCCGATGTGCTCTACACCTACGGCGAGGAGCGCCAGTCGCGCCGCGTCGCACGAGCCATTATCGCTGCTCGTCCGCTTGAGACCACTGGCGAGTTGGCTCGCACGGTGCGCAAGGCGCTCGGATATCGTCCTGGTGCGCCGAAAGACCCCGCCACGCGCAGTTTTCAGGCCATCCGAATTCATATCAATGGCGAACTAGACGAACTGCGCGAAGGCCTGCTCGCTGCAGAACAGCTGCTCAAAAGTGGCGGTCGGCTCGCCGTGGTGAGTTTTCATTCGCTAGAGGATCGTATCGTGAAGCGCTTCTTCAATGACGCTTCAGGAAAGGCCGGCGGCACCTCCCGTCATCTTCCCCAAACCGAGGGGTCGCCGGCCATTTTTTCTAAAGTTTCGAAAGCTATTCGGCCTTCTACGAACGAGATCGAGCGCAACCCCAGGTCGCGTTCCTCGACCCTGCGCCATGCGGTGCGCACCGATGCGCCGGCTCGCGAGGGGGTAGCATGATGGTCGGCGGCAGTCGCTTGCGTCAGATCGGCTGGGCCATGGCGCTCGGCATTGTGTTTGCCGCGTTCCTCGGCCTGACCTTCCGCGTCAATGCCGTGAAAAGCGAGGTTGTCCGCGCCGAGCGTCAGATCATTGCCCTCAAGCAGGAGACCATGCGGCTCGAAACCGAATTCGAGACGCGGGCCAATCAGCAGCAGTTGGCCAACTGGAACGCGGTCGATTTCGGCTACATCGCGCCACGCGCTGACCAGTATCTTGAAAGCGAGCGTCAGCTTGCCAGCCTGTCGCAGCCGCTTTCGCCCGATACGCCAGCGCCGATCCGGGTTGCTCGCAGTGCTGATGAAATCGAGATGCCGCGCATGGTCTCGCCCCTGGGGGCAGCACCTGCCAAGCCGACACCGGCCTCCTATCGTCCTTCCGACAGCAATCAGGCTGGCCGCGAACTGCGGGCCGAAACACGCGGGAGCGAACGTCCTTCGCTGGCCGAACGACTGGGGATGGGGGTCGACCTGTCCGCCTCCGCGTCTGGTTTCGGGCCCAGCGCCAAGGTGTCCGAATGAGCACAATGACGGTCAGCACGGCGATCTCGTCGGGTCGGGTGCGGCTGGTGTCCGACCGGCAGGAGGCGTTGCTCACTGCGCGTATCCGCGTGCTCCTCGTCGCCGTCGGATTCGCTGTTCTGGCCTTGATTGCAGTGTTGCGGATCGTCCTGCTGGGCGTTGCTGGCGGAACGACCGGTCCCACGTCCCTCGAAGACGCACTGCTTCCACCACGGGGCGAGATAAGCGACCGCAACGGCATCGCACTGGCGCGCAATTACCCCGCTCACGCTCTCTGGTTCAACCCCGATGCGCTCGGCGAGGGCGGCCCGCCGCTGGTCAAGTCGCCGGCCGTAGTCGTCAAGGAACTCAAGCAGATATTCCCTGACCTCGAAGAGAAGCGCGTCCTGAAGATGCTCGCCACCGGCACCGCGGGCTATCTGCGCCGCCGGGTACTGCCTGAAGAAGCCAACCGCGTGTTCGACCTCGGCGAAGTTGCACTCGAACTGCCGCAGGAAAACGATCGCCACTATCCGCAAGGATCGATGGCCGCGCATGTGCTGGGCTTTGTTGCTTCCGATGGCAGCGGCAAGCTCGGGATGGAGCAGGTGCTCAACAAGCGGCTGGTCGATCCGCGTTTTCGCGGTGAGCCGGTCCGCCTCAGCATCGACATGCGCGTCCAAGGTGCGCTCGAGGACGAGCTGCGGCGCGGGATGCTCCAAGTCAACGCCATGGGCGCGGCGGGCATTGTCCTCGATGTCGACACCGGCGAAGTCATGGCGCTGGCTTCGCTGCCCGAGTTCGATCCCAACAAGATCGACGCCAAGGGCGCGGACCTGATGTTCAACCGGGTTACCAACCAGGTCTACGAACTTGGCTCGACCTTCAAGCCATTGACCGTTGCGGCCGCCATCGACGCCGGCGTAGTGCGTGATTTCGGCAAGCGTTATGATGCCAGCCCGGTGCCCATTGCCGGTTATACCATTTCTGACAGCCACAACCTCGGTGCTACGCTCAACATCCCCGAGGCGCTGATCCATTCATCGAACACGGTGACCGCGCGGTTGTCGGACGAACTGGGCGAGAAGCGCCTGCGCCAGACGCTGACGGACCTCGGCATGAACGACCGTCCCCATATCGAGCTGCCCGCGCGCGGTCATCCGCTCTGGCAGACCAGCAAATGGGGCCGGCTCAAGACCATGAATGTCGGCTTCGGCCACGCTATCGGTGTAACGCCGCTGCACCTCGCCAGCGCTTACGCGGCGATGGTCAATGGCGGCATCTGGCGCCCGGCTACGCTCAACAAGATCGCCGCCGGCGATGCACCCAAGGGACACCGCGTGTTCAAGGCCTCGACCTCCAGCCGGATGCGGCAATTGCTGCGCATGATCGCGGTCTATGGCACCGGCAAGAATGCCGATGCGCCGGGTTATCGGGTCGGCGGCAAGACCGGTTCGGCCGAGAAGCCGGGTGCTGGCGGCTATCGTCGCAAGAGCCTGGTCTCGACCTTTGCCGCTGCCTTCCCGATGGATCGGCCGCGCTATGTCGTCATCACCATGCTTGACGAGCCCAAGGGAACGACCGCCAGTTCGTTCCAGCGCACTGCCGCCTGGAATGCGGCGCCTATCGTCGGCAATCTGGTGCCCCGTATCGGACCGATGCTGGGCGTCCGGCCCGACATGAGCCGCGATGTCGATATCTCCGACCTGCGCCCGCTGATTTCAGGGGGTGGCGAGTGAAACTGATCAAGCTCGCCGCAGCTGCGGGAATTGCGATTGACGGTGATGCCGAGGCTTCGGTCACCGGCTTTGCCATCGACCATCGGAAGGTCGCACCCGGTACCGTATTCGGTGCGTTCCAGGGCGCGAGCTTCAATGCCGAGGACGTGATCCCGCAGGCGATCGCCGCCGGTGCCATCGCTGTAGTCGCACGCCCGGAAGCCAGAGTGGCTGGCGCGTTGCATATTGCCGATCCGGCCCCGCGGCGCGCCTTCGCACGGCTGGCAGCACAATTCTTCCAGCCCGTCCCTTCTACTATCGTCGCGGTTACCGGAACTAACGGAAAGACCTCGACCGTAGAGATGACCCGCCAGCTGTGGCGCATGGCGGGCGAGCGTGCGGCCAGTATCGGTACGCTTGGCGTGACTACGCCGGATGAGAGCGTTTCGACCGGGCTGACCACGCCCGACATCGTCACCTTCCTTGCCAATGTGAGCGGGCTGGCGCGCGAAGGCGTGACCCACGTCGCCTATGAAGCGTCGAGCCATGGCCTGTCGCAATATCGTAACGAGGGATTGCCGGTAGCTGCCGCGGCCTTCACCAATTTCAGCCGCGACCATCTCGATTACCACGCGAGCATGGAAGAGTATTTCGAAGCCAAGATGCGCCTGTTCGACGAAGGCGTCGACGCGGACGGCACGGCCGTGGTCTGGACGGCCAATAGCGAGTGGACCACTCGCGCCATTGAGCGGGTGCAGGCAAGAGGTCTACGTCTGTTCACGGTCGGTGAACAGGGCAAAGACATCCGCCTGCTTGCCCGTACCCCAACACAACTGGGCCAGGAGCTCGAAATCGAACATGACGGCCAGGTTCGCAAACTGCGGCTTCCCCTGATCGGCGAATACCAGGTCTCCAACGCGCTCACTGCCGCCGGGCTAGCGTTGGTCACCGGCAGCGATGCCGGGCAAGTGTGGGACGGAGTGGCACGGTTACAGCCGGTGCGCGGACGGCTCGAACGGGCTGTCATTACGCCTTCGGGTGCGCCCGTCTACGTTGATTACGCACACACACCAGATGCGCTAGAAGCGGCTATCGAAGCCCTGCGCCCTCATGTGAGCGGGAAACTGATCACGGTTTTCGGTGCCGGCGGCGACCGCGATCAGGGCAAGCGTGGACCGATGGGCCAGGTCGCGGCTCGCGCCTCCGACATCGCCATCGTTACCGATGACAATCCGCGCGGCGAAGATCCCGGCGCCATTCGTGCTGCGATCCTGGCTGGCACCAATGCAGAAGCAGGCGCGGACGTACGTGAAGTCGGGGATAGACGCGCTGCGATATCCACTGCCATCGAATTGGCCGGAGCGAAGGACATCGTCCTCGTCGCCGGTAAAGGCCACGAACAGGGCCAGATAATCGGGTCGGGAGAGTCCATGAAAGTGCTGCCATTCGACGATGTGACGGTTGCGCGCGAATGTGCAGCCGGGCAGGGGGACACCGCATGATTGCCCCTCGGTTCGCACACAAGGCTGTCCTTTCCTGGCCGCGCACGAAGCGCGATGCCCTGCCGCTCGCGCTGTGGAGCGCGCACGAGATCGCAGCCGCGACCGGCGGCACAGCGAGCTCCGATTTCCAATGCGCCAATGTCGAAATGGACAGCCGCGACGTGCGTCCGGGTGACCTGTTCGTGGCGCTGCGCGGCGAAGCGATGGACGGGCACAAGTTCGTTGACAAAGCCTTTGCAGCCGGCGCCGTCGCCGCGCTGGTCGATCGCCCAATCGATGGCCCCCACGTCTTGGTGGAGGACACTACACACGCTCTTTACGCGCTTGCCGGCTTTGCCCGTGAGCGCGCTAGCGCCGTCCGCATCGGCGTGACCGGCTCGGTCGGCAAGACCGGGGTCAAGGAAGCCATTTTCGCGGCTCTCGAACGCTCGAGCAGGGGCCAGGCCCACCGTTCGGTACGCAGCTACAACAACCATGTCGGTGTGCCACTGTCTCTTGCGCGAATGCCCGCTCGCAGCCGCTACGGCGTGTTCGAAATGGGCATGAACAATGCTGGCGAGATCGCCGTGCTGACCGACCATGTTCGCCCTCATGTCGCCGTCGTGACAACAATCGCGCCGGCGCATATCGAAAATCTCGGCTCGATCGAGGCGATTGCCGATGCCAAGGCCGAGATATTCAACGGCCTCGTCGAAGGTGGCACAGCCGTCATCCCGACCGATGTCGAACAATTCGGCCAGCTACGCGACGCGGCGCTCAAGGCGGGTGCGAAAGTGCTGTCCTTCGGGCGCGCGGCCGATGCCGATGTTCGCCTGCTCGATGCCATCCCGGCCGCCAATGGTGGCTCGCTGGTCACCGCGCAGATCGCCGATCGGCGACTGTGTTATACTGTGGCCGAACCCGGCGACCACTGGATTGCCAACTCGCTGGCGGTGTTGGGCGCAGTCTATGCTGCGCGCGGAGACCTTGGTGCTGCTGGCCTCGCGCTGGCCGAAATGGGCGGACTCAAAGGTCGGGGCGCGCGCCATCAGGTTGCCGCCGCCGGTGGCAAGGCGCTGTTGATCGACGAAAGCTACAACGCCAATCCCGCATCGATGCGCGCGACATTACGCCAGCTCGGGCAGACCCCTGCGACACGGCGCATCGCGGTGCTTGGCAGCATGAAGGAACTGGGCGATTTCGGGCGTGGTTTCCACGAGCAATTAGCCGAGCCGATCATCGAGGCGGAAGTCGATTACGCGGTGCTCGTCGGCGACGAGATGCGCGCGCTCGCGCGGCACTTGGGGAAAGCGGGCGAAGCGGTGCTTGGCAAGGGGCTTTCCTTCGCCCATTGCGATGGACCTGCCGAGGCGATTGCGGCGCTGCAGGAATACGGGCTCGCCGCGGGCGATGCGGTCCTAGTGAAAGGCTCCAATTCGGTCGGCCTGGGCAAGCTGGTGGAGCACTTCACCAGCCGGGTTTGAACGGGGGCCGGAACCGAATGCTCTACCTGATTGCAGAATGGCTGGATTTCGCGGGGGTTTTCAACCTTGTCCGCTACCAGACCTTCCGTGCCGGGGCGACGCTGATGACCGCATTGGTCATTGGCCTCATCATCGGGCCGCGGTTCATCAACATGCTGCGCGTGCGCCAAGGCAAGGGCCAGCCGATCCGCGAGGACGGGCCGCAAACACACCTGGCCAAGCGCGGAACGCCCACGATGGGCGGGTTGATGATCCTCGTCTCGCTGATGATGTCTTTGGTGTTGTGGATGGATCTGCGAAATCCATTCGTGTGGGCCTGCATCGCGGTCACTGCCGGTTTCGGCGTGATCGGCTTCCTCGACGATTACGACAAGGTGTCCAAGAACAGCCACAAGGGGCTTTCGGGTAAGGCCCGCCTGCTGCTGGAATTTGTAGTTGCGGGTATCGCCTCGTATCTGATCGTAAGTCAGATCAGCACCTGGCTCTACATTCCCTTCGTGTCCGACAAGGCGATCCCGCTGGGTCCGTTCTACTATGTCTTTGCAGCCGTTGTGATCGTGGGCGCGGGCAATGCCGTCAATTTGACCGACGGTCTCGATGGGCTGGCGATCATGCCGGTGATCGTGGCCGCCGGTGCATTTGCCATCATCTCCTATTTAGCTGGGCGCGTGGACTACTCGGCCTATCTAGGCATTCCATATGTGCCGGGCGCAGGCGAACTGGCAATTTTCTGCGCCGCCATCATGGGCGCAGGTCTCGCCTTCTTGTGGTTCAACGCACCGCCAGCGGCAGTGTTCATGGGCGATACCGGCAGTCTGGCGCTGGGCGGGGCGCTGGGCGCGATCGCCGTTGCCAGCCACCACGAGATCGTGTTGGCCATCGTCGGCGGATTGTTCGTGTTCGAAGCGCTGAGCGTGATCATCCAGGTGTTCTGGTTCAAGCGGACGGGCAAGCGCGTGTTTCGCATGGCCCCCATCCACCACCATTTCGAGCAGAAGGGCTGGGCCGAATCGACGGTTGTGATCCGCTTCTGGATCGTCTCCATCGTGCTCGCGCTGATAGGCCTGGCGACGTTGAAACTGCGATGATCACTTGTCCCGCCTGGTCCGGCAAACGGTTTGCGGTCCTCGGTCTTGCCCGGTCAGGCCAGACTGCGGCGGAGGCGCTGCTCGCCAGCGGGGCCGAGGTGACGGTCTGGGACCGGCAGGAAGAACCGCGCCAGGCATTCGAGGGCAGGGCCATCATCGGCGATCCGATGAGCATCGACCTGACCGGCTTTGACGGATTGGTCGTGTCGCCGGGCGTTCCGCTCAATACCCACCCCATCGCTGGCCGGGCCGAACAATTCGGCGTGCCCATCATCGGTGATATCGAGTTGTTTGCCGAGGCACGCGGGAACTTGCCTGCGCACAGGGTTGTCGGGATCACCGGGACCAATGGCAAATCGACCACCACGGCGCTGGTCACCCACATCATACGCTCTGCCGGCATCCCGGCCCGCATGGGGGGTAACATCGGTGTGCCGATCCTTGGCGAAGAGCCGCTCGAGCCCAATGACAACGGCGCCGGGGTATATGTTCTCGAATTGTCGAGCTACCAGATAGACCTCACCCGTTCGCTTTCCTGCGAGGCGGCGGCGCTGCTCAATATTACCCCCGATCATCTCGATCGCTATGTCGGGTTCGAGGATTATGCTTTCAGCAAGGGGCGCCTGTTCACCATGCAGGGCAGCGGCCAGTTCGCCTGCTTCGGTTGTGCCGACGCGCCGACACGCGCTGTCTACGAAGCTGCCCGCGCACGCCGGGCTGAAGGTCGTGCGATCTGCCTCGATACTACGCAATACGCAGCCATGCAGCTGGACTGGCCAGCACTGCAGGGGCCGCACAATCTGCAGAATGTCGCCGCGGCGGTCGCGCTGGTCGAAGAGCTGGGGGTTAGGCGAACCCAATGGGAGCCAGCACTGGCGAGCTTCAAGGGGCTGCCGCACCGGATGGAAGTGGTGTGCGAACATGAAGGCGTGTTGTTCATCAATGACAGCAAGGCGACCAACCCCGCCTCTGCCGCCCCTGCGCTGGCCGCCTGGCCCGCCGATGGCGAACCGCGCGTACATTGGATCGTCGGCGGTTTGCCCAAGGAGGACGGTCTGGGCGAATGCGAGCACTATCTTGGCGAGATCAAGCAAGCCTATACCATCGGCGAGGCCGGTCCCCGCTTTGCGGAGCTTCTCGAAGGGCGGGTTGCGGTCGAGCGCTGCGAACTCATATGCGAAGCCGTGAAACAAGCACTTGGCAATGCCTCGCGAGGCGATGTCGTGTTGCTGTCTCCGGCCTGCGCCAGCTTCGACCAATTTCGCGACTTTGAACAACGCGGCGAACATTTTCGGAGAATCGTCTGCGCTCTCACCGGATGCACGGCGCAGGGCTGCATGAACCCGGCCGATAACGGAGGCATGGCAGCGTGAGCCAATCGCAACCCTATGTTCCGGGTCTGACCGACAGGCTGGCACATGGTGAGTCCCGGCGCGGGTCGAATTCGGCCGAGATCAAGATCTGGTGGCGCGAGATCGATCGCGTTGTGCTGGGGCTGGTTTTGGCGCTGATGGTGATCGGCACCATCGCTGTAGCGGCCTCGTCGCCGGCCAGTGCGAGACGACTTTCGACGTCGGCAGAAAAACTGCCCGACCTGTATTTCTACTGGGCGCATTTGCGCTGGCAGATCGTCGGGGTGGCGGTGATGGTCGGCGCGTCCTTCCTCAGTCGGGACAATGCTCGCCGGCTTGGCATCGTGCTGGCGGCTGCGATGCTGGTCGCACTCATGCTTGTTCCGATAATCGGACAAGAGGTCAACGGTTCGAAACGCTGGATCGGGTTCGGACTGACCCTGCAGCCGAGTGAATTTCTGAAACCTGGTTTTGCAATTGCGCTGGCATGGATTCTGTCATGGCGGTTGAAAGACCCGAACTTGCCGGTTCTTGCGATCGTCTCGGGCCTCATGGCGGTGGTGGCGGTGCTGTTGATGCTGCAGCCGGATTTGGGCTCGACTGTCTTGTTCCTGGGCGTGTGGTTCGTCCTCGTCATGCTTTCCGGGGTTTCGGCGAAACGCATCGGCGGGATGGTAGGCGTTGGCATCGCGGGGCTGACGGCGGCCTATTTCCTTTATGACAACGCGCGGTATCGGATCGATTCCTTCCTCGGCGGCGGGACCGCTTTTGATCAGGTTGATCTGGCGCAAAAGACTTTGCTCGGCGGCGGCTGGAGCGGGACCGGTTTTTGGCTCGGCATGAAGAAGATGAGCCTGCCCGAAGCGCATACCGACTATATATTTTCAGTTATCGGGGAAGAGTTCGGTCTGATCGTCTGCGCCGTCGTGGTGCTGCTTTACCTTGCAATCATCGCCCGTGTGCTCGTCCGGCTGGCCGACGAGGAGAGCTTGTTTGCCCTGCTTGCAGCGGCCGGTCTGGCAACGCAGATCGGGGGGCAGGCGTTCATCAATATCCTCGTCAACCTGCAGCTTTTCCCATCCAAGGGGATGACCCTGCCGCTGGTGAGCTATGGCGGCTCTTCGACGATTGCCGTATGTCTTGGTATGGGCCTGTTGCTGGCTCTGACTCGCCGCAACCCGTTCCTGACGCGCGAAACGCCGGGCCTGCGCGCCATGCTGGCGGATCGTGGGGGCGCGGAGCAGGCAAATCGCGAACGCGCGGCGATCGACAAGGAGAAAGGCGCATGACCGGCGCCAACAGACATTATGTTCTCGCTGCAGGCGGGACCGGCGGGCACTTGCTGCCTGCATTCGCGCTGGCAGCGGAACTGGAGCGGCGCGGCCACCACGTGGCGCTCATTACCGACGAACGCGGTGCAAGAATTCCAGGTAAGCCCGATTTCCTTCCGGCCCATGTCCTGCCCGCTGGTCGGCTGGGCAAAAATCCCTTGCGCTGGTGGGGTGGTATCCGCGCCATGCTGCGTGGACGCGACATGGCCAAGCGTCTGTTTGAAGCCTTCCAGCCCAGCGCGGTCGTAGGGTTTGGCGGTTATCCGGCTTTTTCGGCCATGTGGGCGGCCACTGGCGAAGATGTCCCCACCATCATCCACGAACAGAATGCGGTGCTGGGCAGGGTCAATCGCTTATTCGCACGCAAGGTGAATGCGATCGCGACCGCCTATCCCGATATTCAGCGGCTCGATGCCAAGCACAAGCGCAAGGTGCACCTGGTTGGCAATCCGGTGCGCAAGGGGGTGCTATCGCTGCGCGACGAACCATTTCCTCCCTTCACCGAGGACGGCCTGCTCAAGATACTGATCACCGGGGGCAGCCAGGGCGCACGGATCCTGAGCGAAGTGATGCCGACCGCTCTGTCGATGTTGCCGCCGGCGCTGCGCCAGCGGCTGCAGGTCACGCAGCAATGCCGGCCCGAGGACCTCGAGCGGGTGCGCGAGCAATATGCCAGCCACGATATCCCGGCAGAACTGGCGACCTATTTTGAAGATATGGCCCCGCGACTTGCAGACGCGCACTTGTTCATCGGGCGCGCGGGTGCCTCGACAATTGCGGAGCTTACTGCGGTAGGGCGACCGGCCATACTTATCCCGCTGCCGATCGCGACCGACGATCACCAAGCTCACAACACCGCTGAAATGGTCAAGGCAGGCGGTGCGCGAATGATCCGCCAGCCCAGGGTAACCCTCAAGGATCCCGACGATTTGGGCGAAACGCGCGGAAACGCAATCCGGCGCCAGCAGGAGGCCGTCCTGCAGCAATTGTGCAAGGATATATCCAAGCAGATACAGGCTATGGCACAGCGTCCCGAGACGCTGGCGACGGCCGCCCACGGGGCATGGAACTGCGGCCGACCACGCGCGGTCGAAGATCTCGCCGACCTGGTCGAGAGCTTCGGCGGGGCCGAGATGATGGACGTGATCAAAGTCGGCGGCAACAATGCCCGGGCAGCTTCGCAAGGGGTTGCTGCGGGACAGGGTGCGGCGCGGGAGCGGTCGCAGTGAGGGGCGTTCCCACCGACATCGGCATTGTCCATTTTGTCGGCATTGGCGGCATCGGCATGTCCGGCATAGCAGAGGTCATGCATAATCTCGGCTACAGCGTGCAGGGCAGCGATATTGCCGAAAGCGTCAGCGTCGAACGGCTGCGCAAACGCGGCATCACGGTGATGATCGGCCATGCGCCTGAAAACGTCGAGAATGCAGCCGTTGTGGTGACCTCGACAGCCGTCAAGCGGACCAATCCCGAAGTCGCCACGGCGCTTGAAAATCGTATCCCGGTGGTCCGCCGGGCCGAGATGCTGGCCGAATTGATGCGGCTCAAGAGCACGGTCGCAGTAGCTGGCACCCACGGCAAGACCACCACCACCAGCATGATCGCCGCACTGCTCGATGCCGGCCATATCGACCCCACCGTCATCAATGGCGGCATTATCGAGCAATATGGCTCCAACGCGCGACTTGGCGACAGCGAATGGATGGTGGTCGAGGCCGACGAAAGCGACGGCAGTTTCCTGCGGCTCGACGGGACCATTGCCGTGGTCACGAACATCGATCCCGAACACCTCGACCACTATGGCGATTTCGAAGGGGTCAAGAACGCCTTCGTGGAGTTCATTCACAACGTGCCGTTCTACGGAGCTGCGATATTGTGCATTGATCATCCCGAGGTGCAGGCGGTCATCGCGCAGGTCCGCGACCGGCGCGTGCTGACTTACGGGTTCTCGCTCCAGGCCGATATCTGCGGGGTCAACATCCGGCCCGAAGGCGGCGGCAACGTGTTCGATGTCATCGTGCGCCAGCGCGGCGAGGAAGACCGCCGGATTGCCAATGTGCACCTGCCGATGCCCGGGCGGCACAATGTCCAGAACGCGCTGGCGGCCATCGCGGTGTCAATCGAGATGGGTTGCCGCGACGAGGTGATTCAAAGCGGCTTTGCCAATTTTGGCGGAGTGCGCCGCCGGTTCACCAAGGTCGGCGAAGTCGACGGCGTCGCCATCATCGACGATTACGGCCATCACCCGGTCGAGATTACCGCGGTCCTGTCGGCCGCGCGTGAGGCAGCTTTGTCGGGCAACAAGGTCGGCCGCGTTATCGCTGTTGCCCAGCCGCACCGATACACTCGGCTGAACGACCTGATGGATGATTTCCAGGGCTGCTTCAACGAAGCCGATGCGGTCTATATCACCCCGGTCTATGCCGCTGGCGAGGACCCAATCGAAGGTGTCGATGCGGCTACACTGGTGGCAGGACTCAAATCGCGCGGTCACCGCCACGCAGCCACCGTCGAGGACTGCGCCGAACTCGCGCAGGTGCTGGCTCAGGAAATCGAGCCCGGAGACCTCGTTGTTTGCCTAGGTGCCGGAGACATCACCAAATGGGCAGCTGGCCTCGCCGATGCCATCGCTGCGGAGCGGTCCGAATGAGGCAAGAACAACCCGACGACTGGGCTATGAATGATAGCGGCCAAGCGCCAAATGCCGAGGTCGAAGGCGGGGTCAATAGGCCCGTCGACACCGCAGGCTTGCGCGGGAAGCTGACCCGAAATGCGCCGCTCGCCAAGCTCGTCTGGTTCAAGAGCGGAGGCGCGGCAGATTGGTTGTTCGAACCAGCTGATCTGGAAGACCTGCATATTTTCCTGGCCCGGCTTGACGGAGAATTGCCCGTCATGGCGTTGGGCCTGGGATCGAATTTGATCATTCGCGACGGCGGCGTGCCGGGCGTAGTTATCCGGCTCGGCAAGCCATTCGCGCAGGTCGATACACATGACGATCACACGGTCACCTGCGGGGCCGGTGCCCATGGCGTGCTGGTTTCCTCGACCGCCCGCGACGCCGGTATCGCGGGACTGGAGTTCATGCGCGGCATTCCCGGCACTATCGGCGGATTCGTGCGCATGAATGCGGGCGCTTACGGCCGCGAGACGTCCGATGTGCTGATCGATTGTGATGTCATTATGCCCGACGGCAATCTGGCGACCCTGCCGGCAGCAGATCTGCAATACAGCTATCGTCACAGCGCCTTGCCGGATGGTGCAGTGGTCGTTTCCGCGCGGCTCCAGGGCAAGCCTGGCGATCCAGACGTTATTGGTGCCGAGATGGAGCAGATTGCGGAAGCACGCGAGCAATCCCAACCGGTGCGCACCAAGACCGGCGGATCGACCTTCAAGAATCCGCCGGGACACAAGGCCTGGCAATTGGTCGATGCAGCCGGATGCCGCGGTCTTCGGATGGGCGGTGCCCAGGTGAGCGAGAAACACACCAATTTCCTGATCAACGTCGATAACGCGACTAGCGCCGACATCGAAGGGTTGGGCGAAGAAGTGAAGGCCCGGGTCTACAAGCATTCGGGTATTGAGCTGGAGTGGGAAATCCAGCGGGTCGGGCGACCCTGAAGGTTGGATATGAGCGACACTGAAACCAATAACGATGTCCCGCTGCCCGGACCCGATCCGCAGATGGCGAAGGCGATTGTCGACCACGTGGCCGAGCATGGCTGCGCCGTCGTCAACGTCCCCGATCCAGGCGTTCCCGATCGCAGCTTCAGCTTCTCGGTCGGGTTCGAAGCCAATGTCGGCCAGCCCGAAATACTCGTCTACGGTCTCAACAAGGATCTGGCCCAATCGATGATCAACGAGGTCTTTCGCCAATGCAGAGACGAGGGCCTCGATCTCGCAGATGGCCAGAAGCTCGGCAACCTGATCGAGGGTTATGAATGCATGGCTCGGATGATCGACGATCCACGTGCACGGCTGACCCATTTCGGACTCGCCGCATGGTATCTGCGCGAAGAGCAGGGACAGGTGCTCAAGCGTGCCTGCCAAATCGTCTGGCCCGATCCGGAATCCCGCGCCTATCCGTGGGAGGACGGTTGCGGCCAGGATATCGTCGAGTGGCAAGTTGGTCTTTATCCGAGGGGAGGGCCGAAATGAGCGGGCTGGCGAAACTCCATGTGGTGGTGTTGATGGGCGGCTGGGCACACGAGCGCGAAGTCTCGCTGATGAGCGGAGAAGGAGTCGCCAAGGCGCTTGAAGCCCGCGGGCACCGCGTCACTCGCATCGATATGGACCGGCAGGTCGCCGCTCGGATTGCCGAGGCTGCACCTGATGTGGTCTTCAATGCGCTCCACGGCGTGCCGGGCGAAGACGGGACGGTGCAGGGAATGCTCGACCTGATGGGCATTCCCTATACCCACTCGGGCCTCGCCACCTCTGTCATCGCGATCGACAAGGAACTGACCAAGCAGGCGCTGGTCCCGCATGGCATTCCTATGCCCGGCGGACGTGTCGTGAGATCCGAGGACCTTTATGAAAGAGACCCGCTGGCGCGGCCCTATGTTCTCAAGCCGGTCAATGAAGGGTCCTCGGTCGGCGTGGCCATCGTCACCGATGACAGCAATTGCGGCAATCCGATCCGCCGCGATGCCGCCGGTCCTTGGCAGGAATTCGCCTCATTGCTGGCAGAACCGTTTATCCGCGGACGCGAGCTGACCACTGCGGTGGTTGGCGGCAAGGCGCTCGCGGTAACCGAACTCAAGCCCAAAAGCGGGTTTTACGACTTCGATGCCAAATATACCGATGGGTTGACCGAGCATGTCTGCCCTGCCGAAATCCCGCCCGAAATCGAGGCGCTGTGCCTCAAATACGCTCTCGAGGCACACCGCTTGCTCGGCTGTCGCGGTACCAGTCGGACCGATTTTCGCTGGGATGACGAGCAAGGCGAGGATGGCTTGTTTGTGCTCGAAACCAATACCCAGCCGGGAATGACGCCGCTCAGCCTGGTTCCCGAACAGGCCAAGTATGCCGGTATGAGCTACGAAGACCTGGTCGAGGCGATCGTGGCCGACGCGCTTGATCATTTCGGCCGAGCCGTTGGAGAGAACGATGGCGACCAAGGTTAGACGAAAGGGACAGGGGGTGCGGCGCTCTGCTGCGGCCCAGAACCGTGCGGCTAAGGCGCGACAAGTGCGCAAGCAGGGTCGCGGCGTGATCGATGCTGGCATGGCCCTGCTGCCCTTCACTGACGAGCAACTGCAGCGGATATTCCTTGCCGTGATCCTTGGTGGGGCCGTCGCCCTGGCCTGGTTTGTTGCTAGCTTGGCGGGCGTCCCGGCAATGGCCAGTGCCGAAATTGCCACGCTGGCATCCGATGCCGGTTTCGAGGTTCGCCGGGTACGGGTCAGCGGGATCGACCGGATGAACCAGAACAAGGTTTACGAGGCGGCCTATGGCCAGCGCGAAACCCCGATGCCTCAGGTCGACTTGGAGGCGCTGCGCGCGCAATTGCTGGAGATGTCCTGGGTCAAGGATGCACGGGTGTCGCGGCAGCTGCCCGAAACAATCGTGATCGACATTGTCGAACGACAGCCGCACGCGGTGCTCGCCAAACCCGGCCGACTGGTGCTGATCGACCCCGAAGGCGTTGAACTTGAACCGATTACACAGGCCAATGCCAAGGGAATGCTGCGCGTCTCGGGGCCTGGCGCGGCTCGCCAGGTGGCGGATCTGCGCCAATTGCTCGATACTGCTCCCGCGCTCAAGGAGCAGGTAACTGCCGCCGAATGGATCGGCAATCGCCGGTGGAACCTGACATTCCGGACCGACCAGGTGCTAGCGCTGCCGCAAGGTGACGAAGAAGCAGCGACCGCACTCATCAACTTCGCCCGTCTCGATGGACAGAACCGCCTGCTCGGCGGCAAAGTGGCAACCTTCGATATGCGGGTGCCGGAGCGGGTCTACATGCGCATTCCGGGTCGCGACCGGGAATTGCTCGACGGCGAGAGGGCGCGCTGATGGGCCTGCCGCGCATCGCCAAGGTATTTGGTGCCGTGAACATGGGGAGTTTCCGGGTCTCGGCCATGATCATGGGCGAGTCAGAAACCGGCGAACTGATCGTGCTCGGATCGGGCCATCGCCAATCACAGGGCGTGCGGCGTGGCTATGTTACCGACATGGCGGCAGCAACCTATGCCGTGCGCAATGCGGTTGAACGGGCCGAGGAGAACGCCGGGACACGGGTCCAGAGCGTATGGGTCAGCTGCGCCGGAGCCGGGCTGACCAGCCGCGTTGCCCAGGTCGAGGTGCCGATCGGCGGACGCCAGATCGAGGAAGAGGATATCGAGTACCTGCTCGTCGCCGCGCGCGAGAGTATCGAACCCGACGGACGCATGGTTCTGCATGCCCAGCCAGCCTACTACACGCTCGACGGGGCGCATGGTGTTGCCAATCCGCGCGGCCTTCATGCCGAGCGGCTCGGTGTCGATATCCACGTCATGCTGGCCGACGGCGCGCCGGTCCGCAATCTCAAAGATTCGGTCGAGCGCGCGCATCTCTCGGTCGAGGCCGTGGTGGCAACGCCGATCGCCGCGGGCTATGCCAGTCTGAGCCCAGAGGAACGTGAATTGGGCACCGCATTGATCGAGCTCGGAGGCGAGGTCACCAATGTGGGCGTGTTCAAGAACGGCATGCTGACCGGCCTGATATCGATTCCATTGGGATCGACGGACATCACCGACGCCATCGCCAGCGCTTTCGGTATTCGCAGGTTTCAGGCGGAACGGCTCAAGTGCCTAGCCGGTTCTGCCATCGCCAGTCCCACCGACCATCGGGAAATGGTGCCGGTCAACGCGCCCGGCGATGGAGTCAGCGAAGATCACCGGATCAACCGGGCCGAACTGGTGTCAGTGATCACCGAACAACTGGCAACGCTGGCAGACAAGATTGGCAAGGCTTTGAAGTCGCTCGATTATGCCGGCGCGCGTGGGCAGGTCGTGGTGTCGGGCGGCGGGGCTCAGCTGGCCGGTATCGCCGAGTATATGCAAGGCGCTCTCGGGCGCCCGGTGCGGGTTGGCAAGCCGCCCGAATTGCGCGGATTGCCCGACGCGATGCGCAATCCGGGCTTCGCAACTTTGGCAGGCCTCTGCATCTACGCCGCCGACGATCCGGTCGACATCCGCCGGGTTGGAAACCGGGGGCAGGAAACAGTGCGGCCGGGCAGCGCGGGGCTGGCAAGCCGGATTTGGCGAGCCGCGCTGGACTATTTCTGATTGATTGTGGCCGACAGGGGCGCAGAACTGTTGAAAACTACGTTGAAACCACTGTGGATAAGGTCGCAAGTCGAGATTCTAGCGTTAACTGCTTTATGTCAGACTGACAGACATCATTCGGGCCCTGCCGGCCCATGGAGATTACCGTCATGAGCATCAATATCGGCCCTGCAACCAGCGATGAGCTGCGGCCCCGTATCACCGTGATCGGTGTCGGCGGCGCGGGCGGAAACGCGATTGCCAACATGATCGACGCGAACATCGAAGGCGTCGAATTCATCGTTGCCAACACCGATGCCCAGGCGCTCAATACATCTGCTGCGGAAACCCGCATCCAGCTCGGCCCTGATATTACCGGCGGACTTGGTGCCGGGGCCCGGCCTGAGGTCGGCAAGGCGGCAGCTGAGGAAACCACCGACGAGATCGAAGACCTGCTGGACGGGGTCAACATGTGCTTCATCGCGGCCGGCATGGGCGGCGGAACCGGCACCGGTGCCGCCCCGGTCATTGCAGAGGCCGCCCGCCGCAAGGGCGTCCTCACTGTCGGCGTGGTGACCAAGCCGTTCCTGTTCGAGGGCACCCGCAGGATGCGCGCTGCCGAGGCGGGGATCGAGGAATTGCAGCGCCACGTCGATACGCTGATCGTCATACCGAACCAAAACCTGTTTCTGATCGCCAAGGCGGAAACGACCTTCAAGGAAGCCTTCCAGCTCGCCGACGAAGTGCTTCAGCAGGGTGTCCGTTCGATCACCGACCTGATGGTGATGCCGGGCCTCATCAACCTCGACTTCGCCGATATCAAGTCGGTCATGGAAGAGATGGGCAAGGCAATGATGGGCACCGGCGAGGGCGAGGGCGAAAACCGTGCTCTCGAAGCAGCCGAACGCGCCATAGCCAACCCACTGCTGGACGGGGTCAGCATGGCGGGCGCGCGTGGCGTGATCATTTCGATCATCGGCGGCGATGACATGAAGCTGCTCGAGGTCGACGAAGCGGCCAACCATATCCGCGAACTGGTCGACGAAGATGCCAACATCATCTGGGGCTCGGCTTTCAACCCGGACCTCGATGGCAAGATCCGCGTATCGGTGGTTGCAACCGGCATCGACCAGAGCGAGGCACGCGATGCGCCGAGCGCGCAGTCGATGTCGCTCGGCGGCGCGCGGCCGCCCAAGCGTCCGATCCTCGAATTGCCCGAGGAAGACGAAGCGGATGAAGGGGATGAAGATGCGCTCGACACCATGCCGGTGGCAGAACCTGAACTCGCGGCCGAAACCGAAGATGACGTACCCGCAACACTGGCCGGTCTGTCGGGCATGGGAGCAGATGACGGCGACAATGAGTATGACGAAGACGATGACGATGATGTCGACGGCATCGTCGACCCGCTTGCCGGACTTCGCAACGAAAGCGACGATGAATTCGACCTCGCAGGTGGAAACGACGAGGTAGGCGAAGACGAAACCGGTGCAGATTTCGGCGGCGATGATGCCGATGCGGATGACGACTGGAGCGACGCGCTCAACCTGACCGATGCCGAGGAGACCTCCGATCCGGAAGCAGCCGGTGACGATTCCAACAGCGATGAATTGCTGCTCGACGCCGATCGGCTTGCCGAAAAGGACGCGCCGGTGGAAGAACCGCCCGCACAGGGTGGCGGTCGCAGGCGCGGCCTCGTCGCCGGTGGCAGCGGGGGCGGTTCAGGCGGAGACAACGGCGGAAGTACGTTGTTCGAACGCATGGCCAACCTGTCGCGCGGCAGTGCTCCTTCGAAGGACGGGGATAGCGAAGAAGACGAGGATGAAGATGAGGACGGCGGGTCGGTCAACATTCCCCGCTTCCTCGGCCGGCAAAACAACCAGTAATCCCCGGCGAAAGGCCGGTTAGCACGGCCATGTTGATTTCGCGCATGATTGCGCTTGTTTGCGAGACTTCGTTTGCGCTGGGTTCATCACCGGTTCTATAGGCTCGCGCCGATGAAAGCGCCGATGCGACAAATCTGTTTCCTGCCCTCTGCACTCGCCATGGCTGGTATTGGCGCGGCAAGCTGGTCTAGCGGTGCGGTCGCCCAGGGCCGTGAAGTGGTCCAGGCCCTGCCATCGCAGGCATCTGACGAGCTGACACAAGCTTTGTCGCGGCTGGCCCGCACTCCGCGGGACCTTGATGCGTTGATCGCCGCCGGAACGGCATCGCTGGAACTTGGCGATGTCGATGCGGCCATTGGTTTCTTCGGCCGCGCCTACGACCTTGCGCCCAGCGACCCGCGGATCAAGGCAGGGCAGGCCGCCGCCTATGTCCGAACGCAGCGGCCGGTCGAAGCGCTCAAACTGTTCGAGGAAGCCGAATCCGCTGGCGTGGAGATCGTCCGCCTGAGCGGGGACTATGGGCTCGCCTATGATCTGGTCGGCAACAACCGTGAAGCGCAGGCTCGGTACCGTATGGCGCTGGCCCGGCGGGCGGACGACGAGGTCGTGCGCCGATTGGCGCTCAGCCTGGCAATCGCGGGGGACGAGAGCGGGTTCGAGGAAACCTTGCGTCCGCTGCTCTCTAATCGCGATTTCGGCGCTTATCGGACGCGCGCTTTCGGCCTCGCCATACTGGGCCGGGCGGATGAGGCCGTGGCCATAGCCGAAGCGGTCATGCCCCGCGACATGGCGCGCCGGATCGAGGATTATCTGCGCTTCATGCCGCGGTTGACCAAGGCCCAACAGGCCGCCGCCGGCAATCTGGGTATCTACCCGACTGCCGGCCGCATCGGACGCGACGATCCGCGCATCGCCGCATTGATGGTTCCTGATACTCCGTCCGCTCGGAGGTCGCGCAATGCTGATGAAGGGCTCGCCCCAGCCGGTGCGCCCCTTGGAGTCAGAGCGGCGGCGGAAGCAAACTCGCCATCGAACGTCGCGACTGAGCTGGACGACGAAGCGGTCGTCGTGGCTACCCCTTCGCGCAGGGAAGCGGAACGAACCGTGCGCTCGGCCCGCCGTGAGGTGGCTGCAGACCCGCTCTCGCGCACGCGGCGCCGTCCGCGCATTATCGAGCGGGAAGCGACGCCTACGCCGCCACCCCCACCCCCACCCCCACCCCCTCCGCCGTCACCGCCGCCTGCTACTGCGGTCGTTGCGGATGCGCAGCCGGTCGCTTCCCTCAGCACCGCCAGCGCAACGGGCGAATTGCCGCCTGCCGCGGGTCCCGTCGTCGTTGCGACGCTGGAAAATACGCCGCCCGGACCGGGTTTTGATCTTTCGCAAAGTGCTTTGCGCCAAACCTCGGCGCAGCAAGAGGAAGCGCCCGCATTGGCTGCCGCTTCCCCGCAGCCGGCCACTGTGGCCGATGCCTTTGCCGACCTTTCGACCCCGGTCACGCCCGCCGTCACCGGACCCGTTGCTGGCGCGGTCGATATAAAGACTATCAAGGTACGCCGCGAAGCCGCTCCCAAACCTGTGCCCGAACCGGAGCCGGCCAAGCCCATCCACCCGAGCCGCCATTGGGTTCAGGTGGCGACCGGCAAGGATCGGGCCGCACTGCGATTCGACTGGCGTCGTTTTACACGCAGCGCGCAGGGGCTGCTCGACGGGAAAGGTCCATTTGTGACAGAGTGGGGACAGACCAATCGCCTTCTGGCGGGCCCCTATCCGGACCGCGATACGGCACGCAAAGCGTTGAATGCGCTGACCGAAAAGGGTCTTGATGCCTTCACTTTCACCAGCCCCGAAGGGCAGGAGATCGAGGAACTGCGCTGAGGGCGAAGGCAGGTTGTGCACATGCTTTGAACAAGCGACTTTGGTTCTCCCCAAGCAACCGCAAGCGTCCCATTGCTTCACCCATGCGGCTGGGGCCATGTCGCTTGCATGCAGTTGAACACTCCCCCCGCCAAGGTTTTCGCATGATGTCTTCGACCCTCGAACAATACCCCGGATCGGCCGACGCGGCGCCGGTCGATATGCTCGCCGCGCTGTTCGAAGCGCGAGGTTGGGCGGTCGAAGAACACACCGAAGACGAGATCGCCGGCGAAATTCAGGGCAGCTGGGCCAAGTATCAGATCAAGGCTGTTTGGCGGAGCATGGACAATGTCCTGCAACTGATATGCGTGCCTGATATTCGCGTGGCCAAGGACAAGCGTACAGCGGCCTACGAGCTGTTGTCGCTGGTCAACGAACAGATGTGGCTGGGCCATTTCGATCTTTGGTCGAACGGCGGCGTCATCATTTATCGTCATGGCGTGCTGCTCAGCGATGACGGAATGCTCAGCGTCAACCAGGCGCAGGCGCTGATCGAATCGGCGGTGGAGGACTGCGATCGGTTTTATCCCGCTTTCCAGTTTGTGCTGTGGGGCGACAAGTCGCCGGAAGATGCGCTGGATGCGGCGCTGGTCGACGCGGCGGGTGAAGCCTGAGGCCAGTTGAACGCGGCACGGGCCTGACAGCGCCGCGCAGCCCCGCTATGGGCGCCTGATGAAAATTACCAACATGCTGATAGTGGGCTTCGGAACGATGACCGGGGCGATGGTGGATGGCTGGCTGCGCGCCGGCATGTCACCACAGAGTTTCACCGTGTACCATCCGCGCGGCAAGGATGTTCCCGAGGGTGTGCAATTGGTGACCGAATGGCCAGATGCTGCGTTCGACGCGGTTCTGCTGGGTGTGAAGCCGCACATGCTCGACGATATCGCGCCCGGCCTTCGCAAGGCAGTCAGTGCCGACACCACGGTCATATCGGTTCTTGCCGGCGTCGAACTGGCCAGCCTGCGCGCTCGCTTCCCCCAAGCCGGCTCGGTTGTGCGGCTGATGCCGAACCTGGCCTGCGCGCTCGGCAAGTCGCCCAACGGGCTCGTTGGCGAAGGGCTGGCGGATTCGGCGAGGGAAGCTGTCACCCAGCTAGCCGAGCGACTGGGGACAGCCGAATGGCTCGACGACGAGAGCCAGTTCGATCTCGTAACTGCATTGGCCGGATCGGGCCCGGGATTTACCTATCGTTTCATTGACGCACTGAGCAGGGCCGCGACCCGGCTTGGCCTCGAAGAAGAGCAAGCCGGACGGTTGGCCGTACAGATGGTCGAGGGTGCCTCGGCACTGGCGGCTGCTTCGCCGCACAGTCCGGGCGAACTGGCGAGGCGTGTCGCCAGTCCCGGCGGAATGACGCAAAAGGGCCTCGACGTGCTCGACGCGGACAATGCGCTGGTAGAGCTGATGGTGGGAACCCTGCGGGCGGCACGCGACCGGGGGGCGGAAATGGCCGCGCAGGCGCGCCAATCTGTCGACAAACAGGGTTAACGCTTCGACCGGCGTCTTGCCGGGGCGAAACTCTCCGGTTTTCCTTGAAATCGAGCGATTTTGCCCCGATATTGGCGGGGAAGCTGGCGCTATAGTGCCGCCGGCCAAAGGAGTATGTATCGAAATGGCTGACTGGAACGAACCTCGGCAGACGCAGCAGGGCTTCGGATCTGTCCCGCGCGCCGGAGGCGACGTTGCTTCGCGCACGACCTTCGACGCAGGGCTGCGCAAGTACATGCTGTCGATCTACAATTACATGGCTTCGGGCATCCTGCTGACCGGCATCGTCGCGATGCTGACCTTCAGTAGCGGCCTGGCAGCAAACTTCATCGGCGGTCCGCTGATGTGGATCGTGGCGCTCTCGCCGCTCGCCATCGTGATCGCGATGAGCTTCGGCCAAAACCGCTTCAGCAAGGGCACATTGCAGCTCATGTATTGGGGTTTCGCGACCCTGATGGGCCTGTCGCTCTCGACGCTGTTCTACGCCTACACCGAAGGCTCCATCGCGGTGACATTCTTCGCCACCGCCGGTGCCTTTGCCGGGCTCAGCCTGTGGGGTTACACCACCGAGAAGGACCTGAGCGGCTGGGGCAGCTTCCTGATCATGGGCGTCGTTGGCCTGATTATCGCCAGCGTCATCAACATGTTCCTGCAGTCACCTGCGCTGATGTGGGCTGTCAGTTTCCTCGGCGTGCTGATTTTTGCAGGCCTCACCGCCTATGACACCCAGAAGCTCAAGAACATCTACACCTCGGTGCGCGGAACGCCGCTGATGGACAAGGTCGTGATCATGGGGGCGCTGAACCTCTATCTCGACTTCATCAACATGTTCCTGTTCCTCCTACGCTTCATGGGCGCCGCGCGCGACTGACACGCGCGGGTCACCAGGCGGCAACTGTCGCAGGAAAGACTCACTTGAACGTGCCCGGGGTGCAATCCGCACCTCGGGCATTTTCTTATTGCGCAGGTGTGATTAGGGTCGCGTTTCATCACTCGCCGTTCAGAGTGCGCGAGACATGATTATCGCGTGTGAGAGAGAGTCACCCTGCATGAATGTCATTTCCCCGGCTAATTCAGTGAATCCCCGCCCTGCCGCTCTACGGCTGCGCGTCGCCGCCGCCGCAGCAGGCCTCGCACTGCTGGCAGGCTGTGCCACGCCACCGCCACCGCCTCCTCCTCCTCCTCCGCCGCCGCCGCCAGTAGAACTGATCCCGGCCAAGCCGCGCCCGCCAATGGGCGCCGCGGCGATGATGGCAATCCCGGCGGTTGGCCTTGATGGCTCGCGGTTGACGGTGAACAGCGGGATTTCGGACGCGCAAAGGATCTGGAACCTGCGCTCGGCGCTCAACGTGGCGGCGCTCAATTGTCTCGATCCGCGCTATGCGGCGATCCTGCCCAACTACAAGTCGTTCCTCGACCGGCTGGAGCGTCCTCTGCGGGCGGCCAACAACTCCGTCATCGCGGAATTTCGCGACAGCTACGGCCGGTCCGAGGGCATGGCCGCCTATGACACCTACATGACCAAGGTCTATAATTACTACGCGCTACCCCCGGCCATGCGGCCGTTCTGCGACGCGGCCCTGGAAGTCAGTAACAACTCGCTGATGGTCGACGCGGCAACGCTCGAAGGGTTTGCCGCCACTGCGCTGCCCCAGCTCGAAACCGTATTCCAGGATTTTTACAATTCCTACGCTGCCTACCAGAGCAATCTGGCCAGTTGGACGGCAACCTACGGGCCGTATGCAATTCCCGGCACTCCGGCTCCCGTGGGCATTCGTACTGGCTCGCTCGCACCGACGCCGGGTGAGCAGGTCATCTACCGCGAAACACCCGAAGGGCTGGCGATTGATGCTCTAACCGGCACGGTCGAAGTGTTGCCGGCCCCTGGGCAGAGTGCCCCGGTGGTCGTGGCCGAATTGCCGGCAAATGACGATATGGTGACGGCGCCTGTTGTTTCGCAACTGCCGTCTGTGAGCAGCGAGGCCCCGACGACGCTGCCAAGCTTGGATCCCGGCGCAAGCGCCGTCGACCTTGCGCCGACAATCCAGCAGCAGCCAGTCTTGCAATCGGGTCCAGCGGCCGCAGACCTGCCAGCGTCCGCCACGATGGAAGCGGCGACTGCAACGCCGGGTTTCGGGACCGCACCCGTGGCGCCCCGTCCCGCGCCCGGACAGGAAGTGGTTTTCACCTCCGAACCAGTCGTGCAGCCGTCTCCACAGGACGACGACGAGTAAGGCTCGCCTCCTCGGCGCGCCGCGATTTGGCGCGCCGGGCCTAGTGCGTTTTCGGTGAGCAACAGTCGGGCGCTTCGCCAGCTGCATCCTGCGCATAACGATTTCGCAGCGCTGATACTGGCGCTTTTGCCGCCGAGTCACTAGTTGGGCGGCTATGCATTTCCTTGACCAAGCCAAGATCTACCTGAAATCGGGGGCCGGTGGCCCCGGAGCGGTTTCGTTCCGACGGGAAAAATACGTCGAATACGGCGGGCCTGACGGAGGCAATGGCGGCAAGGGCGGCGACATCATCTTCGAGGCGGTCCAGGGCCTCAACACGCTGATCGACTTTCGCTACTCGCAGCATTTCAAGGCCAAGCGCGGCGCCCACGGCCAGGGCAAGGACAAGACCGGCGCGGGCGCGCCCGACATGATCATCAAGGTGCCGGTGGGCACCCAGATTCTGTCCGAGGACAAGGAAGAGGTGCTGGCCGACTTTACCGAGGTCGGACAGCGCATGGTCTTCCTTGAAGGCGGCATGGGCGGACGCGGCAATGCCAGCTACAAGAGCTCGACCAATCGCGCCCCGCGCCAGCACCAGCCCGGCGTACCGGGCCAGGAAATGTGGGTCTGGCTGCGGCTCAAGCTGCTTGCCGATGTCGGGCTGCTAGGCCTGCCCAATGCCGGCAAAAGCACGCTGATCAATGCGGTTTCCAACGCCGGGGCCAAGGTTGGGCACTATGCCTTCACCACCCTCGTGCCCAAGCTGGGCGTAGTTCGGCACAAGGGCCGCGAGTTCGTGATCGCCGATATTCCCGGCCTGATCGAAGGCGCGGCCGACGGCGCCGGGATCGGCGACCGTTTCCTGGGTCATATCGAACGGTGCCGCGTGCTGATCCACTTGATCGACATCGCTGGACCCGACCCGGCAGAGGCCTTTGCTACGGTCAATGGTGAGCTGGAAGCCTACGGGGCCGGTCTTGTCGACAAGCCGCAGCTGGTTGCTCTCAACAAGCTCGACCTCGCCGACGAGGAATTGGTCGCAGCATTCGCTCAGGAACTGCTCGATGCCGGGGCCGCAGAGGTCTTCGCGATTTCGGGCGCTACCGGGGCGGGACTCGAGGCCTTGCTCGATTCGGTGCTTGGTTACCTACCTGATCGTACATCGACGGAAACCAATGCCGCGCCGGAAGAAGACACCGGGGATGACGCCGAATGGTCGCCAATCTGATCGACAGCCTGGCCAAGCTGCGCGATCCGGCGGCGTGTCCGTTGCTGGTGATCAAGCTCGGCTCGGCCCTGCTGGTCGGTCCTGACGGGCGGCCACGCGAAAAGCGCCTACGCTCCATTGTTGCGGAAATTGCCGCGCGGCGGGAAGCGGGCCAGAAGATCGTCATCGTCAGTTCGGGCGCGATTGCAATCGGTGCGGCAAAGCTCGGCCTCGCAGAACGTGGGCGACGTTCGCTTGCCGATGCACAGGCGGCAGCCTGTGTTGGGCAGATTGCCCTGGCACGGGCATGGTCCGAAGCCCTTGCCGAACATCGATTGACGGCGGCGCAATTGCTGCTGACCCTGCATGATCTCGAAGACAGGCGCCGCTATCTCAATGCCGCGGCGACACTCGAACGGTTGCTGGATGCCGGAACGGTACCGGTCATCAACGAGAACGACGCAGTTGCAACCGAGGAAATCCGCTTTGGCGACAACGATCGGCTCGCTGCGCGGGTGGGCCAGGCGGCAGGGGCGAGCGCGGTGCTGCTGCTGAGCGATGTCGACGGACTGTTCGACCGCCACCCCTCGGCACCAGATGCGCAGCGGATTCCCGTGGTCGACAGGATCAACGACAGCGTGCGGAACATGGCCAGCGCCGATAGTGGCTCTGGCCTCGGTTCGGGTGGAATGGTGTCCAAGCTGCAAGCTGCCGAAATTGCCACCCGCGCGGGGATCGCGCTGGCGATTGGCAATGGAACGGTCGACCACCCCCTGACCCGGGTTCTCGAAAACGGCGTCGGCACACTATTCTTGGCTCGCGGCGGACCCGGTGGACGCAAAGGCTGGCTCGGCGGACGCATGGCAGCGCTCGGCGCCTTGCGGGTGGATCAAGGCTGTGGCGAGGCGCTGCGCGGCGGAGCGAGCCTGCTTGCAGCAGGAATCGTGGGCGTATCAGGCAGTTTCTCTCGCGGCGATCTGGTCAAGATATGTGCACTCTCGGGTGAGCCACTGGCGCAAGGATTGAGCGAGTATGCGGTGGCCGAGGTAAAGGCCATCGCCGGCAAGCGCGACAGCGATCAGGCGAAAATCCTTGGCTACGCCCCGCGTGCGGCGGTGATCCATCGCGATCACATGGTGATGCTGTGAGCCAGCCGAACCTGATCGCGATGACTGGGGGGACGGGGTTTGTCGGGCAGGCGATGGTCGACTGTGCCGAACGAATGGATGTCGCGCTTCGGTCACTCGCGCGGCGCGTACCTGCGGACAGGCGCTCGGTCGAGTGGGTTGAGGGCCATCTGGCCGACCGGGCGGCGCTAACGCGGCTGGTCGATGGTGCCGACGCAGTGATCCATGTTGCCGGGCAGGTTCGCGCACGCGATCCGCGTGAATTCGAAGCGGCTAATGTCACCGGTACGCTCAACATGATCGACGCCGCGCGCGAGGTGGGGGTACGGCGCTTCATCTTTGTATCATCCCTGGCTGCACGCGAGCCCGAATTGTCGCGCTATGGTGCATCCAAGCGGCGCGCGGAAAAGCTGGTTGCGGCGAGCGGGTTGGACTGGACCATCGTGCGTCCACCAGCCGTCTACGGCCCGCGAGACGGAGAGATGCTCGAGCTGTTCGAAATGGCGAAGCTGGGTATCGTGCCGATGCCCAGGCAGGGCCGCGCTTCGCTGATCCATGTCGATGACCTGGCCCGGTTATTGCTGACAATGGCACCTTCGGACGAGCAAACCCACGGGCAGATTTACGAGCCAGACGATGGCAAGCCCACCGGGTGGGAGCATGGCGAACTGGCGCGTGCAATTGGCTGGGCGGTAGGCAAGCGCCCGTTTGTTCCGCGGCTGCCGGATGCAGTGCTGGGCGTGGCAGCGAAGCTCGACGGGCTGGTGCGCCGTGACAATGCCAAGCTAACGCCCGATCGGGTCGGCTATATGTGCCACCCCGATTGGGTCTCAACACCTGCTGCCAAGCCACCGGAAAACCTCTGGAAACCAGTCATCGCCACTCGCGAAGGCCTCAAGGCCACCGCTCAGTGGTATCGTGACAAGGGGTGGCTGCGCTAAATTTGCTAGGGCGCCGTGAGGTTTGGTCCTAGCGTCGTCAACGGGGTCGCGAATCGAGGCAGCAATGACTGCCACCACTAGCAGGGGAACCCCATGAAAAATCTATTTCTACTGGCAGCCGTAGGCAGCCTGGCTGCTTGCCAGCAGTCCGAGCCTGCGCCCGAACCCGCGCCTACCGAAGACGTGACCGCAGTGGCGCTGGCCGCCGATGGCGCGCCGACACCGGGCCAGTATCGCGTCACCCGTGCCGACGGCTCTGTCGTGATGGAAGATGTGCGCGAAGATGGCACTTACTCCACGACCGTGGACGGCGAAGTGACCGAAACCGGTCGCTGGGAGCAAAAGGATGCAGCCACCTATTGTTACACCTCCGACGCTGAAGGGTCCTCGCAGATCTGTAATACCGAAGAGATCGACGAAGACGGTGTCTGGCGCTCGACCAATCCCGACGGTGAGACGTCGGTCGTAGAACGCGTCGATAGCTGACGCGAGATAACGGCAGGCGGGCACCGTTCACGAGGCCGGTGTCCGCCTCGCCATTCACTGATCAGAATGCGGGATCGTAGCCCGGAGGCAGTTCACCATCGTCGGTGAGCGGCGTGTGGATGCCGCATTCGGTCTTGTCCCAGCCCTTCCAGCGACCCGAGCGCGGGTCTTCGCCAGGGGCGACCTTGTGGGTGCAGGGCGAACATCCGATCGAAGGATAGCCGAGCGCCACCAGCGGATGGCGCGGCAGATCGTGCTGGATGAAATAACCTTCGATCTTGCTCGCGTCCCAGTCGATCAACGGATTGATCTTGAGCCGCCCCTGCGCGTCCGAAGTGTCGATTTCAAACCGCGGCAGATTGGCGCGTTGGCCCCCCTGGAATGCCTTGCGACCGGTAAAGCTGGCATCATAGCCCGCCATGGCGCGGGCCAGCGGACGGACTTTGCGCAGTTCGCAACAACCATCGGGATCATAGGACCACCTCAGCCCCGTCTCGTCACGCGTTTCGAGCTCGCCGAGGCAAGGGTATAGGTTGACGAGGTTTTTCAGGCCGATCTGTTCGACCAGATCGTCACGATAGGCCAGCGTTTCGGGAAAATGCTTGCCGGTTTCAAGGAACAGCACCGGCACGCCGGGATCGATCTGCGCAATCAGGTGCAGCAACACTGCGCTTTCGGCGCCGAAACTGGAGACCACGGCGACCTCCCCCGCGAGATCGTCCTGAATTACCCCTTCGAGCATCTCCTGCGTACTGCTGCCACGGAACATGCGGTTGAGGCGGACTGCATCCTGGTCATCAAAGCGCGGAGCGGCATCGAGCCGGTCGATTGCGCGCAATTCATTCATGGCGCGCCTCGGGGATGGTGCGGCGCACATCGGCGGCGTTCTGATAAGCATGCGGCCACCGCGCAAGGGCAGCCTCGGCATCGCTCGCGGCAATCGGAGCATCGGGGGCAAAACTGTCGAAGCCGCAGCGGCGCATGTATCCGAGCTGGTCGACCAGCACATCACCCACGGCGCGCAATTCACCGGCATAGCCAGCTTCGCGCAGGACCCGGGCGGAGGAGTAGCCGCGCCCGTCACCGAAGGCCGGAAAGTTCACTTCGGCCAGTTTGAGGCGTTCGAGATGCGGGATCAGAGCGCGGGCATCGTCGCCTGGCTCGATCCGCACAGCAGCGGCTTCGGCCTGTTCGAGAAAAGCGTCCACGGTGACCTGGGCATGATCGGCCATCTCGTCGTCGCGGAAGCGGAACTGCACGTCATCGGGGCTGGTGCCGGCGACGCGATCGGTGGCGGGGGATGGGCTTTCAGTCATACAAAGCTTCCTTGAACGGGGCCATGCCGATGCGGCGATAGGTATCGAGAAAACGCTCGCCGTCCTGGCGGTTGGAGAGGTAGACATCGGTGGCCTTCTCGACCGCGTCGACGATGCCATCCTCGTCGAAGCCGGGGCCGGTGATCTTGGCGAGCGAGGTGTCCTGAGCCTCGCTCCCGCCGAGCAGGAGCTGGTAGTTCTCGGTCCCCTTGCGGTCGACGCCAAGGATACCGATGTGCCCGGCGTGGTGATGGCCGCAAGCGTTGATGCAGCCCGATATCTTCAGTTTCAGCTCGCCCAGTTCGGCCGTGCGACCGGTGTCGGCAAAGCGTCGCTGGATCTTCTGAGCCACCGGAATCGAACGGGCATTGGCAAGGCTGCAATAATCGAGCCCCGGACAGGCGATGATATCCTCGACCGTATCGAGATTGGGCGAACCCAGCCCCGCTTCGTCGAGCTTGCTCCAAAGCGCGTGGAGATCGGCGATTTTTACATGCGGCAGGACAATGTTCTGCGTGTGCATGACCCGGCATTCGTCGAAGGAGTAGTCCTTCGCCAGTTCGGCCATCAGGTGCATCTGATCGGCGCTGGCGTCACCCGGAATACCGCCAACTGGCTTGAGGCTGATAATAGCCGAGACATAGCCAGACGCCTTGTGTGGATGGGTATTGCGATCGACCCACAGCGCGAAATCGGGGTCCGAGCGGTCGATCTCGGCAGCAGCGTCATCTTCGAAAGGCGGGTCGGCAAAAAAGGTCGCGATCCGTTCGAGCTCGGCCAGCGGCGGCTCGACGCCCTGGTCGAGCAGATGTGCAAACTCCGCCTCGACTTGAGCCGCGTATTCCTGCGCACCCAATTCGTGGACGAGGATCTTGATCCGAGCCTTGTACTTGTTGTCGCGCCGACCGTGGCGGTTGTAGACTCGCAGGCATGCCTCGGCATAGGTGACCAACTGATCCAGTGCCACGAATTCGCGGATGCACGGCGCGATCATCGGTGTGCGCCCCATGCCCCCGCCGACATAGAATGCGGCACCAATTTCGCCTGCATCGTTGCGGACAATCTGGATGCCGATATCGTGCAGCTTCATCGCTGCGCGGTCGGTGTCGCTGGCGATTACCGCGATCTTGAACTTGCGCGGCAAGTAGCTGAATTCAGGGTGGAAGCTCGACCACTGCCGCAGCAGTTCGGCATAGGGGCGTGGATCGATCAGCTCATCCGCAGCGGCTCCGGCAAAATGATCCGAACTGATGTTGCGGATGCAATTGCCGCTGGTCTGGATGGCGTGCATCTCGACCTTGGCCAGATCGGCCAGGATATCTGCGGCATCTTCCAGCTTGATCCAGTTGTACTGGATGTTTTGCCTGGTGGTGAAATGGCCATAACCGCGGTCGTACTTGTCGGCGATTTCGGCCAGCGCGTGCATTTGTCGGCTGTCGAGCGTGCCATAGGGGACGGCGACACGCAGCATGTAGGCATGAAGCTGCAGATACAGCCCGTTCATCAGCCGCAGCGGCTTGAACTGGTCTTCAGTTAGCTTGCCGTCGAGACGGCGTTGCGCCTGGTCGCGGAATTCCGCTACCCGCGCATCGACCATTGCCTGGTCGTATTGGTCATAAGCGTACATCAGATTACCCAGTTGCCGGCATCGGGCTCGGTAGGTTTGAGGGTCAGGTCCGGGCGCACAGTCGGGCCCAGTGCGCGTACGCGTTCCTTGATATGGGCCGGGCGGATGCCATTGCCATCGCGTTCCGCCAAGATCGCGTAGGGCACGTTGACCCGGCGTGCAGATTCTTCGCGGGCGGCGATTTCCTCGGCCCTTTCACCGACATCGACCGCGTGATCGACATGCAGCGACCAGTCAGCGCCGTCCCACCACACGACCGCACCGGATTTCAAATCATTGCCGGTCAGGATACGCATTTCGCAACCTCCGTTGAGTGCGCCACAAGCGCCATATCGAGGGAGGCGAGGTCACCGCTAGACGGGGGAAGTGCGGCGACCTCGCCAATCACGATCAAGGCCGGTGAAACGACCTTTTCTCGCGATATGAGTTCCGGCAGGCCGGCGAGCAGCCCGCGCAGCACCCGCATCTGCGGGCGGGCTGCGTTTTCAATCACCGCCACCGGGACATCCGGGGCAAGCCCGTCGGCCATGAGTTTCTCGGCGATCTGGGGGGCGGTCTTGACACCCATGTAGATGACCAGCGTGCGACCCTTGCCGGCAAGGCCAGCCCAATCCTGCTCGGTGAGCCCTTTGCATTGGCCGGCAACGAAGCTGACGATGCTGGCATGGTCGCGGTGGGTCAGCGGAATGTGCGCAGCCGCCGCCGCGCCATTGGCAGCGCTGATGCCGGGGACGATTTCGACCGGCACGCCGGCGGCTCGGGCCGCCTCGGCTTCTTCGCCTCCGCGCCCGAACACGAACGGGTCACCGCCTTTGAGCCGTACGACATCAAGTCCGGCCGAAGCTTCCCGCACCAGCAAAGCGTTGATCTGGTCCTGCGGCAGCGTGTGCCGGGAACGCTGCTTGGCAACGCTGACCAATCGGGCCGTGGGCTGCGCCAGAGCGAGAACGGCGGGGTCTACCAGCCCGTCGTGAACGATCAGAGGGGCGCGCTCGATCAGCCTCGCCGCGCGCAGTGTTAGCAGGTCGGGATCACCCGGGCCCGCGCCAACAAGATAGATGGTTCCAGTCTTTGCCATGCTGCAACAATCGACGCGCACGACACGGACCGCCAGCGAGAATGGCTGGAGCCATTGGTAGTTTGCATTTTGAAATCGGACCTATCGCCGCCCGAAGACGATATTTCAGCAGCCGCGGTTTGCCGGCACCTAGCTAGTCTTTCCCGTCCTGTTTGACCCGCTGGCTGATCGCCGCGACCAATTGGTCGAATTGCCGGTTCCCGCGCAGGTTGATGTCGCGCTGGGGGAAGGGGATCTCGATGTCGGATTCCTGGAACAGTTCCCACAGCTTCTTGAGCACTTCGGATTTGACGTTGCCGACCCCATCTTCCGGGTCAGAGATCCAGCAATGGACAACGAAATTGACCGAGCTGTCCCCATAACTTTCGAGCCATGTGACCGGCGGCGGGGTGTTCTTGACCCGTTTGCAGCTCTTGGCTGCTTCCAGCATCAGTTTCTCGGCTAGCTTGATGTCGCAATTGTAGCTGATGCCGACCGGCACCTGGATGCGGACGTTACGGCTGGAATAGGACCAGTTTTCGACCTGGTTGATCATCAGGTTCTCGTTCGGGATGAGATATTCACGCTGGTCGCGGGTGGTGATCGAAACTGCACGAATGCCGATCTTGCGGATCTGGCCGAAGGTCGACTGGCCGGCTTGGTCGGCAATGGCGATGACGTCGCCCGGCTTGATCGACTTGTCCATGAGCAGGATGATCCCGGCAATCAGGTTACCAAAGGTCTTCTGCAAACCGAAACCGATGGCGAGGCCGAAGGCACCGGAAAACACAGCAAACGCAGTCAGGTCGATGCCCAACAAGTCGATGCCGACGAAGAATGCCGTCGCCCAGATAACGATGCTGACGAGCTTTTCCGACAGCAACTTCTGGGTATCGTCCAAACGGGTGAAATGCGACACCGCCGCGTGGGCGAGCCGGGACATTATCCAGGCGCCCATGATGACGAGCAGCATGATGCCGGCTGCAAAAACGACATCCCATAGCGAAATGCTCATATCGCCAAGCTTGAGGGCCATCGAATCCATCGCCGCGACCATGTCGCCAATGGTCTCGCTTTGCTCGGCCACCGCGTCTTTGGCTTCGCTCGCTGCCTTGATCGGTTCTGTCGGGCTGGGTTCGGGCGATGGCGGGGTGGCCGCCAGCAGCGGTTCACCCGTTTCAGGGTCGACCAGCAACTCGCCGGTTTCGGGATCGAGGTAGCGGGTCGTCTGCGGGGCGGCGATGCCAATCAACTGTTCGCCTGTTTCCGGGTCGAGCAGCGGTTTGCCGGTGGCCGGATCGACGAGAGGGACAGGTCCAGACGTGGGAGTCGCAGAAGGCGACGCCGTTGGCGTGGCTATCGGTGTCTTCGGCAGGCCAGGAGTCATGCTGTTTCCATTGCTCCCAACGCCTGCGCGAGGTCTTCGATCAGGTCATGCGGGTCTTCCAAACCGATGGATAGCCGAATGCCGAGCCTGTCGTCCACCTCCCAGCCTGCCGGCGGCCACGGTGTGGCGGTGCGGATACTGGCGGGATCGAACGGGATGACGAGGCTTTCGAACCCGCCCCAGCTATAGCCGATGCCGAACAGCTCGAGCGCGTCGATGAATGCCGCACGCTGCGCCTCGGACCGTCCGCGCAGTACGAAGGACAACAATCCGCAGCCACCGGTGAAATCGCGCTGCCAAAGTTCATGCCCGGGTGAACCGGCGCGCATCGGGCACAGCACATGCGCTACCTCGTCACGCCCGGCCAGCCAGTCGGCGATGCGAAACGCGCTCGCGGTCTCACGTTCGAGCCGGACCTCCATGGTCCTTAGCCCCCGCAGCATCAGTGCTGCATCGTCGGGCGAGACGACGTTGCCCATCTGCTGCGCGGTCTGGCGCAGTCGTTTGTAGAGACGCTCGTCGCGCGCACCGGCCGAGCCCATCATCGCGTCGGAATGGCCAGAAACGTGCTTTGTCAGGGACATGATGGAGATATCACAGCCGTGATCGAGCGCGGGGAAACCGAGCGGAGAAGCCCAGGTGTTGTCGAGCAGCGAGACTGCGCCTTTCTCGCGCGCGACGGAGGCGAGCGCGGGTACGTCCTGCACCTCCATCGTCAGGCTGCCAGGGCTTTCGAGCAGCACAGCCCTGGTCTTGTTGCAGAATGCGTCCGCGAAAGCGCCGATATCGCGCGGGTCGAAGAAGTGCGGCTCAACGCCAAACTTCTTGAGGATGCCGCTGGCGATATTGCGGCTGGGTTCATAGGCATTGTCGGTCACCAGCAACACATCGCCGGGGCGCAGCACCGCCATCAGCGCCTGCACAATCGCCGCTGTCCCGCTTGGATAGAGAACCGTACCGAAGGCACCTGGCTCGATCTGCGTCAGTGCTTCACTCAGCGCCCATTGGGTGGGTGCCCCGCGACGGCCGTAATAGAATTGACCGTCAACATTGTTGCCCTGGGCCGCCAAGCGGGCGGCCTCGTTCTCGTAAAGATGTGTGCTCGCGCGCCAGATAGGCGGATTGACCACCGGCCCGGTCCAGTCCTTGCGCCTCCCGGCCCCGACCAGCCGCGTGCCGGTGCGCTTTGAGCGTTTCCCGGTCAGCGTGCTGCTCCCGTTTCCTTGGGCGTATCCGGGTCCGCACCCCATTCGGCCCAGCTTCCATCATAGAGCGCCACATCGGACGCGCCGATCAATCGCAGGGCGAAGGCCAATACGGAGGCGGTCACGCCACTGCCGCAGGTGGTGACGACGGGCTGCGTGATATCGATATCGGCCGCCTCGAACGCGGCGCGCAGTTCGCTCGCCGGACGGAAAGTGCCGTCTTCATTGAGTAGCTGCGGGAACGGCAGGCTGCAGGCGTCGGGGATGTGGCCACCGGGCAGGCCGTGGACATGGTCCTCCACGGTTCCCGCAAAACGCTCCGCATCGCGCGCATCGACGACCTGTTCGGTGCCGCTTCTGATATTTTCCAGCATATCTGCTTTTGTGCGCAAGGCGATACGGTCCGGGGTGCGGCAGGAAATATCGCCGCGGGCAGGCTTTTCATCGCCGTGGACCAGAGGGCGGCCCTCGCTGCGCCATTTGCCCAGGCCACCGTCTAGTACGGCCAGTCGCTCGATCCCGTACAGGTTGAGCAGGAACCAGGCCCGGCAAGCTGTGCGCAAGGTGGAATCGTCGTACAGGATGATCTGGGTGTCGTCTCCGATACCCAGCTCGCTCAAACGCTTTTCGACAGTTGAGGCATCAGGAATCTTGCCGGGCATGGAGGAGGCAGGATCATGGAGCGAGGCGAGGCCGAGGAAGCGGGAGCCGGGAATATGCGCGGCGGCGAATTCGGCGACAGCGTCACGCTCGGCGGATGGTAGGTGCAGCGAAGCGTCGAGGACAACGAGATCCCTTTCGCCCATGTTCTGCGCCAGCCACTCGGTCGATACCAGCATTTCCATGCCGCCAGCGGTAGCGGGCCGCGCTGCCCGCGTCGAGATGCTCAACCGTTCAGGTGAGCGGTCGGCTGTCGATATCCTGATAGGTCTGCGGCGGCGTATCGAGGCGGAAGGGCTGCAACCGCCCGCCGAGCTGGGCAGGTCGCTTGCCGATGACGAAGGTGAAGGGCGTGGGGTCGCCACCCGCCACCGCGAGCTTGATCCGCGCCAGAGGTACGATGATCGGCACATTGCCTTGATGGATTGGCCGGACATCCTTGAGCGGCAAACGAATGTCTCCGCCCAGGATCTTGCTTTGCCCAGGGCCGAGGTGCTCGAGCGTATGGATGTCAGGCAGCATGGTCGTGCCATCGGCCATCTGCTCTGCGATCGGGGCGCGGCCGTGCGCACTGGTAAGATCGCCGGCGATGACGATACCGCGCATGGCGACATCGGCGCGATTGGAAAGAGTCAGTCGATAAGTCAGCGTTGTAGCCATCATTGAACGGCTCATCCGGACCGGCTCAAGCTCGATCTTGAGGAAACGCATCGGATCGTCGAGCGCAGCAGCGCCCGCGCCTGTCGCCGGGCCGGATGGCGCGACTACGGGCTTGACGATTTGGGGAGCCTCCACGCTGCCGAACCGTCGTCGCCACGAGACGAAAGCAGCGATCGCGATCCCCAGCACCGCCAGCAAAGCAATGATCCAGCCCCAGCCGATCGACTCACCTTCGTCGAGGATATCAGTGGCGGCTTCTGTCGGCGCAGCGGTGTTCTGCGGGAAAGGGAGTGGATCAGTTGCCGTGGGCGCATCCGGCTGGCCAGGAGCCGGCCGCGAACCCTCGTCGCGCGGCTCGGATGGCGAAGCAGTTGCTGCGGGAGTGGGCCGGACCGGAGAAGGCGCAGGCGTCGGCGCTGCGATGCCCGGGCGCGGGGCCGGAATGGTCGAGGTGGCCGTCGGTCGCGGGCGCTGAGTTTCGGTTGGCGTCGGGGTTGGTGTCGGCGTAGGCGTCGCAGTCGGGGCAGGCGTCGGCGACGCGGTCGGGATCACCCGCGGACCTCTTGGCACGACGCCGGTATCGTCAACTGGGCCCTGCACTCTCGGGGTTGGCGTTGGCGTGGGATTGGGTGGCAGCGAGAACGTGCCCGGAGATTGCGCAAGGACGCTCGCGGCGGGTGCCGCGGCCAGGCCAAGGGCCAGGAGAGGGAGGAATATCTTTGTCTTCATGTGTTCTGGCGCCCCGGACGTTTGTGCTCAATGGGCGGCGGCGCTGAATAGGCTCTGAATCACACGCGTCAAACGGCCAGCTTGCCCTTTGCGCAAGTTCGCGGCAGATGCGCGGCATGAGCGACACACCAGCACATGAAGCCAACGGCCCGCAATTTCTTGGCCAATCGACTCCGCTGCCGGGCTCGCCCGAGGAGGCGCGGCTCGATTACGTGCCCAATCCCCGCGAGGGAGCGCTCTACCTGGTGCGCTTTGCCGCGCCTGAATTCACCTCCCTGTGCCCGGTGACGGGCGCGCCCGATTTTGCGCATCTGGTAATTGACTACGCGCCGGACGAGAAAATCGTCGAGTCCAAGAGCCTCAAGCTGTTTCTCGGCAGTTTTCGCAACCACGGCGGCTTTCACGAGGACGTGACGGTCGGCATCGGGCAGCGTCTGACGGCCGAGATGAAGCCCAAGTGGCTGCGCATCGGCGGCTATTGGTACCCGCGCGGCGGTATCCCCATCGACGTGTTCTGGCAGACCGGTCCCGCGCCAGAAGGCCTATGGGTACCCGACCAGGGCGTGCCGGGGTATCGCGGCCGGGGTTGATGTTGGTTCCCACAGCCATGGGGGTGGTGCCGACTGGAGGAATCGAACCCCCGACCTGATGATTACAAATCAACTGCTCTACCAACTGAGCTAAGCCGGCCCTTGCATCCTTGCGAGGTGCGCGCCGCCGCTACTCTCATAACGCGCCGAATGTCCAGCCCTCTGTTTGCGCCAGTTCGGGAGTCAGCCCGTGGGGATTCCAATATGCGGGGTCGTGGGCGACCTTGCGCAGCCAGGCGGCGGTCAGCAGTGCGTCGGAAGAATGGTCGTCAATTGCGCCGGTCCCTGCAACAGGTGGCGACCCAAGTTGTGCCAGCGCCTGGTTGAGTTCCGTGTAGTTACGCAATTTGCTGCGCGTGCCGCTCACACCGCCGCTGCGGGCCGCGATCGAGCTGTAGATTTCGACCAGCACCGAACCGCTTGCTGGCAGTGGATCGACCGGCCACACGGCCAGACTACCCTGCAGTCGGTGGAGCAGGCGCATGCCGGTTAGCGTCGACTTGCCGACCTGAGCCGCGCCGACAAGGTTGAAATTGCTCACCGGCCGCACGCCGTGAGCCTTCTGGGCATGTTCGGCCTGGCGAAACCGCCCTTCGCGGGTAGGTGCATCGTCGAGGTGGAACAGGTTGCCGATCTCGCCACCTCCGTGCCGGAAATAGCGCGCCGCCTGCGGATGGGCGAGGAAGCTGCCGCATTCGAGGTTCGGATCATTTTCACAGGTACGGTCGATCAGTTCCCACAGCGCCCGCGCGTCTGCCGGGCTGGCCTCCCAGCCAGGGAAGTATGCACCCGCATCGGCGTGCGGGAGGGCGATGCCGAGATCCATGCCAACCAGCGTGTCGGGCGGGAGGTCGTCACGCAGGAAATGCAGTACTTCCGCGCGGCTCCACGGCTTGGCACGACGGAGCAGCGCAGGTGGTTCGCCCGAAGCGTCGGCCAAGGCTAGCGCAATGCCCTTCTGGCGTTCGCCCTTTGCGCCCGACCAGTCGATGGCGAGGAAATGTCCGAATTCACGCATCGCGGCGTTGCTGGCGGAGCTTGTCCCAATATTCGATCCGTTCACGAACCTTGCGCTCGAAACCGCGTTCGACGGGGACGTAGTAAGTCTGCGGTTCCATCTCCTGCGGCCAGTAATTGTCACCAGAAAAGCCGTCGTCGGCGTCGTGGTCGTAGGCGTATCCCTTGCCGTAGCCGATGTCTTTCATCAGCTTGGTCGGCGCGTTGAGAATATTTTGCGGCGGCGTCAGGCTGCCAGTCTCCCGCGCGCTGCGAAACGCAGCCTTCTGCGCTGCATAGGCAGCGTTCGACTTGGGTGCGGTGGCGCAATAGAGACAGGCTTGGACGATGGCGAGTTCGCCCTCCGGACTGCCCAGGAATTCATAGGCATCCTTGGCGGCGAGACATTGGACGAGTGCCTGCGGATCGGCCAGCCCGATATCCTCGCTGGCGATCCGGACCAGCCGCCGCAGGAGGTATAGCGGTTCCTCCCCTGCGGTGAGCATCCGGGCGAGGTAATAAAGCGATGCTTGCGGGTCCGATCCGCGTAACGCTTTGTGCAGCGCGCTGATGAGGTTGTAATGCCCTTCGCGGTCCTTGTCGTAGACTGCGACGCGCCGCTGCAGGAACTGGCCCAGCGCGGCCGGATCAAGCGGCACATCAATCTTGGCATTGTATAGCGTTTCGGCCTGGTTGAGCAGGAAGCGCCCGTCACCGTCGGCGCTGGCAATCAAGGCCTCGCGCGAATCGTTGGTGAGGGGGAGGGGGCCTGCAAGTTGCTCAGCCCGGTCGAGCAATTTTCCCAGTGCAGCCGCATCGAGCCGGTGCAGGATCAGAACCTGCGCGCGGCTGAGCAGGGCGGCGTTCAGCTCGAAGCTGGGGTTCTCGGTCGTCGCGCCCACCAGCGTTACCGTGCCCCGCTCGACAAAGGGCAGGAATCCGTCCTGCTGTGCGCGATTGAACCGGTGAATCTCGTCCACGAACAGCAAGGTGCGCTGGCCTGCCGTCGCCATCTTGTCGGCCTCGGCAAAGGCCTTCTTGAGGTCCGCCACGCCCGAGAACACCGCGCTGATCGAAACAAAGCGCATGCCCACGGCATCGGCCAGCAACCGGGCGGTGCTGGTCTTGCCGGTGCCCGGCGGGCCCCACAAGATCATGCTCGACAGCCGACCGGCCGACACCATTCGTCCGATCGCACCCTCGGGGCCGGTCAGGTGCTCCTGCCCGATGACCTCGTCGAGCGTGCGCGGGCGCAGGCGATCGGCCAGCGGCGCATCATCTTGCGGCTGGTCCTTCGAAGGGGGCGAGGGGGGATCGTCTTGGAACAGGTCGGCCATTGATCGGGATAGATAGGCGCTTGGTCGGAAAAATGCATCGGAGACTTGCTAAGATGCTTCTAAGATATATCTTAGAGCAATCTTAACTGTTACGCAGGAGGACGATTATGCATGGGCATCGGTATCGCCGCAGGATGCGAATGAACGGCTGGCCATTCATCGCCATGATGGCTGCATCGCAGTCGGGTTCATGGTCTGGTTCGGGGGCGGACGCTGCATGGGGCGGCTGGGACGGGTCCACAATGCATCGCGGCCGTCGGCGCCGGCGGGGGCGCATGTTCGGTCCTGGCGAGTTGCGCCTGGTCTTGCTCAAGCTCGTGGCGGACGAGCCGCGCCACGGATACGAGTTGATCAAGGCCATCGAGGACATGACCGATGGCGCTTATTCGCCAAGTCCGGGTACGATCTATCCTACGCTGTCCTTGTTGCAGGACGAAGGCGCAATAGCCGAGGCGTCAGGAAACGAGAGCCGCAAAGCCTATGAAGTCACCGCCAGCGGCCGGGGGGAACTCGATGATCGTTCCGATGAAGTCGCGGCCTTGATCGAGCGTCTCACCGCTTATGGTCGGCGGTCGGCTAGTGAAGGCACGCCGCATGAACTGTTCCGCGCGGCGGGCAATCTTGCCAATGTGCTTAAATACAAGTTCAAAGCTGGCGAACTCGACGAAAAGGCGCGACGCGAAATCGTTGACATGATCGACGAGGTGGCGCGCAAGATCGAGCGGCTTTGAAGGGTCTGGCTCACAACAAATTAACGCGTTTTGAGGGCAGGTTCCGACGTGCTAGCATGGTTTTCCAATCGTCCCAGTGAAGGGCGGTGGCGAGGAGAGGGCCATTATGAACAGATTGGGCAAGCAAACTACGCCGTGGCACCTGTGGGTGGTCGGCATAGCGGCCACCTTATGGAATGGTTTCGGCGCGATCGACTATACCATGACGCAAACCGCCAACCAGGGCTGGTTTGCCAGCATGGGTATCGATCAGGCAACAACCGATGCGATGCTGGAATTGCTCGGACAGGCTCCGGCCTGGGCCGATGCCGCCTGGGCCTTCGGGGTCTGGGGCGGACTTGCCGGCTCGCTCCTGCTGCTGTTCCGGAGCCGCTGGGCCGTGATGGCCTTCGCGGTGTCGATTGCCGGTGTTCTCGTCTCGATGATCTACCAGTCGGGGGTCGATTATCCGCCCCAACTCGAAGAGATGGGCAATTCGCCGATGATGGGCGTGGTGTTGCTGATCGCGGCAATGCTGCTCTGGTACGCATGGGTAATGCGCAAGCGAGGGTTACTCAGCTGATCGGCTGGCAGATCAGGTAATGGATGAACCTATGCGGCCAAGGGCTCCTTGGCATTTGTGGGTCGCAGGGATCTTCGGTGTGCTGTGGTTCGCCGGGGGCGCATGGGATTATGTCCAGACGCAGCTACGCAATGAGGATTATCTCGGTGAGATGGCCGAGAGCGTCGGCACCGATTTGCAGGTGATTCTCGATTATTACGATGCCTTCCCGGCCTGGGTTGACGCGATGTGGGCGCTGAGCGTGTGGGCTGCGGTGGCCGGTGCGCTGCTGCTACTGGCGCGCAGCCGGTTTGCTTATCACGCAATGATCGTATCTATGATCGGGCTCGTCGGTTCGACGATCTACACTTACACAACCGAAATGCCAGAAGCGCTCAATTCGCCGTTCACCGTGATATTCTCGATTGTCATCTGGGCTACGATCATCCTGTTCGCATTCTACGCGCGCCAGATGACCGCCGCCGGTGTGCTGCGTTAGCGATTGGCGACCCGCAGATAGGTTTCGACCACCGCTTGGTTGATTGCGTCCCAGCTGTATTCGCGGCTTCGCTTTTCGCCGGCCTGACCGTGGGCGAGGCGGTGCGCATCGTCGGTGCAGTATGGTGCAAGCGCCTCGGCGAAAGCGTCGGTGTCGCCCGGCGGTACCAGGCGGCCCGTCTCTTCATCGATAACCAGGCTTGAAGCGCCCGTGGCCGAGGCGGCGACCACCGGCAACCCGCTCGCCATGGCTTCCAGAGTGACATTGCCGAAGGTCTCGGTGATCGACGGGTTGAGGAAGATATCGGCGCTCGCAAGCGCCCGGCCGAGGTCGCTACCGGTCTGGAAGCCAACGAAAATGCCTCCGGGCAGGGCTTTCTCAAACCATTCGCGCGCCGGACCGTCGCCTATCACCAGCACCTTGTGCGGCGCCTGCAGCTTGCGCAGGGCGATGATCGCCTCGGCGAAGACGTCGAGCCCCTTTTCCATCACCAATCGGCCGAGAAAGGCGATGGCGACATCGTCATCGGCCAGCCCGTGCGAACGTCGCCATTCGAGGTCACGGCGCGAGGGATCGAACATCTCGCGGTCGACCCCGCGCGTCCACAGGCTGATATCCTGGTGCATCCCCATCGCCTTGTATTCGTTGATCATGCTTTGGGAAGGGGCCACCAGGGCATCACAGCGATTGTAGAACCGCCGCAAGATCCATTCAATCGCCGGTTCGAGGAATGCAGCGTTGTAGTACCGCGGATAGGTCTCGAACCTGGTGTGGACCGATGCGACAACGGGGATGCCGTTCTTGCGCGCCCATTTCAGAGCCGCGTGGCCGGTGGGATCGGGTGACGAGACGTGGACCATGTTCGGCTCGAACCTGTCGAGCGCCTTGCGCGCCCGTGCATTGAGCCCGAGCGGCATCCGGTACTCGCCACGACCCTTCACCGGCATGCGGATATTGGGAACGTCGAACAATTCACCCGTCGGTTCGAAATCGGGTTCGGCCACCTTGGGTGAGAAGACGCGGACGGATGCCCCCTGCCTCAGAAGGTAGTCCACCAACCTGTTCAGGGCCTGGTTCGCGCCGTCGCGGGTGTAGTTGTAGTTCCCACTGAATAACGCAATCCGCAAATCGTTCGTCTTCATAGGCCAAGTCCATAGGCATCAGGAACGAGCTTGGCGAGAGGGCGTTGATCCGATCCACGAAGCTATTCGCCGATGCATACCTATTTCGCATTGACTTAATTCCGAGCAACTTTAGTGCCGCCGGTGGGCCACGCGGTCCCAACGCCGCGCGAGCTCTCTGGAAGGAGAGAATACATGACTAAGCATGCCAGCGAACCGGCACTTAAGCCGGATCGTCCTCAATTTTCGTCCGGTCCCACCGTCAAGTTTCCCGGCTGGTCCCTTGATAAGCTAAAAACCGATTCATTGGGTCGCTCGCACCGTTCGAGCATCGGCAAGGCGCGGCTGAAATATGCCATCGACTTGTCGAAGGAACTGCTCGGCATTCCCGATGATTTCCTCGTTGGCATTATGCCAGCATCGGACACCGGCGCGCTTGAATGCGCGATGTGGACCATGCTTGATCCGGCCCGCCCGGCGACGGTGGCGGCATGGGAAAGCTTCGGCAATGTCTGGATTCAAGACGCGGCCAAGCAGCTCAAGCTGCCCAAGCTGACTACGCTCGATGCCGATTACGGCGAAATCCCCGATCTCGCCTCGATCCCGCAGGACAACGATGTCGTCTTCACCTGGAACGGCACTACCAGCGGAGCGAAAATCCCTGATACCGACTGGCTTGCCCCCGGCCGCGAGGGCCTAGCCATCAACGATGCGACCAGCGCCATCTTCGCGATGGAAATGGACTGGGCCAAGCTCGATGCAACGACCTATAGCTGGCAGAAGGTCATGGGGTCGGAAGCGCAGCACGGGATGCTGATCCTCAGCCCCAAGGCGGTGGAGAGAATTGAAAGCTACGATCCCGAATGGCCTTTGCCCAAGCTGTTCCGTCTCAAGAAGGGCGGCAAGATCAACACCGGCATCTTCGAAGGCGCGACTATCAACACACCTTCGTTGCTGGCGACCGAGGACTATATCGCGGCGCTCGAATGGGCGAAGTCGATTGGCGGGCGGCAGGCGATGTTCGAACGCGCCAACGCCAACGCCAAGATCGTGAGCGACTGGATCGAGAGCACGCCGTGGCTGCGCAATATGGTCGCCGATCCAGCCATGCGTACCAACACCGGCGTGTGCTTTCGCTTCCAGGGCGAGTGGTACGAAAGCCTATCCGCAGAGGACCAGGCAGCGGTGCCCAAGACAATCGCCAAGATGCTCGAAGAGCGCGACGTGGGCTATGATTTCAACGGCTATCGCGACGCTCCGCCGTCCCTGCGCATCTGGTGCGGCGGCACGGTCGAGCAGGAGGACCTGAAGCGCCTGCTGCCGTGGATCGAATGGGCTTACGAAAGCCTCAAGCACGGCTGATCGGTTGACGGCCCTGCTGCATTGTCAGCACGGGTCGACACCGTCCCCCATCACAATTCTGTCCGGCAATAGCCGGATTTTGACGAGGAGATTTCGTCATGAGCAAGCCCAAGGTTCTGATTTCCGACAAGATGGATCCCAATGCCGCGCGCATTTTCGAAGAGCGCGGTTGCGATGTCGACGTGATCACCGGGGAAACCCCCGAACAACTCGCCGCGCGGATCGGCGAGTACCAAGGTCTCGCCATCAGGTCCTCGACCACGGTGACCAAGGAAATCCTCGACGCCGCGACGAACCTCAAGGTCATCGGCCGCGCCGGGATCGGGGTCGACAACGTCGACATCCCCTACGCCAGTGGCAAGGGCGTGGTGGTGATGAACACGCCGTTCGGCAATTCCATCACCACCGCCGAACACGCCATCGCGCTGATCATGGCAGTGGCTCGCCAGATCCCCGCCGCTGATCGCCGCACCCAGGCCGGCGAATGGCCCAAAAGCGATTTCATGGGCGTCGAGGTTACCGGCAAGACGCTGGGCCTGATCGGCGCCGGCAACATCGGTTCGATTGTCGCCAGCCGCGCGCAGGGGCTCAAGATGAAGGTAATCGCCTTCGATCCGTTCCTGACAGACGAACGCGCAGTCGAAATCGGGGTGGAGAAGGTCGACCTCGACGCGTTGCTCGAGCGGGCCGATTTCATCACGCTCCACACCCCGCTGACAGACGAGACGCGCAATATCCTCAGCCGCGAAAACCTGGGAAAGACCAAGCAGGGCGTTCGCATCGTCAATTGCGCGCGTGGCGGACTGATCGACGAAGAAGCTCTCAAGGACTTGCTCGAAACCGGCCACGTCGCGGGCGCCGCTCTCGATGTGTTCGCCTCCGAACCGGCTACGAACAGCCCACTGTTCGGCACGCCCGGCTTCATCTCGACTCCGCACCTGGGGGCATCCACGACCGAGGCGCAGGTCAATGTCGCGCTGCAGGTGGCCGAGCAGATGGCCGATTACCTCGTCAATGGCGGCGTCACCAATGCGCTCAACATGCCCAGCCTCAGCGCCGAGGAAGCTCCCAAGCTCCGGCCCTATATGGCGCTGGCGGAAAATCTCGGCTCGCTGGTCGGGCAGCTTTCCCACGGCAACCTGCCCAAGATCAGTATCGAGCTCGAAGGCGATGCCGCCGAACTCAATCCCAAGCCGATCACCGGCGCGGTTCTGGCCGGCCTCATGCGGCGCTATTCGGACAGCGTGAACATGGTCAACGCACCTTATCTGGCAAAAGAACGGGGGATCGAGGTGCGCGAGATTCGCAACAGTCACGAAGGCGTGTTTCACACGCTGGTGCGTGTGACCGTTGCCACCGATGCCGGCGACCGTTCGGTAGCCGGCACGCTGTTCGGCAACGGCAACCCCCGGCTGGTCGAGATTTTCGGCATCGGTATCGAGGCCACTCTGGAAGGCGACATGCTTTACATCGTCAACGACGACGCCCCCGGCTTCATCGGTCGCATCGGCTCGCTTATGGGGGAGAACGGCATCAATATCGGCACCTTCAACCTAGGCCGGCGCGAGGCAGGCGGGGAAGCGGTCCTGCTGCTAAGTGTGGACCAGCCGATCACTCCGCAGGTCGTCGACCAGGCCTGCAAGGTCGAGGGCGTGCGGGTCGTCAAGCCACTGGCATTCTGAGTGCGGATGGGGCAGGGCGCGGCGCGTTATGACCGACACTGACGACCTGCTCCCCATCGGCCTGGAGGACCGCCTTCCAGCAGAGGCACGCAAGGCCACCCATGCCATGCGCGCAGGCCTGCGGGCGATGGACCTGTATGGCTATGACCGCGTTCGCCCGCCGCTGATCGAGTTCGAACGTGCCTTGGCCGGACGGATGGACGGCGTGAGCACCAGCCGCATGTTCCGCTTCGTCGATCCGCAGAGCCTGCGCACATTGGCGCTGCGTAGCGACATGACGCCGCAAATGGGCCGGATCGCTTCCACCGCGCTGGCCGACGCGGCCCGCCCGCTGCGGCTGTGTTATGCCGGCGAGGTCGCTACCATCACCGCCGACCAGCTCGATCCCTCGCGCCAACGCCTGCAATTGGGCGCGGAACTGATCGGGTCGGACAGCGCCGCTGCCGCGGGCGAGGTGGTGATGCTGGCGATCGAAGCGGTCGAAGCCATGGGCGCGTCCGGAATCTCGGTGGATTTCACGCTGCCCGATCTGGTCGATGTGCTGGCGGCCAAAGCCTATCCACTTGGCCCCGATCAGGCCGAAAGGGTTAGGCGCGAGCTGGACACCAAGGATGCCGGGGGCCTGCTTCAGGCAGGTGGCGAGGCATACCTGCCCTTGATTCACGCAGCCGGGCCCTTTGCCGATGCGCTGGAGAAGCTGCGTTCACTGGATGCAGGCGGCGCGCTGGCGAGCCGTATCGAAGGACTCGAAGAGGTTGCGGAACGGCTTGGCGAACGCGCCCGCCTGACGCTCGATCCAACCGAACGGCATGGTTTCGAATACCAGAGCTGGTTCGGCTTTACCCTTTATGCCGACGGCGCTCGTAGCGCCCTGGGCCGTGGCGGGACTTACTGGATCAAGGGTTCGGACGAGGCTGCGACCGGGTTTTCACTTTATCTCGATGCCTTGCTGCCCGCCTTGCCCGACGAAGCGCAGCGCCAAACTGTGTTTCTGCCGCAGGGGCATGATCGCGATGCCGCTGCCCGCTTGCGCAGCGAAGGCTGGCGCACCCGCGAGGCCGTCGGCCCCCAAGACGATCCCGCGGCGCTGGGCTGCACCCATGTCCTCGACGGGCACGCGCCGCGCACGCTCTAGCCTAGCAGAACTTGGCCGGATCGGGTCCGATCCGACCGTTGGCATCATCCATCGCGTCGATCCGATCCATCTGTTCGTCCGAAAGCGTGAAATCGAGTGCCTTGAAATTGGCCTCGATATGATCACGGCTCGAGGCCTTCGGGATCGGGCACAGGCCGTGCTGGATATGCCAGCGCAGGATGATGGCGCTGGCAGGATGACCGGTTTCTTCGGCCAAATCCTTGATCGTGCCTTCCGACAGGCCCTGGCCCTGGCCCAGTGGTGACCAGCTTTGCGTGACGATACCCATCTCCTCGTGAATCCGGCGCAATGCGCGCTGCTGGAAAGTCGGGTGCAATTCGATCTGGTTGAGAGCCGGGACGACGCCGGTCTCGTCGACGATTTGCTTGAGATCTTCTTCGCGGAAATTGGAGACCCCGATCGACTTGGCCTTGCTCTGATTTCGCAGTTCGATGAGCGCCTTCCAGGTGTCCACAAATTCGCCCTTGTCCGGACAGGGCCAGTGGATCAGCAGCATGTCGACATGGTCGCGGTCGAGGCGTTCGAGGCATTTCTCTGCAGCTTTCAGCGTCCGGTCGTAACCCTGACTCTCGTTCCAGATCTTGGTCTGGAGAAAGATGTCCGACCACTCCCCGATGCCCTCGCCGACGCCGCGTTCGTTCTGGTAGATGGCGGCGGTATCGACCAGCCAATAGCCGGTTTCGAGCGCCATTTTGACCGCCTGCGGAGCGTCTTCGTCCGGGATCTGGTAGGTCCCGAACCCCAATTGCGGGAGCTGGCGTTCGTCGTTGAGCGTGAGCAGCGGATAGTCAGTCATAAATTCTCCTTCACTGGGTCAATGAGAAACTCGGGCTTTGTTTCCGGTGAAATGCTTGCCCTGCGCCCCGGCTGGCCCTAACGCCCGCTGCGTTTCCAGCACCCGTCAGACATGCGAGCGTAAACAGAGAATGGCCAACGTCACCGTGATCGGCGCCCAGTGGGGCGATGAAGGTAAGGGCAAGATCGTCGATTGGCTGGCCGACCGTGCCGATGCCGTCGTGCGGTTCCAGGGCGGACACAACGCCGGCCACACGCTGGTGGTAGGCGGTACCACCTACAAATTAAGCCTGCTGCCGAGCGGCATCGTATCCGGCACGCTGTCGATCATCGGCAATGGCGTGGTGCTCGATCCCTGGGCGCTCAAGGCCGAGGTCGAGAAGCTCGAAGGACAGGGCGTGCGGATCGATGACGACAATCTCGCCGTTGCCGACAATTGTCCGCTGATCCTGCCATTGCATCGCGATCTTGATGGCCTGCGCGAAACCGCGGCGGGCAAGGGCAAGATCGGGACCACCGGGCGCGGTATCGGTCCGGCTTACGAGGACAAGGTTGGGCGCCGGGCGATCCGGGTCTGTGACCTCGAACATCTCGACGACCTCGAACCGCAGCTAGACCGGCTGTGCGCGCACCACGATGCGCTGCGCGCCGGCTTCGACCAACCCCCGGTCGACCGTGCCGCCTTGCTCGACGATCTGCGAGAAATCGCACCCTTTGTGCTGCGCTTTGCACAGCCGGTATGGAAGCGGCTGAAGAAGGTCCGCAAGGCCGGGGCCAAGATCCTGTTCGAAGGCGCCCAGGGCGTGCTGCTCGATATCGACCACGGCACCTATCCCTTCGTCACCAGCTCCAACACTGTCAGCGGCACTGCGGCGAGCGGTAGCGGGTTGGGGCCCAACGCCACCGGCTTCGTGCTGGGTATCGTCAAGGCCTATACCACGCGTGTTGGCAGCGGGCCGTTTCCGACCGAGCTCGATGACGAGATCGGTCAGGGGCTTGGCGAACGGGGCCATGAATTCGGCACAGTCACCGGGCGCCAACGCCGGGTCGGCTGGTTTGATGCCGTGCTGGTGCGCCAGACTTGCGCCATCAGCGGTGTGACCGGCATCGCGCTGACCAAGATCGACGTGCTCGATGGCATGAAAACGGTGAAGATCTGCACCGGCTACCGGCTCAAGAACAATGTCTACGACTATCTGCCGAGCCATGCCGCCAGCCAGGAAGCGGTCGAACCGATCTACGAGGAGCTTGAGGGCTGGAGCGAAAGCACCGCCGGTGCCCGGAGCTGGGCCGACCTTCCGGCCAATGCGATCAAGTATATCCAGCGCATCCAGGAATTGATCGAGACGCCGGTGGCGCTGGTTTCGACCAGTCCCGAACGTGACGACACCATCCTGGTCCGCGATCCTTTCTTGGATTGAACGGGTAGTGGAGGATAGGTTGCGGCGATGAACCGTCTGCTGATCCTGCCGTTCCTGCTGCTGCTCGCCGCGTGCGCGCCCACGACGAGTCCGGGAATTCTTCCCGCCGCCATGCCGGAGGTCGATTTCCTGCTGGTCGACAAGTCAGACCGCACGCTCACCCTTTTTCGCGAAGGTGCGGTGGTTCGCCGCTATACCGGCTTGCAGTTTGGCGATGCGCCTGTCGGTCACAAGCAATTCGAGGGCGACGAGCGCACGCCCGAAGGCCGCTACACAATCGATACCCGCAATCCCGACAGCGCATTTCACTTATCGCTGCGCGTCTCTTATCCGAACGCTGCCGATCGTGCCTTCGCCGAGGCCCAGGGACGCGATCCGGGTGGCGACATCTTCCTCCATGGCCAACCCAACGGGTTGCCACGCCATTTTCGCATGAGCGGTGATTGGACCGACGGCTGCATCGCGTTGACCAATGCCGAGATCGAGGAATTGTGGCGAGCGGTACCCGACGGAACACCAATAGAGATCCGATACTGACCCACTGCCGCATGGCTTGACTCGAGAACTGGACGTTCTACTCTTGTTCCAAACAAGGGGAGAGCAATGGGGCAGGCCAATTTCGAGTATGGCGACAGCAGCGTTTTCCGGGCCGACTGCGCCGTCTTGGCATCGCGTGCCTGGTTGCGGGCCGAGATCGCGCAGGATGCGCGCGCGGCCGGGCTGCAAATTATCCACGAGGCTGCGCTCGACTGCGGTCAGATTCCAGCCTGCGACCTGACGATCGTAGATTGTCCGACCCCGGATGCTGCTCAAATTGACCTGCTCGATGCCCTGGCCGACCGCACGGCGCGGTCGGGGCGATCGCTGTTGGTAAGCTGCACCCTGGGTTCGCTGGAAGATGTTTACGCCAGCCTTCCCCATGGCGATGTTCCGGTCCTGGTTGAACCCAATAGGGGTGAGCGCGTAATTGCCATTGGTACAATTTTATCGACACTTGGCGCGAAAGGGGTGCGCGAATTGTCGGAAAGGGACCGCTTGGAACTGGTACGGCTGGCCGAGCAGGTTGGCCGGCTTGCAGAACGGATCGAAGGTCGTGAACCCAGCAATCCGGAGACGTCCAGCGCATTTCGGTTCGAATCTCCCGCCATCGCCTATCGCGACCAGGGTGCTGACCGGTCTCACAAAAACACACGCTCGCGTCTGCCCGATCCACAGCTCGTGCGGGCCATCATTGCCCAGCGTCAGGCGCGGGCGAAATTTTTCTCCGACGACCTGTTTGCTGACCCGGCATGGGATATCCTGCTCGATCTCACAGCGGCAAGGGCAGAGGGCAAGCGCGTTTCGGTCACTTCGCTGTGTATCGCCAGCGGTGTACCACCGACAACGGCGTTGCGCTGGATCAGCCAGATGACCGAGGCTGGATTGCTGCAAAGGGTCGAGGACCAGCAGGATCGCCGCCGCGCTTTCATCGCGCTGACAGACAAGGCGGCCGAGGCGATGGCGCAGTACTTCGCCGAAGTCGGCGTGGGGGTTGCATTGCCGGTGTGAACGAACCCGGAGGGTTCAGACGCGCTCAATTACAATCACGAGTCCCTCGTAGCCGTCCGCATCCCCTGGCAATTCGCGGCGCAGTGCATCGGCGCGGGCACGGTTGAGTATGGCCGGCGGTATATCGGCCGCGTGAAGCACCACATCGGCTATGCCCAACAGCCTCGCTTGGCGCAGGGTCAGGTCTTCAGGGTCGTCGCTCTGCAACTGGATCACGGACGGTTCACTCGCTTCCGTATCGTCGGCTCCCGCGAGCCATTGATCGAGCCGGGCAGCGGAATCCGGATCGAGCGGGTCGAGTGGACCGCCTTCAGCCATCCCTGCGTCAACAGCGCGACGACGTTTATCGGCATCGGGCCAGCGCGAGCGCATCGCATCGCGCGCGCCGCGCAACTTCGCTGCCAATGTGCCCAGGGATTGCGGCAACAGCCGTTCGAGCCGCAGTCTGACGTGCTTGGCCAAACCCGCCGATGCACCGCTGGTCGAGATGGCGACTAGGACCGGTTCGCGGTCCAGGATACTCGGGGTCGTAAAATCGCACAATTCAGGTCTGTCGGCGACATTGACCAGCAGACCCATGGCGCGCAGCTTCTGGCAGGCTGCGCGGCTCGCGCGTTCGTCCTCCAGCGCGACAAAGGCGAGGGCCGCATGGTGCGCCTCGGCCTCGCTGCAGGGTATGCCGCCTGCGCGTTCGACAAGCCGCCGTTTGGCCTCTGCCATTGCTCTATCGCCGATTACCACGACGCGTTTGCCATCGATGCGATGAAACAGCGGCAGCGAACCTATTTCAGCCATTCGGGGACCCGCTCGGCATCCATGATGTCCCCCGCCTCGATGCGGTCCGCGACCACCGCGAAGCGACCACCATCGACGAGTACCTCGGCCACGAAGCCGCGCGAGTTGTAGCTCGACGCCATGGTTGCGCCATAGGCGCCGGCAGTGCGAAACACTGCGAGCCGACCGGATGGCAGCGCGTCGCATTCGCGGTCGCGGGCAAAGGTGTCGCCAGTTTCGCAGATCGGGCCGACAATGTTGGCGACCATCCTTTCGCCCGTGGGCTCGACGGCGTCAAAATCATGCCACGCGCCATAAAGTGCGGGTCTGGCCAGATCGTTCATCGCGGCATCGACGATGACAAAGGGAGGGCCATTGCCACCGCGCTTCACGCGGATCACGCGGGTCAGGAGCACGCCGGCATTGCCCGCGATGACGCGGCCCGGTTCGAATGTCAGGTGCACACCCCAATCGCCGGTCACGCGGGCCACCATTGCGCCATATTCGGCTGGCGAGGGGAGCTGTTCGCCAGCCTTGTACGGCACGCCCAGCCCGCCGCCGAGATCGACATGGGTGATCGTGTGGCCGCTCGCGCGCAGGTCCGCCACCAGATCTCCGACCTTGGAAAAGGCTGTTTCCAATGGCTCGAGGTCGGCCAGTTGGCTCCCGATATGGACCGCCACACCGCGCAGGTTCAGCCCGTCGAGTGATGCCAGCTCGGCATAGGCATCGCGGGCATGAACGAGAGAAATCCCGAACTTGTTCTCGGCCTTGCCGGTCGAAATCTTCTCGTGAGTCCCGGCATCGACGTCTGGATTGATTCGCAAGCATGCAGGTGCTCTCTCGCCGAGCTCGGCAGCGAGTTCAGCCAGTTCTCGGCCTTCCTCGCGCGATTCGATATTGAACTGGCCGATGCCCTTTTCGAGCCCCAGCGCCAGTTCGGCGCGGGTCTTGCCGACGCCGGAGAAGACGATCTTTGCTGGCGCCATCCCTGCCGCCAGCGCCCGGCGCAATTCGCCGCCGGAAACCACGTCGGCGCCGAAACCTGCGCGCTGCAGCACCTTGAGGACGGCCAGGTTGGGGTTGGCCTTGACGGCGAAGGCGATCAGCTTGTCCGGCACTTGCGCCAATGCTTCGGTGAAAACGCGTGCATGACGTTCCAGCGTGGCGCGCGAATAGACGTAAACGGGCGTGCCCACATCCTCGGCTATCTGCGGGAGCGGGACATCCTCGGCGTGCAGGACGCCATCGATCAGGCGGAAATGGTCCATGCGCGTTCCCATGACGCCCGCTTCACGCGGAGTCGAGACAGCTTAGCTGTTAATTTGGCTATCTGGGCTACGCCCGGGCGCAGGTCACTCCGGGGGAAGATCGAAAGGATCATCCTCGCGTTCTTCCGAACGGCGCCGCAGTTCGACGCTGCGTTCGGGTGCGGCCAGCGTATCGGGTTCGAGCAGTTCGGCGGGCGTGGGTTGCCGTGCCATACCGAAGGGGGCCGGCGGCAAGTTTTGTCCTGCCTGCGGCTTGAGATCAGCCTGCTGGCCGCAAGCGGCAAGACCCGCAAATGCGAGCAGGGCGACAGAAAGAACGATTGCGCGCATCACGACTCCATGCCCAGCGCCTTCCGCGCCATGGCGACTTGCTCCCTTACCCGAACGGGGGCGGTCCCACCATAGGAGTTACGCGCCGCAACCGATGCATCGAGGGTCAAGACCTTACGAACCCGCTCGTCCAGCCGAGCGTCGATGCCGCGCAGATCATCCAGCGACAGGTCCTCCAGCGTGCACGCCTTGGTATCGGCCAATTTTACCGCCGCGCCGGTGACGTGATGGGCTTCGCGGAAAGGAATATCGGCTTCGCGCACGAGCCAGTCTGCAAGATCGGTTGCGGTTGCATGGCCAAGCCCGGCGGCAGAGCGCATCCGGTCGGTGTCGAATGTTGCCCCTTCGATCATCCCGGCCATCGCCGCCAGGCACAGGTCGAGCAGGCCGGCAGCTTCGAAGACAGGCGGCTTGTCGTCCTGCATGTCCTTGGAATAGGCGAGCGGGAGGCCTTTCATCGTCACCATCAGCGCAGTCGCGGCACCGATAATCCGGCCGGAATGGCCGCGCACAAGTTCAGCGGCATCTGGGTTTTTCTTTTGCGGCATGATCGAACTGCCGGTCGAAAGGCTGTCGGGCAGGCGGACGAAGCCGAAGGGCTGGCTCGCCCACAGGATCAGTTCCTCGGCCAGCCGTGACAGGTGCAGCGCGCACTGGCTTGCCGCCTGCAGGTAATCGAGCGCGAAATCACGGTCGGAAACGGTGTCGAGGCTGTTGGCGGTGGGACGCGCGAAGCCGAGCGCTCGCGCCGTCATATCGCGGTCGAGATCAAACCCCGTGCCGGCCAGCGCAGCCGCCCCCAGCGGACATTCGTCGCCCCGCGCGGCATTGTCGGCAAAGCGCGAGGCATCGCGGCGCAGCATCTCGTAGTAAGCCAGCAGGTGATGACCGAGCGTGACTGGTTGGGCAGTCTGCAAATGCGTAAAGCCGGGCAAGACGCTGGCGGAGTGCTCGTCGGCGCGGGCAACCAGAGCCCGTTGCAGCGCGGCGACACCGTCGCGGGCACGGGCAGTGGCCTCGCCGACCCACAGGCGAAAATCGGTCGCCACCTGGTCGTTGCGGCTGCGCGCGGTGTGCAACCGGCCGGCGACCGGGCCGATCAATTCGGTCAGCCGCGCCTCGACGGTCATGTGGATGTCTTCAAGGTCCCAGTCCTCGGGTACGCCATCGCGCTCATACTCGGCGGCGACCTTCTGGAGGCCGTCGTCGATCGCCTTGGCGTCGTCCTCGCTGACGATGCCTTGCTTCGCCAGCATGGACACATGTGCGCGGCTGCCGGCGATATCCTGCCGCCACAGCGCCTTGTCAAACGGTATCGAGGCGTTGATTTCGCGCATGATGGCGCTAGGCCCCTCGGCGAACCTGCCGCCCCACATCTGGTTGGAGCCACCTGTGTCCCGTTTATCGCTCACGCTCGCCACATTCCTTTTGGTGCCTGCTGGCATTTTCATGCTTGCAGGGTGCGATAGGGCCGCGCCGGAAGCCGCGCAAGGCGAGGGCGCATTGGCGGGCGACAAGGGCAGCTTGGCTGGCGAAGTCGACCGCCGCTATGCCGGCGAGCTGATGCCTGCCGTGACCGTGAACTTGCCCGACGGGCGCGAACTCAATCTCGGCGCGCTGCAAGGGCAGCCGGTGCTGGTCAATCTGTGGGCGACCTGGTGTGCGCCCTGCAAGAAGGAAATGCCGTTGCTCGATGCGCTGGCGCAAGAGCGCGAAGGGAGCCTGCGCGTCCTGGCCGTGAGCCAGGACAAGCAAGGCGCAAACGTGGTCGAGCCCTATTTCGCCGCCGCCAAGTTCGCGAAACTGCAACCGTGGCTCGACCCGCAGGCCAAGCTGCTCGAGCATTTCGGTGACGGCTTGCCGATCACCATCCTCTATGACGCCAGTGGCCGGGAAGTTTGGCGCATCGAGGGCGATTACGATTGGGGCAGCGCCGAAGCGGCCGGCCTGATCGACGAGGGCGTGGATTAGTTTTCCGGTAAATGAAAATGGTGGGCGATGACGGGCTCGAACCGCCGACCCTCTCGGTGTAAACGAGATGCTCTACCAACTGAGCTAATCGCCCTCTCCGCAATGCGGGAAGAGCGCCCACATAGCGCGCAGGCGTTCAAAATCAATTGCCAATCGCTCGGCAGCGATTAGGGGCACGGACATGGCAGCACCCAATCTTCGCATTCTTGCAACCGGTGGTACGATTGCCGGTATCGCTGGTTCCGCCATCGCCAATGATTATCGCTCGGGTGAAATCGGGATCGAGGACTATCTCGAGAAGGTAGGCGCGCTTGGGCTCGACGCGGAACTGACGGGACACCAGATCGCCAATATCGATTCCGCGGATATCGCAGGCAGTGTCTGGAACCCGCTCCACGCGGCCATCATGCAAGCGCTGGCCGATGCCGACTGTGGCGGCGTGATCGTCACCCATGGCACCGATACGCTGGAAGAGACCGCGTTCCTGCTCGACCTTACACTGCCCGCAACCAAGCCGGTGGTGCTGGTTGGGGCGATGCGGCCCGCCGATGCGGTCGGCTATGACGGCCTGCGCAATTTCGCCAACGCGGTGCGGGTCGCGGCCGATGCCGATGCCGCCGGGCGCGGAGTGCTGGTGGTGATGGGTGACCGGTTGTTTGGCGCGCGCGACGTAACCAAGGTGCGTACGCGCGGGGCCGATGCATTCCGCGGTTTCCCACGCGAATCGGTCGGGCTGGTGACGCCGTCATCGCTAGAATGGTTCGGCGCCCCCTGGCGCAGCGGCAGCGAGGCTGGTTTCGCATGGCACGAGACGCTGCCGGAAGTGGCGGTGGTTTATGTCCATGCCGGGCTGAGGGCCGAACAGGTCGCGCGGCAAATTGGCAGCGATACGCGGGGCGTGGTGCTGGCGGGCGTGGGTGAGGGCAATATGCCCGAGGACGTGCGCGCGCTGCTGGTCGAACGTCGCGCCGATGGTCTGCCGGTAGTCCGCGCAAGCCGGGCCGGTGAAGGTCTGGTCGACCGCGAACCGGAGGACGATGCCACGGGTTTCGTCGCCGCCCGGGCGCTCAACCCGCAAAAGGCGCGGATATTGCTGCAACTTCTGATCGCCGAAGGGATAGAAGACCCCTCGGCGATCCAGCAGGCATTTGACGGCGGCTAGCGCTCCTGATCAGGACCAGGGCGTAACGAGATATTTCTCGCCGGTTTTCATGGCGCGATAATCGGTCACCGCGTCCTTGCTCAGCATTTCTTCCAGGTTCACCCGGCGCTTGTAGCTGCTGGCGAAGGTAGTGGTGAGGTTGTCGAGCACGCGTTGACGCATACGCATCATCGTCTCCATGCCCGCCTGAGCCAGGAATGGCGTCAGCAGCCAGCCCGACAGCGTCCAGCCGAAGCCATAGCTGGGTGTCAGGATGGTCGGTCCGAGATCGAGCCGGCCATAGATGAACATCCGCTTCTGCTGGTTAGAGCCATAGCGCGAATATTCGGTCATCTTGGATACCGCGACCTGCTCCATCGCCTTGAACACGTTGTCGGTGGCCTGCCCGCCGCCGATCGGGTCGAAGCCGTAGAACGCGTCCGTGGCGTCGATCGCTTCGCGCAATTGCTTCATGAAGTCGTCGTCGCTCGAATTGACGACATGCTTCGCGCCGAGACCCTTGAGCAAGTCGACATGTTCGGCCTTGCGGACGATGTTGACCAGTTCGAGCCCGTCTTCCTGACAGATCTTGACCAGCATCTGCCCCAGATTGGAGGCAGCAGCGGTGTGGACGATGGCTTTCTGTCCGTCCATTTTGGCATTCTCGGCAAAGCCCAGCGCGGTCATCGGGTTGACGAAGGCGCTGGCGCCGTCCTCTGCCGAATGGTCGCCCAGCGGCAAGCACATGGCGGCATCGGCAATCACGTACTGGCTATAGGCATTTCCGGGCACGCAGGCGACGCGCTGTCCGTCGAGCGCCTTGGCCATGTCGCTGTCGCCGGTGGCAACGACAGTGCCCGCACCTTCGTTACCGGCAGCCAGTTTCTGCCCATGGCGCGCTTTTGACCCGGTGTTGAACGGTTCGGGCATTTTGGCGACGAACTTGCCCTTGGAGTATTCGGCATTCTCGAGGTCGGCCGCACCGGTCAGGATGGCCAGATCCGACGGGTTGATCGGGGCTGCTTCCATTTTCACCAGTACCTGGTTGCCCTTGGGCTGGGGTACGGTGACTTCCTCGATTTCGACCGTGAGCGTGCCGTCCGCTTCCAGGGTGGTGAATAGCTGTTTGCCGGTGGTGCTCATCAGGTCGTCTCCTCGGGTGTATTTCTTTGGGGCGGATTATCTTCGGGGTAGTCAGCGGCCACGAAGTAGAGGCCATGGGGTGGGGCGTTCAACCCCAATTGCTGCCGGTCACGGGCAAGCAAAACTTGTTCGATCCGTTCTTCGGGCCATCGACCCAGGCCAACCAGCGTCAGGCATCCGACCATTGAACGGACCTGGTGATGGAGGAAACTGCGTGCGGCGGCATGGATCAGGACGTGTTCGCCGTTGCGCTCTACATCAAGCCGGGCAAGCGATTTGACCGGATCGCGCGATTGGCAATGGGCGGAGCGGAAGGTGGTGAAATCGTGACGGCCGACCAGCGCCTGCGCCGCCCGGTGCATGGCCTCATGGTCGAGAGCCTGCGGCACCTGCAAGGCGCGGTTCTTCTCCAGCGTCAGCGGCGCCCGGCGATTGGCGATGCGATAGACATAGCTGCGTCCGACGCAGGAAAAGCGCGCGTGCCAGTCATCCGGCACGATTTCGCAACGCGTAACCGCGATCGGATCCGGCCGCATGTGCGCATTAAGCGCACCCATCATGCGGAACGGCGTCAGCGCGCTGTCGACATCGAAATGGCTTCGCATGGCGAGCGCATGGACCCCGGCATCGGTGCGCCCGGCGCTGTGCAGGGTGACCTGCTCGCCCGTTACCGCCTGCGCAGCATTCTCGACGGATTGCTGGACGCTCGGCCCGTGCTTCTGCCGTTGCAGTCCCTGGAATGGGGTCCCGTCGAATTCGAGAGTGAGCGCGAAACGTGGCAAGCGGGTTTCAGACCTTGCGCAACAGCCAGGCCGGCAAGCCAAACAAGATGACGAGCAGCAGGCCCCGCCAGTTGATCTGTTGCGCCGTTTCACAAGCTTGCTCGATGCACCATGCTGCCGGGATGATGGCAGTAATTGCGAATGGCAGGATCAGGACAAATGCAACAAGCGCTGCAAAGGCTGCGCGCTTGGCTTGGAACAGGGCGAAGGCAATAGCCACCAGCGCCATAAGTTGCGCAGCCACCGATGACCAGATCACGACCGAACCCACCGTGGTCAATCCGCCGGCGCCGATCATGGCCCGACCAGCGAAGATGGCCCACGAGCCGACGATCAGGCTCAGAATGGCTATGGCTAGCAAGATGTTGCGCGATAACGGCGTCATGCGATCAGTTCCCCTCGAGTGATCGGTTTGCCGCGCAGGAATGCGGCGAGATCCATGGCAGGTTTTCCAGCTCGTTGTAGTCGCAATGGCCGGATTGCGGCATCTCCGCAAGCAATCGTCATCTGGTCGTCGAGCACCTCTCCGGGCTTGCCGGTGGCACCGACTGCCTCTGCCCGCAGAAGCTTGACCCTCTCGGTATCCATATTGCACCAGGCGCCGGGGAAGGGAGCGAGGCCGTGGATGTGCCTGACCAGCTCGGCGGCGGGCCGTGACCAGTCGATCCGCGCCTCGGCCTTGTCGATCTTGGGGGCGTAGGTGGCTTCGCGATCGTCCTGCGTAACCGGGAAGTGCTTGTCGAGTTCACGCAATGTCTCGACCATCAGGCCTGCGCCCAGTTCGGCCAGTTCCTCGGTCAATTCGCCAGTGGTCTTGTCTTCGATCGGAGTGCGTAAAGTCGCCAGCATGGGGCCAGTGTCCAGCCCCGCCTCCATCTGCATGATAGTGACGCCAGTGGCGGCATCACCGGCCATCACGGCGCGGTGAATGGGGGCCGCACCGCGCCAGCGTGGCAAGATCGAGGCGTGGACATTGAGGCAGCCCGACTCTGGCGCATCGAGGATTGCCTGCGGCAGGATCAAGCCATAGGCGGCCACTACCGCGATGTCGGCAGCGAGCGCGGCGAAGGCCTCCTGCTCCGCTGGCTGTTTGAGCGACTTGGGCGTGTGTACTTCGATGCCCAGTTCCTCGGCCGCCTTGTGCACGGGCGAGGGTTGCAGCTTCTTGCCGCGCCCTGCCGGCCGTGGTGGCTGGGTATAAGCTGCGACGAGTTCGTGCCCGGCTGCGTGGAGCGCGCGCAGGGTGGGCACGGCGAAGTCGGGCGTTCCCATGAAGATTATGCGCATTTGAACACCGTGAGCCTTCCGTTCCTGTGGCCCAGCCCCTATCTTTGCGGCGATGGCATCGCAAGAGATCGAGCAGCTGGCATCGGCGCTGGCGCGGCTTCCCGGCCTTGGTCCGCGCTCGGCGCGCAGGGCGGTGCTGTGGCTGGTCAAGAAACGCGAAACGGCGCTGCCGGGCCTGCTCGAAGCGCTCGAAGGCGTGCGCGACCGGCTTGTCGAGTGCGACGTATGCGGCAATGTCGATACGCAGAACCCCTGCGGCATTTGCGCCGATCCGCGCCGCGATGCGAAGGGCATCTGCGTGGTCGAGGATGTTGCCGACCTGTGGGCGCTCGACCGGGCGCGGCTGTTCACCGGCCGTTATCACGTTCTCGGCGGCAAGCTGTCGGCGCTCGACGGAGTGCGGCCGGAAGATCTCAACATCGCTTCATTACTCGCGCGGGTCGAACAGGGCGGGATCGACGAGGTTGTGTTGGCCATGAACGCGACGCTGGAGGGGCAGACTACCAGCCATTACATTGCCGAGCGGCTGGAGGCGTTTCCTGTCCGGATCACGCAACTTGCGCACGGCCTGCCCGTGGGCGGCGAACTGGACTATCTCGACGAGGGAACCTTGGCCCAGGCGCTACGGGCGCGGCGTCCGGTGGGATAAGCGCTCACTCTGATCGCAAACACTGGCTTGCAGCGCGGCGAGGCAGCCCCTAAATTACGCTCATGGCTATTCGTGAAATCCTGGAAGTGCCGGATCCCCGGCTCAAGATCGTGTCGCAGCCCGTCACGGCGTTTGATGACGAATTGAAAACGCTCGTCGATGACATGTTCGAGACGATGTATGACGCGCCCGGCATCGGCCTCGCCGCGATCCAGGTCGGCGTGCCCAAGCGGGTACTGGTAATCGACCTGCAGGAGCCCGACCTTGATGCCGAGCCGGAAGAATGCGGTCACGATCACGGCGACGGGGAAGGCGCGCATAAGCACTACCCAGTCAAGAACGATCCGAGGGTCTTTGTGAACCCTGAAATCATCGATCCGGACCGCGAATTGAGTACCTACCAGGAAGGCTGCCTCTCTGTCCCCGAGATCTATGCCGATGTAGACCGGCCCAAGGCGTGCACGGTTCGCTACCAGGACCTTGCGGGCAAGCAGCACGAGGAACAGCTCGAGGGGCTGCTGGCGACCTGCCTGCAGCACGAAATGGACCACCTGGAGGGGATCCTGTTCATCGACCACCTCAGCCGATTGAAGCGGCAGATGGCACTGAAAAAGCTCAAGAAGATACGCCAGGCCGCTTGATCGCGGCGCCAGAAAAAAGCCCCGCAGTTATGCGGGGCTTTTTCGTTCAGACAGGCGGAACCGGCTTAGCCGCCGCGCTGTTGCATCATGTTCAATGCCTTGAGGCAATCGTCGGCGCATTCGCGGCACATCTGCGCGCAGCGGCGGCAATGCGCATTGTCATGCTTCTGGCATTCATCGATGCAGGCTTCGCATGCGGCAATGCAGGTGCGCAGCATCGCCTCGATGATCCCGACATTGCCTGAAGTGCGGCGGGTGGCCACACGGTAGGTCGCGGTGCAGATGTCCGAGCAATCCATGCAAGCGCGGATACAGGCGCGCATGTCGCCGTCCTCTGCGCTGCAGGCATCGGCGCAACTGTTGCAGATCGCAGCGCAATACATGGCATGCTTGACGGCCTCGCCCAATTGTTCGCTCCAGTCGGCCCCTACATCGGGGTGTTCCTTGATCATTTCCTTGATCGACATGATGAATTCTCCTTCTGCAGGGGGCAGCGATCCGCATGGGGGATAGTTCCGAAGCAGGCTTGGCGACGGTCGACGTTCCGACTATGTTCCGGGCATGGATACACTCGCATTTGTCTTCGTGTTCGTAGCCTTGGCCATTGGTGCAGGGATAGGCTGGTATGTCGGAGCGCGCCCGGCCAAGGATTGGGAGGCGCGCCACAACCAGCGCGATGGCGAGGCCCGCGAACTGGACGAAAAGTTTCGCAAGGCCATCGTCGATCTGGAAAACGCGACTGTCCGCGCCGCTAGAGCCGATGAGATGGAACGGCGGCTGGAAACGCTCGGCACCGAACATTCCGAGCTCAAGGGCGCGTTCGAACGCATTCGCAGTGAAAGCACGGAGCGTGAGAAGGCTGCCGCGCAGCGCTTGGCCGACCGTGAAGAGCAGTTCGAACGCGAGATGAAGCGACTGGTCGAGGCCGAGGAGAAATTGCAGGCCAAGTTCAACGAAATCGGCGACAAGATGCTTGAAGGAGCGCGCACGAAGTTCCTTGAAGGGGCACAGAGCCATCTGGCCAATCTGAGCAAGGAAAGCCTCGCCGAGCTGGAAAAGAAGGTTGGGCCGGTCGGCGAAACGCTGGAGCGATATCGCAAGCGGGTGGAAGAGCTGGAGAAAACGCGGATCAGCGATTTCGAACGGCTGCAAGGCGTCATCGGGCAGGTCCGCGAAGGGCAGGAGCGGGTTTTGGACGGGGCCAACCGTATCACCACCACGCTGCGTGGCGCGACCAAGGCGCGCGGCGATTGGGGCGAATTGCAATTGGCCAACCTGCTCGAAAGCTGCGGCCTGCATGATAAGGCTGATTTCGATTTCCAGACCACGGTCAAGGATGAGAGCGGCAACAATTTGCGCCCCGATGCGGTGATCAACATCCCAGGGGGGCGGCGCCTCGTGGTCGACGTCAAGAACGTCTTCAACACCTATGCCCGCGCCAACGAGGCGGAGAACGAGGAAGAGCGGCAAGCCTTGCTCAAAACCCACGCCCGAGAATTGCGCGGACACATCGATGATCTGAGCGCCAAAAGGTACCAGGATCACGTCGAAGGATCGGCCGACTTCACCGTCATGTTTGTGCCGGGCGAACACGTCCTCTACGCGGCCCTGACGCAAGACAGCGGCCTGCTCGACTACGCTCTCAAGAAACAAATCGTCTTGTCATCCCCGCTCAACTTCATGTCGATTGCCCTGACTGTCAGTACGGTCTGGCGGCAGGCCGGGGTGCAGGCAGATGCGCAGGAAATCGCGCAATTGGGCAAGGAATTGTACGACCGACTTGGTGTCGTGGCAGGCCATATGGGCGCGCTTCGCAAGAGCCTGCATCTGACAAACCAGCACTTCGATAAGCTGGTCGGGTCCTTCGACACCAATCTGCGCCGCACGGGTGAGCGGTTCGAAGAGCTCAACGTCGACACCAGTGCAAAGGATATGACCGAGGCGCTGCCGCTTAATTCGCAGCCGCGAAAGCTGATGAACTTCGCCGAGGAAACCGGGAAAGCGGCCGAATAAGACCTCGTCGCGCACGGTAAGATTTTTTTGTTAGAAGGTCCTAGTTTAGACAAATGTTATTCAGCCTGCACTGCAAGCGGAGAGGGCTGAGCTTTATTAGGACGACATGCCCATCCGTAGACTGCAACTGACCGACAGCACCGGGGTGTGGCACATTGCACCCCTTCGCGGAACTGTCTGAACCAGCTTGCCTAGCGTTACAGCGATTCCAACACTTCATAGGCCAGCACTGCGGCTGCAACCGCCGCGTTGAGGCTGTCTGCTCGCCCGCGCATGGGCATGGTGACACGCAGATCGCAGGCTGCCTCGTATTCTTCGGGCAGACCTTGCGATTCATTGCCTACCAGTATGAAACAAGGCGCTGCATAGGGCGCGCCGCGATAAGGTACAGCGTCGCGCAATGAAGCAGCGACCAGCTGACCCGGGCCCTGCCGCAGCCAGTCGATGAATTCGTCCCAACGCGCCGTGGCAATCGATTGGGTAAATACAGCGCCCATGCTGGCGCGCACAGCTTCGACGCTGAACGGGTCCGCACAATCGTCGATCAGGATAAGGCCGCCGGCACCCACGGCATCGCCGGTGCGCAGCATGGTGCCCAGATTGCCCGGATCGCGCAGCGCCTGCGCCACCAGCCAGATTGGCGCACCAGAGCGGTCGAGGGTGGCCAGCGAGCTGTCCCATTCGTCGAACATGCCGACCACCGCCTGCGGGTTCGATTTGCCGGTGATCTTGGTGAGGATGTCGGTGCTGGTCTCGATGACGCTGCCGCCGGCAGATTCCACGCTGGTTTCCAGCTCGGCAAGAAGCGGATGCGGATCGCGTCCTTCGGCCATGACCAGCATCTCGGGAATGCGTCCCGACTCGCGCGCATCGGTCAGCAGACGCAGCCCTTCAGCCAGAAACTTGGCTTCGCGCCGTCGGTGCTTCTTCTCGCGCAACGAGCGGAGATATTTGACCGTCGGATTGGAAAAGCCGGTGATCTGCCGGCGGGTCATCACACTATTCCTCGCCGAAGCCGTCTTCGACCAACGCCGATAACTGCTCCAGCACCGCCTCTTGCCCGTCGCCCGCAACGCTGATGGAGATGGTATCGCCCTTGGCCGCGCCAAGCATCATGAGGCCGAGGATAGAGCCGCCCGCTGCCTCGTTCGCATCCTTGCGGACGCTGACCGTAACGCCCTCGGGCAAGGCTGCAACCGCGCCGACGAACTTGGCGCTTGCGCGGGCGTGCAGGCCGCGCTGGTTGACGATCGTGACTTCGCGCGAACTGGCGCTCATGATGCCTTCTTCGTCGGTGAGGCTTCGTTCTGGCCGAGAAACTCCGAAGCAACTGTGATGTAATTGCGTCCCGCTTCCTGTCCGGCAGCAACAGCTGACACCACGTCCATCGTCTTGCGTGCGCCAGCCAGCCGGATAAGCATTGGCAGGTTGATCCCGGCGATCACCTCGACCCGTCCGGCTTCAAGCAGCGAAATGGCCAAGTTCGACGGGGTTCCGCCGAACAGGTCGGTCAAAACGATAGCACCGCTCCCGCTGTCGACAGCAGCGATCTTCTCGGCGATTTCCGTGCGCCGCTTCTCGACATCATCATGGGGGCCGATGCAGACCGTCTCGACAGCTTCCTGCTGCCCGACGACATGCTCCATCGCTTCCACGAAATGTTCGGCCAAACGGCCGTGAGTCACGAGTATGAGTCCGATCATTGGGGAAGTAGATGCTCGCTTCTGGTCATCTTGTGCCGGGCCTTCCGACTGGGTGTTCACGTCCTTCGCGCCGCGCTGTCGTCACCATCTGCGCCGGGCGGCCCTTCAAATTCGTCAGCAGCCCGAGAGGCCAGGTTGCGGTGGATGACAGTGGGCGAAAATCCCGCTCCGCGCAAGGCCTCGGCCAAGGTCTCGGCAGTATAGACCGAGCGGTGTCTCCCGCCGGTACAACCCAGGGCGATATGGACATAGGCCTTACCCTGCGCGCGGTAGCGCGGGAGCAATGACAGCACGAGGTCGCGGATGCGCTTGTAAACGTCGTCGAAATCGCCCCGCGCGGTGATGTATTCGCCCACTTCCGGGTCAAGGCCGGTCAGTTCGCGCAGTTCCGGCACCCAATAGGGATTTTCCAGGAACCGCATGTCGAAAACTAGGTCCGCCAACGGAGGCATTCCGCGCGCGAAGCCGAAGCTGCTTACCGTAACCGACTGCGCCGCCGGGTCGTCGCGGTGGAACCTTTCGCGCATGATCTGCTGCAACTCGTTGCCGGTCAGTTCGGTAGTGTCGATGACCCATTCGGACCAGGCCCTGAGCGGTTCCATCAACTCGCGTTCGGCGCGGATGCCGTCGGCTGCCGATCGTTCTCGGGCGAGCGGGTGATAGCGCCGGGTTTCGTTGAAGCGTCGTTCCAGTTCGTCATTGGCGCAATCGAGAAAAACGCTGGTCACGCTGAGATCATCACGCTTCGTCATCGATCTCGCCAGCTCGATGATATTGTCCGGCACGAACCCGCGGGTACGCGAATCAAAGCCAATCGCGAGCGGTGCTGCGTTTGCGGTCGCAGTGACGTCGGCGATAAGTGCAGGCAGTAGCCGGATCGGAAAATTGTCTAGCACTTCCCAGCCCAGGTCCTCCAGAACCCGCAGGCTGGTACTCTTGCCGGCGCCCAACAAGCCCGTGAGGAGAAGGATTTCCTGACGGTTCGTCATATAAATCTGTTCACCATCCCGTCCCTTGTCGCCCCCTGCTACCTTATCGTCCTGCGATGTTCCAAGAGCAAGCAGCTGCGTGCATCAAATCTGTGCGTGGTGGTGGACTGGTTCTCAGTCGAGCCCGTGCAGCCGCAGCGCGTATTCGGCTCGCAGGGCACCCACAGGCCCCAGGGGTGAAAAGGCGAGGACCGGTATGTCGACGTCGAGGATCTTGCGGCAGGACGCGGTTTCCACAAAGCGTGGAGCCGACACATCAAATCCCAGAATCAGCGCCAGTGGCGCCTCAACCGGCTCGATCTCGGCAATCCCGACATTGCGGATCTCGATCTTGCCGCGAGTGTGCGGGGCTGGATTGGCCCAAGGCCGCCCGTCTTCGCGCAAGTCGAGCAGGACTCCGTCATCACCCACCAGCAGCGCGCCGCGGTCGATCAAGGCCAGCGCCAGCGAAGTTTTGCCGGACCCCGGGGGGCCCTCGATCAGCACGGCCCTCCCGTCGATAGCGACGCAGGTTGCCTGATACAGCATCAGGACGAACCCGAGGTGCCGCGTCGTGCCTCGGGCATCGACAGTACAAGACATGCGCCGGGGCGCCCGTCGGGCCGGTCTTCAGCGGTCAACATCCCGCCATGCGCCTCTGCGATTGTCCGCGCGATCGCCAGGCCAAGTCCGCTGTGATTGCCGAAATCCTCGGATTCGGGTCGGTCCGAATGAAACCGGTTGAAGATTTTCAGCCGATCCTCTTCCGGGATGCCCGGACCTTCGTCGGCAACGCTCAAGGTAACGCAGTCAGTGTCAATGTTGATATCGACCAGTATCTTGCCATCCGCGGGCGAGAAGGACACCGCGTTGTCGAGCAGGTTTTCGACCACCCGCTCGATACGGACCGGGACACCCATCACGAGGGCTGGGCGGGGCGGCATGGTAACGGATATCGTTCGATCGCCGTCGAGATCGCGGTTGGCGCGGGTGGCGAGGATATTGCCGACCAGCGCGCCGATATCGATCTGTTCGAATATGGCGCGTGAAATCTCGGCATCGACCCGGCTCGCATCGGAGATCTCCGTGACCAGACGGTCGATCCGCCGAACATCGTGGGTTGCGATATCGAGCAATTGCCGTCGCAGGTTCTCGTCGTCGACCTTGGCCAGCGATTCAACCGCGCTGCGCAAGCTAGCGAGCGGATTCTTGATTTCATGCGCAACGTCGGCGGCGAAATGTTCGACTGCATCGATGCGCTTGCGCAGGCCACCGGTCATATCCGAGATCGCCCGCGCCAGCACGCCGATCTCGTCGCGGCGCTCGGGCAGGCGGGGCACTTCGACCTCGCGCTCGCGGCCCAACCGGACCTTCTGCGCGGCGCGTGAAAGCGTTTGCAGCGGACGCACTATGGTGCGGGCGAGGTAGAGCGAGAGGAGGATCGAGAGGAACAGGGCGAACCCGACTCCGGCACCGATGGTGGAGCGCGCGGTGCGGACCGATTCAGTAATATCCTTGGCGTTACGTGTGGTCAGCAGGGTGGCACCGTTGAGGCCCACCGGCGCGGCGGCGGTAATAATCGGGGTCCGGTCAGCGGCGCGCCGCAGTTCGATCTGCGATAACCCCTGCTGCCGCGCACGGACCAACTCGGGCCAGGCATCTGCGGTTTGCGCTTCAGGTTCGACATATTCGGGCACCGGGCGCGCGCTGACCACGGTATCGACAATCTGGTCGAGGAAGCGGGCAAATCGCAGGCCGAAGCTGTCATCGCTCGGATCGTCGATGCTGAAGCTGGGTTCGGCAAGTGCGAAGCTGTCGGCCCACAATCGCCCCTCGGCGTCGAACATGCGCATTCGCATCCGTTGTTCTTTGCCGATCTGGACCAGCAGCGCCTCCTGCCGCTCCTTGGTCACCCCGGCCAGCGCTTCAGCGGCAATCTGCGCTTCGGTACGCGCCAGCTTGTAGCGTTCGTCGAGCAATTGCGCGCGATAGGTATCAAGATAGAAGATCCCGCCGCCCAGGATCACCAGCGGCAGGATGTTGACGAGCAATATGCGCGCGGTAAGGGACAGCCGGTCGAGCAGGCTCATGCGCTCGAAAGGCCTTGCCAGGCGTTGTGAAATCGGCGGATTTGCCATCAGCGCGGCAAGACCCCGCTGGCCATCATGCACGCTCTATCCATCGGAGAAGCTGTAGCCGGCGCCATAGAGCGTCTCGATGGCGGAAAAATCGTGGTCGACGGTGCGGAACTTGTGTCGCATCCGCTTGATGTGGCTGTCCACCGTGCGGTCGTCGACATAGACTTCGTCAGGGTACGCCGCGTCCATCAACTGGTTGCGGCTCTTGATCACGCCGGGCCGCGCGGCGAGCGCTTCCAGGATCAGGAATTCGGTCACGGTCAGCGATACCTGCTTGCCATCCCACAAGACCTGATGGCGGGCGGGATCGATGGTCAACCTGCCGCGGGAATAGACTTCGCGCTGTTCCTCCTCGACCTGTGCGCGCTCTTCCTGCGTCAGTTCGTCCAGTCCTCCCCGGCGTAGAATGGCGCGGATGCGGGCCAGGAGCAGGCGCAGGCTGAACGGCTTGGAGATATAGTCGTCGGCACCCATCTCCAGCCCGGCTTCCTCGTCGCGCTCATCGTCCTTGCTGGTGAGGAAAATGACCGGAATGGCGGAATGTTCGCGCAGGCGGCGCAGCAGTTCCATCCCGTCCATGCGCGGCATCTTGATATCGAACACGGCAAGGTCAGGCGGGTTTTCAAGCAGCGCCTTCAGTGCGGTCTCGCCTTCGGCGTAGATGCGCGTGTCATAGCCTTCGGCCTGGAGCGCGATCGATACCGTGGTGAGGATGTTGCGATCATCATCGACCAGCGCGATCACGCGGCGCTGCCGGACGCCGGCTTCTGGGGCCTCGCTCAGTTCTGCCATTTTCGCCCCATCCACTAACTGTCCAACTGCGGCTGCACTGCGCCAGATCGCATGCGGCCGTTTCTAGCGCCAAGCAGCGGGTGAAACAACGCATTGCAACTTCATTCCAAGCCGTCGCGGAAAGTACAGCGCTCAATGTTTGACGGAATCGCCTGCGCGTTATATCGGGACATCGCATTTCGTGCATACCTATGCACTGAATTTGCCGCGCCCTAATTCGGCCCCCCGGCCACCACGAGTTTCAGGAGAAATCAGCGTGACCGCTCCGCTGTCGACCAGCCTTGCCCAGCAGGGCATCCAGACATCCGCAACTATCCACCCGAATCTGGGCACCGCGCAGCTTGTCGAGCAAGCTATCGACAATGGCGAGGGCCGGCTGTCGAAATACGGCGCGCTGGTGGTCGAGACCGGCAAACACACCGGTCGCAGTGCGAAGGACAAGTTCATCGTCCGCGACGCCGAGACCGAAGACACCGTGTGGTGGGACAACAACGCCTCGATCACGCCGGAGCAATTTGCCGCGCTGAAGGAAGACTTCCTCAAGGCCGTGGGCGAGAGGGACACGCTTTATGTCGCCGATCTGTTCGGCGGCTCGCAGCCCGAGCATCGGGTAAAAGTCCGCGTCATCAACGAACTGGCATGGCACAATCTGTTTATCCGAACCCTGCTGTGCCGGCCCACGGCCGATGAACTGGCTGGCTTCGATCCCGAATACACCATCATCGACCTGCCCAGCTTCCGCGCTGATCCGGCACGCCACGGCACCCGCAGCGAAACGGTGGTCGCGGTCAATCTGAGCGAGAAACTGATCCTGATCGGCGGCACCCGCTATGCCGGCGAGATGAAGAAGAGCGTCTTCGGCGTGCTCAACTACCTGCTGCCGACCAAGGGCGTGATGCCGATGCATTGCAGCGCCAATGTCGGCCCTGATGGCAAGACGGCCGTTTTCTTCGGCCTGTCGGGCACCGGCAAGACCACGCTGTCGGCCGACGCCAGCCGCACGCTGATCGGCGACGACGAGCACGGCTGGTCGGACACGGCAGTCTTCAACTTCGAGGGCGGCTGTTACGCCAAGATGATCCGCCTTTCCGAAGAGGCAGAGCCGGAAATTTACGCCACCACCCGGATGTTCGGCACCGTGCTGGAAAACGTGGTGATGGACGAGGAAACCCGCGAACTCGATTTCGACGACAATACGCTCGCCGAAAACACCCGCGGCGCTTATCCGATCGACTACATCCCCAACACTTCGGAAGAAAATCTCGGACCCGTACCGTCGAATGTCGTTATGCTGACCGCCGATGCCTTCGGCGTGCTGCCTCCGATTGCGCGGCTGACGCCAGACCAGGCGATGTATCACTTCCTGTCGGGCTATACCGCCAAGGTGGCTGGCACCGAAATCGGCGTGACCGAACCCGAGGCGACCTTCAGCACCTGTTTCGGCGCCCCCTTCATGCCGCGTCATCCCAGCGTTTACGGCAATTTGCTCAAGGAGCGGATCGCCAAGGGCGGGGTGCAGTGCTGGCTGCTCAATACCGGCTGGACCGGCGGCAAATACGGCACCGGCAGCAGGATGCCGATCAAGGCCACCCGTGCTCTGCTCAATGCCGCGCTCGACGGCAAGATGGACGATGTCGAGTTCCGCAAGGACCCCAACTTCGGCTTCGACGTGCCAGTCAGCGTTCCGGCGCTGGCCGAGGCCGGCATTGACCAAACGATCCTCGATCCGCGCAGCACTTGGGCCGACAAGGACGAATACGACCGCACCGCCGACAAGCTGGTGCAGTTGTTCGTAGACAATTTCGAGCCTTTCGCACCGCATGTTGATGAGGGAGTGCGCCAGGCGGCTCCCAACGCGGAGACGCAGGCAGCCTGATTTCGCCGAACACCCGGCTGGAGAGGAGAGGCCCCGCACCGCGACAAAACGCGGGCGGGGCCTTTTCATTTGCAGCTGTGGTTGGCGTTACCGGCGTCCTCGCCTAGACTGCGGCGATCGGGTCGTAGCCAGTGGAGGAATATGATGAGCCTGCTAGACGGATTGCTGAAGAATATCGGCGGCGCGCCCGATGATGTGGCCAACCTTGCCGAAAAGGTGGGTATTGATCCTGCTATCGCGGAAAAGGCTATTGCGACGCTTGGGCAGACCCACCAGATGGACGGCGACACCGTCGAACTTGCGTCGCAGAAAACCGGGCTGGACAGCGGAACGCTCAACAAGATTGTCGAGCAGATCGGCGGCGAAGGCTCGCTGAGTCAGTTCGCCAACGCGATCAAGGACGACCCAAGTTCAATCATGGGCATGCTCGACCGTGATGGCGACGGCAGTGCGATGGACGACATTGCCGACATGGCCAAGGGCTTCTTCGGCAAGAAATAGCCGCCAGAAGCCCTTGGGCAGGCAGCACCTAGTCAGTCATGCTGGCCGGGACCTTGCCGCCGTTCTTCTGCAATTCGCGCATGGTCGCCTTGTGCAGCCAGATATTGTCGTCGGCGCTGCCTTCATAGTCGGTGCGGCCGAGTTCCTGCGCCAGTTCCTTGCGGTTGGCGTAGCTCGGATCGAGGCCGATCAGCTTGAAAAGGTCGACGATTGAAGTTCGCCAATTGAGCTTGTCGGCACCCGGCTTGCTGGACAGCCGATCTTCGACATCGACCGGGGCGGCTTGCGGTATGCTGCTGCCGCGCGCGCCGGCCTGGGTGGAACCCTTTGGCGTAGTCGGTGCGGTCGTCGCCTTTTTGTCGTCGTCCTTGCCGAAAACTGCGTTCTTGATGCTCGAGAAAATACCCATCTTGCGCTCTCCTTTGGTGGTGGTCGGCCCGCCGCCCGGGGCAGGGCGGGCGAAATGATTGCGTTCCCCGTCTCCTGAATGACTGATAGGCTGGCGTTCTGTTCCGTGAAGTGGGGAATGAGCGAAATGGATCTGGCGCGCGCACTGGCCTGGATTGTCGCCCTGTTCGGGGCGGTTTGCATCGCCATTGCCCTCGCTCACATCGCTATCGGACCAGCCTCGATCCCCGGTTCGATGCCGGTCAATGCGACGATGGATAGCGAGGACAGGTTCTACGCGACCTTGTTCCTTGGGTTCGGCGCGGCACTGGTCTGGTGCTCGCGCAGTCTGGACGAGCGTCGCGGCGTGCTCTTCGCCTTGCTAGCAGTATTCTTCCTTGGCGGGATCGCGCGGATTATTTCTGCCGCGCAAGTTGGCTTGCCCAACACCCTGTTCCAGGTGCTGGGCGTGACTGAACTCGTGCTGCCATTGATCCTGTACGGATGGCACCGACGGGCCTTTGGGCCAGGCGGCGAAACCTAGCCCTTGCCGACGGCGATGTAGCGTTCGACGTTCTTGGCCAGTACATCCATCGGCGCGTTGCCGCCGAGGATGACCGCGTCGTTGAATCCCTTGAAGTCGTAGGCCGAACCCATCTCGGACTGGGCCCGTGCCCTCAGGTCGGTGATGCGGCTATGGCCCAGCTTGTAGCCGGTCGCCTGGCCCGGCCAGCTGCAATAGCGGTCGACTTCGCTGGCGACTTCTTCGGCCTTGCTGCCATTGCGCTCGACGAAGAAATTTACCGCGCGCTGGCGGCTCCAGCCCTTCGCATGCAGCCCGGTATCGACGACCATTCGGCAAGCGCGGAATGCAAGGCTTTGCAAATAGCCCAGCCGGCCGACCTTGAACTCGTCATAGGCGCCCAGTTCGTCGGCCAGCTGTTCGGCATAAAGCCCCCAGCCTTCGGAGAAGGGATTAAAGGCCAGGATAGAGCGGATCAGCGGCAGCCGATTGGAATATTCGCCTTCCCAAACGTGGCCGGGAATAGTCTCGTGATAGGTCAGGTCGGCGAGATCATATTTGCGGTGCAGGTCAGTGGTCCGCAGATTGATCCACATCCGCCCTGGTATGGTACCATCCTTGCTTCCCGCACCGCCATAGGCGCCCGGTGCGCCCGGTTCCTCGGCCGGCGGCAGGCGGCGAATTTCCATGTTCGGATCGACCAGCGTGTTGAAGGCCCGCGGCATCTGCGCCTTGATCCAGTCCACCCGCTCCTTGATGAAGGCCATGATCTCGGCGCGGCCGGGATCGCCCTCGGCGAACTTGTAGCGCGGATCGCGGCTCAGCGCCTGCATCCGTTCACCGACCGAGCCGGTCGTATAGCCGATTTCGCGCAGGATCGGGTCCATCCGTCCGTGCAGCGATGCCAGCTCCTCCAGACCTTGCTGGTGGATCTCATCAGCGGTGAGATTGGTAGTGGTGCTGGAGCGCAGGGCCCACTGATACCATTCCTCGCCATGTGGACGCTCGCGCATACCCGGCGCGCCGGTCGCGACGGCCCGCTGACGCTTGAGTTCAGCAAGTTGACGCTGCAGCGCGGCCACGATTTGCGTGGCTTCGAGCTCGGCGGCAGCTTCGACCGGCGGTCTTTTCAATCCGGCCTCGGCCGATCTTTCCGATAGCGAGCTGGTGAACAGCTCGGCCCGGGCGGCGGTAGCAATGGTGCTTTCCATCTGCGCGATGGCCTTGTCGATCAGGAAGTCTGGCGGGACGACGCCAAGCGCTGCCGTGCTCTGCATCCGTTCGAGTTCGCCATCGAATGTGGCTGGCATTGCTTCCATGCGGGCGAGGAAGGCATCCGCGTCATACTCGTCTTTGATGGGATGGCTCGAATCCATGAAGCGCGGCAAGTCGAGATAGCTCCCGACGTTCTGGATCACGACATATGGCGCGGTGCGCCAGCTGCCGACAGGTATATCGCCATAGGGCAGGGCAAAGCCGGCCAGCGCGGTGGCATAGCCGCTTTCGACCACTTCGAGATTGGTGATGGATTCGGCATCAAGTCCGTCGCGCGGCCAGGCACGGATTCGCGACAGGTCTTCGCGCAGGGTCGATGCAAACGCGTCCTGGCCAGCTGGCGACTGATCTTCCAGCTGACTACGCAGATGGGCGTGTTGGCCGGTGTCTACCCCGAGTCCGGTAGCGCGTTCGGGCTCGTGTGCCAGGAGGCGATAGGCGACATCTTCAAGCAGGGCACCGGTGGCCGCCTTGCTGCCCGTAGCGGCGACCGTTTCACCGGCGGCGTAGGTGACGCATCCGCCAAGCGCGACTGCGGAGCTTGCGCCGATGCCTGCGATGGCCTGGCGACGGGTGATCTGGAACTGTGTCTGGGTCATGCGTGACGATGTGACGCGGTGTGGTGGGCAAGTCAAATCCGTGCTGCTAGGAAGATGAAATCATGCTCGATTTCGCGCTTTCCGTCCTGATGCTTGCTGCCGTCGCTCTGCTGCTCGGCGCCTTCGTGCTGTGGCGGCGCGGAGTGCGCAAACAGGCAGGGCTGATGGTGTTGCTTGCGATTATCGCGATCGGCAACGTGCTCATCTGGACAATTCCCGACGCCGATGGGCAGGCCCCGGCGGACCGCCTGCCGCAGGCAAGCGATACGCCGGGCTGAGATCGGTCAGTCAGCGGGAATCTGCCAGCGGACGGCGCTGGTGAATGTGCCGGTGACCAACTTGCCCTGGTTGTCCTTGGCCGGTTCGAACCGGGCGCGCCGCGTCACGTGGCGACAGGTCGCATCGTCCAGTGCCTCATGCCCGCTCGATTGAGTGATCGTGCAAGTCGTGGCGCGGCCATCGGTGCCTATTGATAGCCTGAAGGCAGCAACCCCCTCCCACCCGCGATTGATCCAGCTGGTGCGATAATCATTGTCGGTCACCCACTCGCTGTTGCGCGGGCGCGGTGCCACCGGATCGACTGTAGCGGGAATTTCCAGCAGCGCTGCGCCGAGGCCACCGCCGAGCGTCGGCCCGGCAACCGGCCCAGTCAGCTCCGACCCGAACGAGCTGGCAGTAGGGGCGCTATCGATCACGGGTGGGTTGGTCTTGATGTTGGTGCGCGTTGGCGGGATGAACACCTCGCGCTGCTGGGCGCTGCGTGGCGCCTCGGCTACGCGCGGTTCGGGCGGCGGCGGGGGATCCTTGAGCTGGAATATCGCTGTGAGGTCATCGTCCTTCGCTAGCTCGACCACCCCGCCGGCCAGTCCCGTCACGATAGCTAATCCCAAGGCGGCGTGAATCGCCGCGACCCCGATGATTGCCGGCCCGCGGTTGGCGACCTGTTTGCTGTCTGCGTAACCCATTGCTCCTGCTCCTCTCTCGAACAAGCTAAGATGTTACAACATAACATTAGCTGAACAAGGATGATCGCGTAGCAAGATGCCACCTAAACGAGCACCCGCCGTGCCAAAGGCGCGACGGGCGAGTTCGAATTGTTGAATTTCAAAGCTTTACTGTATCGTCAGGTAATCGGGCAGGCCGGATCGAGACGGAAGTCGAGGTAATTGTCGACCGAGGCCATCAGTTCATCCTGCTCGTTCTGGAAGAAGTGATTCGCGCGCGGGATTTCCTCGTGATGCACGGTGATATGCTTCTGCGTGCGCAATTTCTCGACCAGCTTGGTGACGCTGCTCGGCTGCACGACGGTGTCCTGCGCCCCGTGGATGAAGATGCCGCTGGCAGGGCAGGGGGCAAGGAACGAGAAATCGTACATGCTGGCCGGGGCACCGATGCTGATCCAGCCGCGAATTTCCGGGCGCCGCATCAGCAACTGCATCCCGATCAGCGCGCCGAAGCTGACACCGGCGACCCAGGTCACCTGCGCCTCTTCGTGGATCGACTGCACCCAATCGAGCGCCGCAGCGGCATCGCTAAGTTCGCCGATACCGTTGTCGAAGCTACCCTGGCTGCGACCGACACCGCGGAAGTTGAACCGCAGGGTGGCAAAGCCGCGGTCGACGAAGGTCTTGTAGAGCTTCTGCGTGATTTGCTCGTTCATGGTCCCGCCACCTTGCGGATGCGGGTGGAGGATCATCGCCACCGGAGCGCGTGGGCGCGGCGGAGGGGAGAAGCGGCCTTCGAGGCGGCCTTCGGGGCCGGGAAAGATCACGGTGGGCATGAACGGGTTACCTGTCAGCTAGTCACGGCGCGGGTGACGCGCCGGAAGTGGGCGCTATATAGTGTCGATTGAGAAAATCGCAATCGCGCTAACTATAGGCCATCTCACGATTCCCGACCGCATCTATCTCGATCATGCCGCCACCACCCCGCTGCGCCCCGAAGCACAGGCAGCGATGGAGGAGGGCCACGCGCTTTGGGCCAATCCAAGCAGTCCCCACGCGGAAGGGCGCAAGGCACGCGCCGCGTTGGAGGATGCGCGCGAGCGGGTGAAAGCCGCGCTGGGCTGGGACGGCGAAGTGATCTTTACCAGCGGGGCGAGCGAGGGGGGGGCGCTGGCACTCGGCCAGGCTGCTGCTGGCGCCCGGCTGGTCAGTGCGGTCGAGCATGACGCGATAATGCAGGCAGCGCCGACGGCGGAAAGGCTGCCGGTGCGAACCGACGGGGCGCTCGACCTCGAGATCCTGACTGAAGCTGTCCAGCGCGAGCGTCCGTTGGTGGCCGTCCAGCATATCAATTCTGAAACCGGCAACCGGCAGGATATGTCGGCGATCTCATCCATCGTTCGGGACGCGGGTGGCTTGTTGCTCGCAGATTGCGCGCAAAGTGCAGGCAAGCTGAAACTACCGCCCTGCGACATGGCGATTGTCTCGGCCCACAAGTTCGGTGGCCCGGTCGGGGTCGGTGCGCTGCTGGTGCGCGAATACGCCATGCTCGAACCTTCGGGCGGACAGGAACGCGGCTATCGACGCGGGACCGAGAATCTTCCCGGCGTGCTCGGCATGACGGCGGCGCTGGAGGCTTGCGGTGAGCCCTATTTCGATCCGGCGGTCCTGACTGCGCTGGACCAGCTTGCCAGCGAAGTGCGCGCCAAGGGCGGTGCCTGGCTGGCAGACAAACTTTCGCAACCGACGCCCTATGTCAGCGCGTTGTCGATGCCTGGCATGGGGGCAAGCGCGCAGGTCATGCGATTCGATATGGCGGGCATCGCGGTCAGCCAGGGCAGCGCATGTTCGAGTGGGACGATGAAGGTCAGTCGCGTGCTCGAAGCCATGCAACTCGATCCGGCGATAGCCGCCAACACCATCCGCGTGAGTATTGGCTGGCCGACCACGGCGAGAGAACTCGAACGCTTTGCAGAAATCTGGACATCCTTGGCATGATCTATCTCGACTACCAGGCCACCACCCCGCTCGCGCAAGAGGCGCGGGACGAGATGCTGCGCTGGCTCGACGGGCCTGACGGCACCGGCTTTGGCAATCCGCATAGCTCGCACCGGATGGGGCGGCAGGCGGCGGCTGCCATTGAACTGGCGCGAGAACGCGTCGCGGCGCTGTTTCCGGCCGGCGGGCGGGTTATCTTCACCGGCAGCGCGACCGAGGCGATCAACCTCGCCATTCGCGGCACCGCGCATATGGGCGGCAGCGTCTCGGCCTCCGCCATAGAGCATGCCGCCGTGCTCGATACTGTGCGCGACCTGGGGCAGGACCACCGCCTGAACGTGGCCAGGGACGGGCAGTGCAATACCAAGCAGGACATGCCCAATGATTGCCGGCTGGTCTGCCTGATGCAGGTCAACAACGAGATCGGGGTGATCCAGCCCACGGTCGATTGGCACCGCAAGGCCAAGGCCAATAACGCACTCTATCTGTGCGACGCGGTGCAAGCCTATGGCAAGATGGAAGTCACCGGAGCCGACATGATCGCCATTAGTGCGCACAAGTTTCACGGCCCCAAGGGTGTCGGGGCGCTGTGGGTGCGCGACGGGATCGACCTGCACGAGGTACAAACGGGCGGTGGACAGGAGTTCGGGCTGCGTTCGGGCACGCTCAGCCCGGCGCTCATCGCCGGCATGGGCGCGGCCGCCAACGAGGCAAAAGACCGGATGGAACGCGATGCCGACCACGTCGCCAACCTGTGGCACCGTGCCCGCGAGATTTTCGACGGGTGGGAGGTCAACGGCAGCGAGGATGCGCGCTACTTCGGCAATCTCAACATTCGCAAGAAGGGCTTGGACGTGAACCGGTTGATGAGCGAGTGCCGCGACGTGATGTTTTCTGCCGGCAGCGCCTGTGCCAGCGGTTCGGGCCGAACCAGCCACGTTCTCGAAGCAATCGGCCTGTCGAAAAAGCAGGCCAAGAGTTCAATCCGCCTGGGCTTCGGGCGCTACACTACGATGGAAGATATCGAGCAGGCCGCGAAATCGATCAAGGCCGCAGCCGAGGCACAGGCATGAAGATCATCTTCGAAACCGCGCAGGGCGACAAGGTAGAGGCGCAAGCCGAAACGGGCGACAACCTGTTGCGCGTTGCCCAAGCTGCGGGACTGCCGCTGGAGGGAACCTGCGAGGGCCAGATGGCCTGCTCGACCTGCCATGTCATCGTCGCGCGCGAATGGTTTGCGAAACTCGCCCCTGCCAGTGAGGATGAGGAAGACATGCTCGACCTCGCCGCAAGCGTTGCCGCGACCAGCCGCCTGTCGTGCCAAATCGAATTGACTGAAGCGCTGGATGGATTGACCGTAGCCATACCTGCCGAGAGCCGGGATATGCAGGCGGGCTGAATGCCCACTTCGTCCGGCTTGCTGTTCCCAGCCACTTTCAGGGCCGCTTTCCACATAGGCTTCTGTCGTATCAACGGGCGTGGATAGGCGCTCGTTGCGTGCTGTTCCGCAGGCTATGGCGGTGATAGGGCGAGCCGCATGGCGACACCTGATACCGACCTGACCGAACCCGATCCGTTCGATGCTATTGTCGATGCTCCGTTCGATTCCGCGCTGGAAGAACGGTACCTCGTATATGCCTTGTCGACGATCACGGCGCGTTCGCTGCCGGACCTGCGCGACGGTCTGAAACCGGTTCATCGGCGCCTGCTGTGGGCGATGCGGCAATTGAAACTCAACCCGACCGATGCGTTCAAGAAAAGCGCCCGCGTGGTCGGCGACGTCATCGGTAAATATCACCCACATGGCGACGTCGCGGTCTATGACGCGATGGTCCGCCTGGCGCAGGATTTTGCGCTGCGCTATCCGCTTGTCGAAGGGCAGGGCAATTTCGGCAATATCGACGGCGATAATGCTGCAGCCTATCGTTACACCGAGGCGCGGCTGACCAAGACCGCGCTGCGGCTGATGGACGGGCTCGACGAAGGCACTGTCGACTTCATTCCGACCTATAATGGCGAGGAGCAGGAGCCGGAGATTTTCCCCGGCCTGTTCCCCAATATCCTCGCCAATGGTGCCAGCGGGATCGCGGTCGGCATGGCGACCAATATTCCCAGCCATAACGTTGCCGAAGTGGTCGAGGCGACACTGGAACTGATCGACAATCCGCATGTCGAACACGCGCGGTTGATGGAGCTGTTCCAGGGGCCGGACTTCGCCACTGGTGGTTTGATCGTGGACAGCGCCGATGCGATCTCGACTGCCTACGAAACCGGGCGCGGCAGTTTCCGCGTGCGCGGGCGCTTCCACGCCGCCGAGGCCGAGAAAGCTGCCGACAGGGATGCGGGAATCGAGCGGCTCGGCGGCGGCCAGTGGCAGCTCGTGATTTCGGAAATCCCCTACCAGGTGGCCAAGGGCAAGCTGATCGAGCAGATCGCCGCCGCCATCGGCGACAAGAAGCTGCCGATCCTGGAAGATGTCCGCGACGAAAGCGATGAGGCAATCCGCATCGTGCTGATCCCGCGCAGCCGCAATGTCGATCCTGAGCTGTTGAAGGAATCGATCTACAAGCTGACCGACATGGAGACCCGTTTCGGGCTCAATCTCAATGTCCTCGACGCCACTCGTACGCCGATGGTCATGGGCCTCAAGGAATTGCTCGAAAACTGGGTCCGCAGCCAGATCGAGATTCTCCAGCGTCGAACCCAGCACCGGCTCGACCAGATCGCCCGCCGGCTGGAGCTGGTCGAAGGCTATATCATCGCCTTCCTCAACCTCGACCGGGTGATTGAGATCATACGCTACGAGGACGAACCCAAGGCAGTGATGATGGCCGAGTTCAACCTCACCGACCGACAGGCCGAGGCAATCCTCAACATGCGGCTGCGGTCCTTGCGCAAGCTGGAGGAAATGCAGCTGCGCGAGGAAAAGGACGCCTTGCTGGCCGAACAGGAGAGCCTGGAAAAGCTCCTCGACTCGCCCGCGCGCCAACGCACGCGGCTGAAGCGCGACCTTAAGGCGCTGCAGAAGGAATACGGGCTCGACACCCCACTCGGCGCGCGCCGGACGACCATTGCCGAGGCCGTGCCGACGGTCGAATTCAGCATGGATGCAATGATCGAGAAAGAACCCGTGACCGTGGTCATGAGCCAGAAAGGCTGGATCCGTGCGGCCAAGGGCCATGTCGACATGGGCAAGGATGGCTGCGGCGACTTCAAATACAAGGAAGGCGACGGCCCAGCCTTTGCGGTCCACTGCCAGACTACCGACAAGGTCCTGCTAGCGGCCGACAACGGCAGGTTCTTCACCCTTGGTGCGGACAAGCTACCCGGCGCGCGCGGTTTTGGTGAACCGGTCCGCAACACGCTCGACATCGATGCCGAGGCGCAGATCGTGGCGATGGTGGTGAGCCAGCCAAAAGGGCGACTGCTGCTCGCGGCCGATACCGGCAAGGGGTTCGCCGCCGAGATGGAAGACCTGGTGGCGGAGACCCGCAAGGGCAAGCAGGTGGTCAATCTCAAGGGTGGTGCAAAGCTGCGCGTCATCCGCCCGATCGAACAGGGGCACAATCATGTCGCCGTTGTTGGCGACAACCGCAAGCTGGTTGTCTTCAACCTCGAAGAACTGCCGATTATGGCGCGCGGTCAGGGCGTGCAATTGCAGCGCTATCGCGATGGAGGACTGGCAGATGCCAAGACTTTCGTGCTGGAAGAAGGCTTGAGCTGGACCATGGGCGGCAAGGGCGACCGGACCCGGACTGAAAGCGATATCTGGCAGTGGAAGGTAGCTCGCGGCGGTGCTGGACGTCTGCCTCCGCAGGGGTTCCCGCGCGACAACACGCTCGACTGACCGGAATGAAGAAGGGCCGCCGACGCGAATGCGCCGACGACCCTTCCCTGCGACCCGGAGGGCATGCCCCTGCGTGGTGGCGCAAGAGCAAAACCTCCCCGAGGCTGTTCGAGGCACCGACCCGCTTTTCAAAGGGGAGAGATGAGCGCGCCGGAGCCCCAAGCCGAAATGTTGGTATGCCCCTTATGTAAAGGTGAGCGCCTTAAGCGGGGCTGAAGCAGCGCCATGAGCAGTGTTCAGTAAACACGAAAAGGCCGGACGACCCCTTGGATCGCCCGGCCTTTTCTCCAACCATTTGTACTGAATTTTAGCTCGCAGCTTGTGCCTGGGCGAGCAAATTATCGATCTGTTCGGCGGTCATGCGAGCAGCAAGGGCGCCCTTTTCGTTGACCATGAACCAGTCGCGCTTGAAAGTGACCGGGCCGACTTCGAGGCCGAGGACAATGTTGTCGCCATCGATGCTGGAGACGGTGCCGAGCGGCTGGTCGTCGTAAGTGACAACGTCGGCTCCGGTGACCAGCGCGGCATCACGCTTCGCTTCGGGGCTCATCTCCGGTGCTTCGGCGGAAGCGTCGGCAGTCGCTTCTTCGCCCATGTCGTGATGTTCGTGGCCAGTTGCAGCTTCAGGATTTGCGGCAAATGCGCTGGTAGCGAAAGCGAGCGCAGCAGCAGCGCCGGTAAGGGTAGCGAATTTCATTTCGGAAAGTCTCCGTGTGCAGTTCCGGATCACGCGATCCGTCCAGGCACCCAAAAAGGGCGCTGCTGCGGATGACGCGGACCAGATTAGTGTCTGTCTGCCGCGCCTGAGCGCGGATATGTGCGATCCCGTAAAAAACGGATGGCTGACGTAAAAGACCGCTGTGCGGCATGACAACCCGGAGCGGCACGATTCGTCGCGGCTGATGCACGGCTGGTAGAGCTTGCTATTGTGACAGCTCTTCCTGCAACATTTCGAGCACTTGCTCGCGATCGGGAAAATCCGCTTCTATCCAGCGGGCTTCGACTGTCTGCATGATGCGCGCGACTTGGGGTCCCGCCTGAACACCGCGGGCAACGATCTCTCCGCCCTTCAGGGGAAAATCGGGGACTTGCCACTGGGCAACGGCGCGAGGATCGATGCCGGAAAGCAGCAACCGGTCGCGCGCTTGTTCAACGCCTACTCGGTAGGCCAGCGCAAAGGGCGCCTTGCCGTCCTCGCTTCCCCTCCCTGCGAGACAGGTCAGCCAGTCGCGCTGCGCACGGGACAGTCGCAAGCGCGCGGCAACGTTTTCTGCCAGTGCGGGCACCGCCGGGATCAGCGCCGCCAGACGCCGAAGCGGGTCGGGCTCGACGCCGTATTGCGCCTCGATCCCGATCAATAGCTGCGTTCGCGCCAGTTCGGAATGACCCGCCTCGGGCAGGATGACCGGCAAGACACCTTGCTCGCGCATGCGCTCGATGGTGGGATAGGGATCGGGCAGGGCCAACAGGGCGAGGAGTTCCGAAGCAACCCGCTCGCGGCTCAGTCCCTTCAGCGTCTCGGCCAGTTCCGCACAGGCTTCCTCGGCCTCTGGATCGAGTGCCGACCCGAACCGCGCCTGGAAGCGGTAATAGCGCAGGATCCGCAAGTGGTCCTCGCGGATACGCTCGCGAGCATCGCCGATAAATCGAACCCGCCTTGCTTCAAGATCGTCAATTCCGCCGAAATAATCCGTAATCTTGAGCGTCGCCGGATCGACATAGAGCGCGTTGATGGTGAAATCTCTTCGCGCTGCATCTTCGCGCCATTCGCTGGCGAAGGCCACCGTGGCGCGCCTGCCGTCGGTCGAGACATCGCGCCGCAGGGTGGTAATCTCGACCGGTCCGCCTTCGACGATGGCGGTCACCGTTCCATGCTCTATCCCCGTCGGGACAACCTTGATGCCAGCCTCTGTGAGTCGCTGCGACACGGTGTCGGGCAGCAACGGGGTGGCGGCATCGACGTCCTTTACCTCATCGCCCAGCAATGTGTCGCGCACCGCTCCGCCGACCCAGCGTATCGAGTCGTTGCCGAGCACGTCGACAAGAAGCGCCAGGTCGGGGCGCTGTGTCCAGTCGGCAGGAGGGAGGGTGCGGGTCTTGCTCATGGTCTCGTGTGCGTTGTCGCCTTTCACCAGTGGACGGACTTACTCAACCCAATATTCCCGGCTCAATCGAACAACTCAGTCAGTTCGAGCCGCCGAGACAGATTGGCAATGATGGCGGCGGTAACGCCCCAGATACGATAGCCTTCGTAATGCATTTCATAATAGCTGCGCTGGGCCCCGCGCCAGAGTACCGAATTGCGATCGTAATTGGACCGGTCGAACAGCGTCGCCAGCGGAACCTCGAACCAGCTTTCTACCTCCCCCGGATTGGGCACCAGCGGCAGATCGGGCGGAATGACACCCAGTACCGGGGTGATGTCAAAACCCGTGCCGGTGACGTAATTGTCGGTCGTACCTATGATCCGCACCTTGTCACGCGGCATGGCAAGCTCTTCCTCGGCTTCGCGCAGGGCAGCCTCGACCGGTGTCTCGCCCTTGTCGATCTTTCCCCCGGGAAAGGCGACCTGGCCGGGATGGCTGCGCAGTGCGTCGGGTCGCTGGGTAAGGATCACCCCAGGCTCTGGTCGGTCGGTGACCGGGATCAGTACGGCGGCATCGCGCGGCGTGCCGGTCGCGAAGCGGGCATCGGTGATGAGGTCGGGATGCGGCGCGCCGTGTCCGTCGTCGAACACGCGCTGCAGGCGGTCGAACAGGCTGTCGCTCATGTCGGCAACAGCGAGAAACTCTCGCCCTGGCTGGTCACTGTCCAGTCGTCGCCATGGGCAAGCGCGTGTTCGGCCAGTTGCTCGTAGGTGCTGCGGTTGAGGCGCGCTTCCACGCCGTTGCGGACGCCAAGATACAGTGCAGGGGTTTCGGTATCACCGCGTGCAGCGAGTGGATGGTCGGGTCCGGCGACGACAAGGTCGTCGGTGTTGAGGCGAAAGGCGAGCGCGCCCTCGCGCTCGGCCATATCGACGGCAATGAAGCCAGCATCCTCGACTTCGATCGAGAGCTTCTCGAATGGCGTGAGCAGCCAGTGCGCGCCGTTTGCGTCGCGGATCAGCAGCCCTGAAAAGGCACGAACCATCGCCGGGCGGGTAATCGGGGTGCCATCGTGAAGCCACGTCCCGTCGGCAGCGATGCGCATCCCGCTATCGCCCATGCGTTCGGGCACCCATTGCTCGACCGGCGGCAGCTTGCGCGCGGCGACCTGCTCGGCGATCTCGCCCAGCGTCAATTCGGCCAGTTCGGGGGGCGGTTGGTAGGGCATCGACACGGCATGGCAGAATGCGTCGGCTGCCTCAATATCCCCCGCGCAACGAGTGGACTGATCAGCCTGCCCAGGGTCCCAGCATTCCCTCGTCCGGCAGGACGGCCGGGTTCTCGCAGCGCAACAGTAGTCGTTCGCGCTCGAACGGGCCGGGGCAGTGCCATTTTCCGGTATGCTCGGCTGAAAAACCCCAATTGCCGTAATATTCCGGGTCGCCGATCAACACCTGTGGCAGCGCCTGGGCGCGGTCGTGCGCCATGGCGTCGATTGCGCCGAGCGAAGCGGCCATCAGCGCCTTGCCAAAGCCCTGGCCCTGAAGGCCGGGCAGGACCGCCACCGGCCCGACCATAAGCAGCGGGTGGCCGCGCCCCTTGGGGGTCGCCAGCGCCACCGGCCAGAGCTGGATCGTCGCGGCGAGGTAATTGTCATCGTCGAGCGCGGCGAAGCTCAGGCCCTCGAGCCAGTGGCATCCTTCGCGGATACGATAGGCGGTGCGCGCCTTGCGGTCCTCACCAAAGGACTCGTCTAGCAACTGCTCGACCAGCTCGGGGTCGACCGCGTCGAGAGGGATGATGCTTGCCATGGCGCGCGCCGGTTACGAGTGCCAGCGAGCCAAGTCGATCAATTTCCGCTTGTCAGCAGCCTAGCTGCTGCTTGGCGTCAGGCGCCGCAAGCGGCCTTTCTCGCCGTCTTCCAGCAGGTAGATCGCGCCATCGGGCCCCTGCACGACCTCGCGCAACCGCTTCCCGAAGGCAAAACGTGCAGCTTCCGCTGCCGTGTTGCCCTCGATATCGACCTGGACCAGCGCCTCGCTCTTGAGGCCGGCGATCAGGGCATCCCCCTTCAACTGCGGAAACAGGTCGCCCGTATAGAAGATGAAATCGCCGGGTGCGATTACCGGGGTCCAGCCGATAGCGGCCTGGGCCAGGTCGGGGCGCGTGGCAGGAGCGGGGATCGGGCGGCCATCATAGTGGTCGCCTTGCGAGACCACGGGCCAGCCGTAATTCTTGCCGCTTTCCACCTTGTTCAGTTCGTCGCCACCGGCGGGGCCGTGTTCCAGGTCCCACAGGCTGCCATCTGGTGCAAAAGCAATGCCGAGAACATTGCGGTGACCGTAAGACCAGATCTGGTCGGTCGGGCCGCCCTTGCTGGCAAAGGGATTGCCCGCTGCGGCAGTGCCGTCGAGATTGAGGCGGACAATGGTACCGAGCGTATTGGTAGTGTCCTGAGCCGGATCGAGCTTCTGCCGGTCGCCGCTGGAGACATACAGGTGCTTCTCATCGGGGGAGAAAGCGATCCGGTGCGAAAAATGGCCGCGCCCGGTAACCTTGGGAGCCTGTCGCCAGATCACGCGCAGGCCCTCGATGGCGCAGGCATCGGTCACTTGGCACACCAACGTACCCTTGCCGACAACCGCGCCGCGGGTGTTGCTGTTGCCAGCCTCGACCCAGCTGAGGAAAATCGTCCGGCGATCGAGCGTGGCAGATGCCTCCGACTGCAGGAAGGCAATGTCACCAAACCCGCCCTGGCCACCGTAATCGACCTTCGGCACACCGCTGACGGTACCCAGCTTGCCCGTCCTGGTGTCGACAAACTTCATCGTGCCGGGCTTCTCGTTGATAAACAGCATCGGCGTTCCGGGGGCAAAGGCGGCCGCCCACGGCTCGTTGAACGTGCCCATATCGGTCACCGCGAAGGGGCCGACCTGCTCGGTGGCCTGCATCGCGGTCGGGCCGGGGGTCGAACTTGCCTCGGAGCTATCCCCCGAATAGGCGCTGCCGCAACTTGCGAGCGCGGCGGCGGGAAGGGACAAGAGGGCGAGTTTCACGGCGTTAAATCTGGTCATGTTTGCTTCAACTCCTCATCCATCGTTCGTATCCCCTGGCGGGGCCGATCCGTGTGTCCTCGGCGTTGACGAGGCCGGGCGCGGACCGCTGGCTGGCCCGGTGGTAGCAGCAGCGGTGGTGCTTGGGCGAGACTTTCCGCAAGGGCTCGACGATTCCAAGAAGCTCAGCGCCAAGCGGCGCGGCGAGCTGGACGGGCAGGTCCGCCAGTGCTGCGCCTGGGGCGTCGGGGTGGTCGATGTGGAGGAGATCGACACGCTCAACATTCTCGGCGCGACCATGCTGGCGATGAGCCTGGCGGTCGGGCGGCTGGTGGAGGCACTGGGCCGCGAACCGGACGAGGTGCTGATCGACGGCAATCTCACCCCGCACGGTCGCTGCGACAAATGGCGCTGGCCGGCCCGCGCGATCGTGGGCGGCGATGGCAAGGAAGCCGCGATCTCGGCGGCCAGCATCATAGCCAAGGAATGGCGCGACCGGATGATGGTGGAGGCGGCGCGTGCGCATCCGCATTACGGGTGGGAGCGCAACAAGGGCTATGGCTCGGCCGAGCACATGGAGGCATTGCGGGTCCACGGACCGACCCCGATGCACCGTCGCAGCTTTGCCCCGGTTGCGCAGATGTGCCTGCTCTGACGGCTTTGTCAGCTCGGCTCGCAAGCGAGTCCTTTGCGCCACACCCCAGCATATCGAGTCTCGGATCGGGGCGTTAACTCAACATCTTGTGCCGGACTCTTTCTGTTCTTCCTGAGCTTACCAGGCGTTAACCATATTGGCCCCATACTTACCGCTTGACGTGGAGTCCGGTTGGACTCACCCTGTGGATAAGTACCAGACGGGGGAAGAACATGGGGGTCCTCGAGACCACGAAGCAGCGCGCCCGGCGCGCGGTGAAACCGGCAGCTGTGCCGAAAGAGGCGCTGCCATTGGGGCAGATCCTGGCGGGCGACTGCATCGAGGCGATGCGTTCGCTGCCCGATGCCAGCGTGGACCTGGTCTTCGCCGACCCGCCCTACAACCTGCAGCTGGGCGGCGATCTCAACCGGCCCGACGGCAGCCATGTCGATGCCGTCACCGATCACTGGGATCAGTTCGACAGCTTCAAGATCTATGACGATTTCACCCGCGACTGGCTGACCGAGGCCAAGCGTATCCTCAAGCCCGATGGCGCGCTGTGGGTGATCGGCAGCTATCACAACATCTACCGCGTCGGCGCGATCCTGCAGGACCTGGGCTTCTGGATCCTCAACGATATCGTCTGGCGCAAGACCAACCCGATGCCCAATTTCCGCGGCACCCGCTTCACCAATGCGCACGAGACGCTGCTGTGGGCGAGCCAGGGCGAGAAGGCGAAGTACCAGTTCAACTACACCGCCATGAAAACGCTCAATGACGAGCTGCAGATGCGCAGCGACTGGGTGATCCCGATCTGCAACGGGGCCGAGCGGTTGAAGGAAAACGGCCACAAGGCGCACCCGACGCAAAAGCCCGAAGCGCTGCTCTACCGCGTGCTGCTGGCCACGACCGAGAAGGGCGATGTCGTGCTCGACCCGTTCTTCGGCACCGGCACCACCGGCGCTGTGGCCAAGCGGCTGGGCCGCGAATGGATCGGCTGCGAGCGCGAGGCCGCCTATCGCGGCGTGGCGCTGAAACGGATCGACAAGGAACTGCCGCTCGACGAAAGCGCGCTCAGGACCATGCAGTCCAAGCGCGCCGCGCCCAAGGTCGCCTTCGGCGCGCTGGTCGAGGCGGGGATGCTCAAGCCCGGCACGCAAGTATTCGACAAGAAACACCGCTGGACCGCCACCGTGCGCGCCGACGGTTCGCTCGAACTGGGCAAACAGGTCGGCTCGATCCACGGGCTCGGCAAGGAATTGCAGGGCGCGCCCAGCTGCAACGGCTGGACCTTCTGGCACTATGACGACGAGGGCGTTGCCAAGCCGCTGGATGCCGTGCGGCAGTTGTACCTGCTGGCGGTGGAGGATTGAGGCTTCCGCACAACCTGTCGGGACTGCGAATTGGGTTATCTTTGGCCCGCAGATGTAGAGTCCGCATTTAGCACCCAGAGTTTGCAGCTTTAACTTCTTGAACTGGGTGGATAGCGGACATTCGGCCTAAGTCATTTACCGCACGCCATCCGACCCCTATCGGCAAAAGACCCCTACGTCTGCCATGGGATATGGGAACGGATAAAGGCACACCTCGCCCATGTTCCAGCCAGCCAACCCAATGAGGCGCTGGCCGAGCCTGCGTCCGGCCCCCTCGGTCGGAGACCAGCGCTTCACGAAGCGATAGCCTTGGTGGTCAACCAGCTCGAAGAGCCACGTTGCGCCATCAAAGCCATACGAACATCCCTCAGCGTTTTCTTCAAATAATGCATCCTCTTTGAGCAACTGCCGCAGATCAGCTACCTCTTGCTCGGAGAGCCTGACTTTCTTGGAGCTTGCGATAGACCCCGGCTCATAGCCGCCAACTCCATCCATTCGCTTCGCAAAAAGGGTATAAACGCCCTCATCCTCCTGAACGCGAACGAAGATGGAGGGTGAGAAGCTCGGGATAAAGCTAAAACGGAGGACAAACTTAGGTGGCGCATCTTGTTCCGAGAACAGAAAAAATGAGGGTTCTCGAGCAGCCATCCACTTCTCTGGATACCATTCTTCCTCGAATTCATCGATGAGGGGCCACGGTCCTGCGTCGGGATTACACTCGTCTACGATTGGATCACCGTATGATTCAGGGAAATATCCAGATGCGAAACTCTCAACTGCGCTTCTCTCGCCTTGGTTAAATTGCGCCTCGAACTCACGGTCATATTGGGGCGCCGGTATGCAACCGGCTGACAAACACATTGCAAGAATTGAGAGGTTCGCACGGTTCATATCTGCAGAGTATGCGTGGGCGGCTACGTCGGCAACTGGGTCGTTAGCGGAAAGTCCGCTCGCGGAACCGGAAACGTGACTTCTGCCAATCGATCAGACGCTTGGGAACTGTCCTACTGAGAGAATGCTGGATATTGTCCCTGCCATGAATTCTCGAAGATTCATGCGAGCGTCGGCCGAACCTTCCGCTTTCCTTTGCCTCCCAATATTTCTCCCCCAGGACCGTGTTCCATGTGTTCCATCCTGTAGGGTTTGCGCTACGGAGTGGGCATGACTGACAGCATCTATATCCGCCCGATCGGCTTTGCGCCGGGTCCGCAGGCCGAGGAAGGCGACGCCATCCGGCTGGCCGGCGGCATGGTCTATGCCCATCGCTTTGCCGTGATCCTGCGCCGAGAGGGCAGGGTTGCCGAACGCTGGACCTGCTCGCCCGAAGGCATCGCGCAGGTGATGGGGTATTTGCCCGATGCGCTGGGGGCCGAGGCCGAGGCGCAGTGGTCCAATCTCACGCTGGCGCATCCGCCGCTTGAACTCGGCGCGCGGACCATTCGGCTCGACCAGCCGCAGGTGATGGGCATTCTCAATGTCACGCCCGACAGTTTCTCTGATGGCGGCGCGGCGGAAGGTCTGGAAGCTGGCAAGGCCCATGCGGCGGCCATGCTGGAGGCAGGCGCTGGGCTGATCGATATCGGCGGCGAAAGCACGCGCCCGGGTGCCGAGCAGGTGTGGGAAGAGGAAGAGATCCGCCGCGTCATCCCGGCGGTCGAGTATTGTGCCGCCATGGGCGCCGCGATCAGCGTCGACAGTCGCCGGGCAGGGGTGATGGAGGCCGCGCTCGATAGTGGCGCGCATATCGTCAACGACGTCTCGGCCCTGCAATATGATCCGCGCAGCGCGCAGACCGTGGCCGCGCGCGGATGTCCGGTCATCCTGATGCACGCACCAGGGACCGGGCAGGACCTGCACGCCAAGGAATCTCTCATGGGCGGCGACTATGCCAGCGTCGTCTTCGACGTGTTCGATGCCCTTCGCGCGCGCCGCGATGCGGCAGTGGCTGCGGGCATTGCGCGCGAGAACATCCTGCTCGATCCCGGCCTTGGCTTCGGCAAGAGCCTGGCCGACAACACCGCGCTGATTAACGCGCTACCGCTGTTCCACGCGCTCGGCCAGCCGCTGCTGCTGGGCGCCAGCCGCAAGCGGATGATCGGCGCGCTTTCCAACGAGGCACCGGCCGACCAGCGACTGGGCGGCAGTATCGCGCTGGCGGTTGCGGGCATGGATGCAGGCGCGCAATTGCTGCGCGTCCACGATGTCGCCGAGACGGTGCAGGCGCGCAATGTCTGGCGCGGCCTGCGCGATGCGGCGCTGACCGACTTTTCCGACATGGCCGAATGATGAAAGGGCGGCTGGACGCGGACGACCATCACGCCATAAGACACTGCCAGACCGACGTTTCGAAAGGACTGTTCATGCGTTCGCTGTTCGCCGCCGCCTTGCCGCTCGCTCTCGCCGCTCCGCTGGCCGCGCAGGACACCACCGTCCACGCCGGGCCGGGTGATTTCCTCCAGGGATACTATTCGCAGCTGCGCCAGCAGGTCGCGCTGCCGACTGCGCCGATTGGCGTGCCGCTGCCCTCGACCGCCGCGACGCTGACCCGCATTGCTGTGGGAAGTTGCAACCACCAGAGCCGCAGCCAGCACATGTGGGCGCAGATCGCGGCCACCAATCCGGACTTGTTCCTGTTCATCGGCGACAACAATTACGGCGACCAGAACTGGTCGGGCGATGCTTCGCTGGCTTCGCTGCGTGAAGCCTATGCGGTCATGGCCGATACGCCCGAACTGGCCGCGTTTCGTGCGCGCGTGCCGATGATGGTGACCTGGGACGATCACGATTTCGGGTTCAACGATGGCGGCGCGGCCTTCGCTTTCCGCGAATGGTCGGAAGAAATCTACGAGACGTTCTGGGATGCCTCGCCGGAAGTGAAGGCGCGGCCCGGCGTCTATGAAAGCCGCATGTTCGGCAGCGACGGTCGGCGTACGCAGATCATCATGCTCGACACGCGCTTCTTCCGCTCCGATCTCCAGCGGATGGACTACCAGGACGAGCGCGCCCCGCTCGGACCCTATGTGCAGAGCGACGATCCAGCCAAGACCATGCTTGGCGAAGCGCAGTGGCAGTGGCTGGAGCAGGAACTGGCCAGGCCGGCCGACCTGCGCATCCTCGTCTCCTCGATCCAGGTGCTGACCGACGCGCATGACTATGAAAGCTGGGAGGCGCTGCCGCTCGAACGGCAGAAACTCTATTCGCTGCTCGCTGGTCGCGAGGAGAGCGGGCTGGTCATCCTGAGCGGTGACCGCCATGCGGGCGGGGCCTATTCCGCCACGCTCCCCGGCACCGACGAGACGCTGTGGGAGCTGACAAGCAGCTCGCTCAACTATTCCTTCGCCAGCACCGCCAGCAACACCGCGCGCGAGCCTGACCCGCTGCGCCTGACCGACTTCATCTCGGAAGAGAATTTCGGGCTGGTGGAAATCGACTGGAACGCGCAGGCCGTGACGCTGCAACTACGCGGCAACCAGGGCGAAGTTCGTGCGAGCGAGGCCGTGTTCTGGGCTCCGCCGATCTCCGATGGTCCGCTGATCATGGAAGAACAGCCAGCAGCCGCGAGCGGGGTGCGCTAGAGCGACCAGCCGCCATCGCTGGTGAGCACCGCGCCGGTGATGTTGGCGCTGGTCTCGCCTAGCAGGAAGCCGATCTGGGCGGCGATTTCTTCAGTCGTCGCAAACTGGCCGCGCGGGGTGCCCGCCGCCATGCCCTTGAGCGTCGCCTCGCGGCCATGCTCGGCGACCGAGGCAAGGAATTCGGGCGAGCCTTCCCAGATCGCCGTGTCGACCCCGCCCGGTGCAATGGCGTTGACGCGAATCTTGTCGGGCGCACCCTCGAGCGCGGCGATCCGGGCCAGGTGTGCTACACCGGCCTTGGCCACGCCATAGGCTCCGATCCCGGCCACCGGCTTGATTCCGGTGACCGAAGACGTGACGACAGCATTACCGCCGCCGGCCCTCTTCATCGCCAGCATGGCATATTGCAGCGTCAGGAAAACGCCGTCGCAATTGACGTCCATCACCTGCCGCCAGCTCTCCCAGCTATGCTCTGTAATCGTGCCGCTTCCGCCGACACCTGCATTGGCCACGGCGTAGTGCAATTCCGGAACCTGCTGCGCGAGCCGCTGCCACAGACTGCGGTCGGCGACTGAACCGGTAACAGGGATGATCTTGCACGAGAGGTCGAGTGCCTCGAGGCCATCTTTGTCGGTGTCCAAGAGCACCAGCGTGCCAATCCCATGCCTGTCCAGCCAGCGCGCGCAGGCGGCGCCGATCCCTGACGCGGCTCCGGTCACGAGCGCTGCGCGCCCGGCGAACTCATTGGTGGTTGTCATGATCAGCGCGCTAGGCGCGTCAGGCAGCGTTGTCGATGCCGAGATCCGACAGCTTGCGATACAGCGTCGAACGGCCGATTCCCAACCGTCGCGCGACCTCGGTCATGCGGCCGCGGTAATGGCCGATTGCGAGCCGGATCACGTCAGCTTCGATCTCTTCCAGCGGACGCAGATTCCCGTCTTCGGTATAGAGCATCACGCCGACCGCTTCGGGCAGCGAAAGCCCACCCTCGACCAGTTCGCCGACGATCTCCGAAATCTGCGGGAAATCGCGGGCTGTCAGAGCCTCTTCCTCGCAGAACACGGCAGCGCGGAACAGCACGGCTTGGAGCTGGCGGACATTGCCTGGCCAGTCGAAAGCTGACAGCAGGTTGAGCGCGCTATCGGCAAGCGAGAGGTGCTTGAGACCCGGCTGTTCGCCGATACGACCAAGGAAATGGCGGGCGAGCGCGGGGATGTCGCCGGCCCGGTCGCGCAGCGGCGGCAAGGCGATATGTGTAGCACCGATCTGTTCGAGCAAGGCCGCACTGAAATGACCGGTCTTGGCAACATCTGCCAGCGGCAGATTGCTCGCGCTAAGCAGCCGGATATCGATCTTGAACCCATGATTGGCACCAACCGGACGCACAATGCCCTCTGCCAGAGTAGTGGCGAGGCGCTCCTGGAGGTCCGGAGTAAGCCGGTCGATTTCGTCGATCACCAGCGTACCACCGTCGCAAAACTGAAGCGCGCCGACCTGGCGATCGAACGCGCCGGGAAAGGCGTTCTGTTCATGGCCGAACAGGGCCGATTCCACCGAATTGGCAGGTATGCCGGTGAGATTGATTATGCGGAATGGCGCTTTCACGCGGGGACTGGCTGCATGCATTGCGCGCAGCAACATTTCCTTGCCGGTTCCGCTTTCGCCTTCGATCAGGACATGACCATGCCCACGGGCCGCCTTGGCGGCACGCGCCAGTGCGGTTCGGAATGCTGGTGCGGTTCCGATCATGGCGTCGAAGTCCAGCACCACCGGCATTTTCTCGGTCAGCGGCTGGAGTTCTGCCTTGGGCGCTTCGAGCTTTGTTGCGCTGCGCAGGGCGCGCATCAGGCGTTCGGGCGCGACTGGCTTGATCAGGTAATCCGTTGCACCTGCCCGCATCGCCTCAACTGCCAGCAGCGGGCTGGCGCTTTGCGTCAGCATCAGCAGGGGCAGCGCCGGGCGACGGCTCTTGAGTTCCTCGATCAACTGGCAGGCATCGTCACCTGGAACCCACTGGTCGAGAATGATTGCGGAAAGCTGCATTCCCTGCCGTGTGCCAAGCGTGGCAATGGCGGTCTCGGCATCCTTGACCACGAGTGTGCGCCAACCCTCGCGCGCGGCGAGCGCTGAAATAAGCCGGCTTTGCGCAGGCTCATCGTCGATCAGCATCAACAGTGGTGTGTCGTTTTCTGCCATGATTCCCCGAAACCGTCCCGGTGCGGCACAGGCCCATGGGATAAGGACGAGGAGTAAAGGTCCGATTAAGGCTGTTGGGATCGTTTGGAGCCCACTGCCCGGTGCCGGGTCTGCTATCCTCTTGGCAAGCGCGCGGGTCGGCGATAGGACTTGCCAACAACGCACCCATGCAACGAGGGATTTGAGCATCATGGCCGCTAACGACATCAAGTCGGCACGCAAGACTTATTCCGGTTTTATTTCAGCAACCAAGATCGCGATTCCGATCATCGCGCTGATTGCTCTCATCGTCGTCATCCTGATCGCCGAATGATATTTTGAAGATTGCGGCCCTCAAGGAGCGCGCAGGCGGGGAAACCCGCGTTGCGATGACGCCTGAAACGGTGAAAAAATTCATCGCATTGGGCGCTGGTGTCGCGGTCGAGGCGGGGGCAGGCAACACTGCCGCGATCACCGATGCGGCTTACGCCGAAGCGGGCGCCGAGATCGGACCGGCGGAAAAGGTCGTGCGCGATGCCGATATCGTGCTTGGCGTGCAGGCTCCCGATGTCGCTACGCTGGCCGATGCCAAGCCCGGCGCATGGGTGGCAGCGACTTTCGATCCGTTCCAGCAGCGCGATCGGGTCGAGGCCTATGCGAAGGCCGGTTTCGAGGCGCTGGCGATGGAATTCATGCCTCGCATAACCCGTGCGCAGAGCATGGACGTGCTTTCAAGCCAGGCAAACCTTGCTGGATACAAGGCCGTGATCGCGGCTGCAGACCAATATGGTCGCGCGTTCCCGATGATGATGACCGCCGCCGGCACCGTGCAAGCGGCACGGGTATTCGTGATGGGCGTAGGGGTCGCAGGGCTCCAGGCCATCGCCACGGCCAAGCGACTCGGCGCGCAGGTATCAGCCACCGATGTTCGTCCCGAAACGGCCGAGCAAATTCGCTCGCTGGGCGCCAAGCCCGTCTTTGCCGAGGGACTCGAGGCCTCTGGCGAGGGTGGCTACGCCGCCGAGCTGACCGGCGAGCAGAAGGCAGCACAGGCGGAAATGGTCAGCGGCCATATCGCCAAGCAGGATATCGTCATCACCACCGCGCTGATACCCGGACGTGCCGCCCCTAGGCTGGTCAGCGACACGCAGATTGCGTCGATGAAGCGCGGCAGCGTGATTTTCGACCTCGCCGTGGCGCAAGGCGGCAATGTCGAGGGTTCGCAGCCGGATGAGCTGGTGGAACGTCATGGTGTCACCATCATGGGTTATGCCAACACTCCGGCAAGCTTGGCGCCCGACACATCGGCGTTGTTCGCCCGCAATCTCTACAACTTCCTCTCGGCTTTCTGGGACAAAGAGGCGGGTAAGCCCGTGCTCGACGAGGAGATCGGCAACGCGGTGCGACTGACGCAGGGCGGAAAAGTCGTGAACGAAAGGCTGCTGGGATAGATCATGGACTTCATTTCCATCCTGTCGATCTTCGTGTTGGCGTGTTTTGTCGGCTATTACGTCGTGTGGTCGGTCACTCCGGCGCTGCATACGCCCCTGATGGCGGTGACCAACGCGATTTCGAGCGTGATCATTGTCGGTGCGCTGATCGCGGCGGCGGAAGCGGGTAGCGACATTGCAAAGTGGCTGGGGCTGGTCGGCATTGCGCTGGCGAGCGTCAATATCTTCGGCGGCTTTGCCGTCACCGCGAGGATGCTGGCGATGTACAAAAAGAAGGAGAAGAAGGGTTGATGCTTCCTCTCCTCGCCTCGGCGGCCGATAGCGGGTCAGTGAACCCCTGGGTCGCGCTCGCCTACCTCGTCGCAGGTGTGTTCTTCATCCTCGCGCTGCGCGGCCTGTCCTCGCCCTCCACCAGCCGTACGGGCAATCGCTTCGGTATGGCCGGTATGCTGATCGCGGTGGCAACGACCCTAGTGACGCATGACGTCGCAAATATTGTCGAGATCGGGATTGCCATTTTTGTCGGCGGTATCTTCGGCCTCCTCGTGGCTCGGCGTATCGCCATGACTGCGATGCCTGAATTGGTGGCAGCGTTCCACTCGCTGGTCGGCCTGGCCGCAGTGCTGGTGGGCTGGGCGGCCTATCTCAACCCGGGCGCATTCGGCCTGTTGGTCGGGGACGGCATTGGCGCGGTCAGCAAGGTCGAAATGGGCCTTGGTATCGCCATTGGTGCTATCACTTTCTCCGGCTCGGTCATCGCCTTCGCCAAGCTTTCGGGCCGGATGAGCGGCTCGCCGATCCTGCTGCCTGCGCGGCACGTCATCAACCTCGGCACGCTGGCCGCGATTATCGTCCTGACCGCGCTGTTTGCCATGGCCGGACCAGCCGAGACCATGCCGCTAATCATCGGGCTGACGGTGCTCGCCTTCGTCATCGGCTTCTTGCTGATCATTCCGATAGGCGGGGCGGACATGCCGGTGGTGGTGTCGATGCTCAACAGCTATTCGGGCTGGGCCGCGGCGGCGATGGGCTTCACGCTCGGCAATTCGGCGATGATCATTACCGGCGCGCTGGTCGGCTCGTCGGGCGCGATCCTCAGCTACATCATGTGCCGGGCGATGAACCGCAGTTTCATCAGCGTGATCGCGGGCGGGTTCGGTTCGGATGGCGGCGCAGCAGGAGACGGCGAGGCTCGCGAAGCGCGCCCCTACAAGCAGGGCAGCGCGGCCGATGCGGCCTTCATGCTCGAACAGGCAGAATCGGTCATTATCATCCCTGGCTACGGCATGGCGGTGGCGCAGGCGCAGCACGCGCTGCGCGAAATGACCGATGTGCTCGAGGAAAAGGGTGTCGAGGTGAAGTTCGCCATCCACCCCGTTGCCGGTCGGATGCCGGGACACATGAATGTGCTGCTGGCCGAGGCCTCGGTCGATTATGACAAGGTGTTCGAGCTGGAAGACATCAATTCCGAGTTCGCGCAGGCCGATGTCGCCTTCATCATCGGTGCCAACGACGTGGTCAATCCCGCAGCCAAGACCGACAAGAGTTCCCCGATTTACGGGATGCCGGTGTTCGATGTCGACAAGGCCAAGCAGGTCTTCTTCATCAAACGAAGCATGGGCGGTGTCGGCTATGCCGGGGTCGACAATGACGTCTTCTACATGGACCAGACCATGATGCTGCTGTCCGACGCCAAGAAGATGGTCGAGGAAATCGTCAAGGCTCTCGACTGATGGCGCAAGCTTTTGCGATGACCCCGCTCGACAAGGAAATCAAGATCGGGGAGGACTGCGAGCCGGCATGGCGGGTCGAGACACGCGACGTGGCGCGCGGCTTTGCCGGGGCGCTCTTCGTCTCACTGCCGCTGCTCTATACTCTTGAAATGTGGGAACATGGCCGCGCGCTGCACCCATGGAGTATCGTGGCCATGCTGGTGGTCGGCTACTTCGTGAATGTCGGCCTGTGCGCCTATGCCAGTTTTCGCCAGACCCAATGGGAAAGCGGCTATTTCTGGGATGCGCTGGTTTGCATGGGGATCGGGGCGGTGGCGAGCGCGGTGACGTTGCTGGTGACCGGCATCGTCGACTTCGGCCTCTCGCCTGAAATAACGATCAAGCTTGTGGCGCTGGAAATGGTGCCGACTTCGATGGGCGCGGCGGTCGCTCGCAACCAGCTCGGTAGCGGCGACAGCGCAAGCGACAAGGACCGGTCGCCATTCTCGTCCGACATGTCGGTGGTGGTAGGCAGTATCCTTGGCGGCGTACTTTTCGCCTTCAACATTGCGCCGACGATCGAGCCCAAGGTCATTACGCTGAACCAGAACTGGTGGTTGCTCATCGCAACGGTCATCCTGTCGCTCGGGGTCAGCTACCTCGTCGTCAATCTCGCCAAGTTCGACGAGAAGGATTATTCGCAGCGCAAGATCTTCAACACGCCATATATCGAGACGGCATTTTCCTATGCGTTGGCATTGCTGGTCAGCTTCGCGTTGCTGTGGGCGTTCGGCTATATCGCGTGGTCCGATCCGCCAACGGTTTGGATTCCGCTAGTTGTCACAATGGCTTACGCCACAACTCTCGGTGGGGCAGCGGGAAGGCTTATCCTATGAACGAAGACATGCGTGACACGAGCCAGGCGGCAGATGATCAAGCCGATGCTGATGGCGACCAGAGCCCGGTGCCGCCGACATGGATCGGCTGGGGCTTGCGCATTGCGTCGAGCCTGTTGATCGCAGCCTTGCTGGTTTACCTGGTAATCCAAGCCAATTCGCCAGCGCAGGATTTCAGGCTGGCGATCGAGGCGCAATGGGACAAGGCTTCGACCCGCGATGGCGAGTTGCTTGTCCCGATCAAGCTGACCAATGATTCGACCCAGACGGTGCGCAACTTGCGGGTCGACCTCATGTCCGACTTGCCCAACTCGGTCGCGGTCGAGATCGCGCTGTTTGGCCCGGGCGAGAACGTGACATACGTCATCCCTCTCAAGGAGCGCGGCGAGGTTTCGCACCGGGTTCTCTCATTCGAGCAGTAGGCCCGTCATCGCCAGACTGTCTTCAGCGCGGCTAACCCATTTCCGATTTCCGTCGGTTTCAGTTAACAACGGGAATCAGAGGGAGAGTTGCATGATCAGACCGATATTCGTGGGCGCGACCGCGCTGGTGATGGCGCAAGCGCCGCTTGCTGCGGAAGTAATTTCCGTCGATCCCGGTGAAGGTGAGCAGGAGCGCTTGCAGGAAGCGCTGATTTTAGCGGCCCCGGGCGACGATATCGTCCTGGGGGCAGGGCGGTTTGTCCTGACCGACGGGCTCAGCCTCGATGTCGACGGCGTCACGGTGCGCGGTGCAGGGATGGAAGCGACGGTCCTCGATTTCACCGGCCAACAGGGTTCGGGTGAGGGACTGCTGGTGACATCGGATAATGTGACCTTGCGCGATTTCGCGGTCGAGAACCCCAAGGGTGACGGGATCAAGTCCAAGGGGGCGGACAACATCCTCTATCACCAGATCCGGGTGACCTGGACCGCCGGACCGCGCCGCGAGAACGGTGCTTACGGCATCTATCCGGTCGAGAGCACGGGCATACTGGTTGACGGCTGCGAAGTGTCGGGTGCGTCCGATGCCGGCATTTATGTCGGCCAATCATCGAAGATTACCGTGCGCAATTCCATTGCTACCGACAATGTCGCCGGGATCGAGATCGAGAACAGCCGCGATGCGATTGTCGAAGCCAATTTCGTGACCCGCAATACCGGCGGCATCCTGGTTTTCGACCTGCCAAACCTGCCCGTCATGGGCGGGGGCAATGTGGTGGTTCGAAACAATCTGGTGGTCGGCAATACCACGCCCAATTTCGCTCCTCCCGGCAACCCGGTCGCAGGCGTGCGGCGCGGCACCGGGATCATGGTGATGGCCAATGAAAGGGTCTGGGTCGAAGGCAATATCCTGCGCGATAACCCCACAGCGCCATTCATGGTCGTCGCCTACAATCAGGCATTCGACGACGCGAAATACAACCCTTATGCGCGCGAAGTCGTAATCGCGGAGAACGACGTCGACCGTGGCGGCTACGCGCCCGATCTCGAGGGCGGCGAAGCGCTGGTACAGATGTTCGGCGGCGCGCTGCCGCCGATCCTGTGGGACGGAATCCAATCCGATGCCAATACCCCCGCTTTGTCGACGACATCCGAGATCGCCGCGTGGACTCTCGGCCTCACGAAACAGGGCCAGCCGTTCGCTGAAGCCCAGCCTGCGCCAGTGGAATTGCCTGCCTATGCCCAGAATTGGGAATTGGGTGACATTGGCGCTCCTGCAGTATTGCTGAAGCGCCTGGAGGGATGAGACACGGGCTAGCCCTGCTTTGTGCCGCCGGTCTGGCACTGGCGGGCTCGATTGCTGCGCGTGCAGTCCCGAGTGAGCAGTCCGGGCAGGTAAACTTTGCAGCAGTGCTGGACGACGCAATGCCGCGAACACTGTCGGAATACGGTTTCTTCGTTGGCGAGACGCGGCTGCATCGGACCGCAGTTCGGGTCATACCCTACCGGCTCAACACCCCGCTTTACTCCGACGGAGCCGAGAAGCTGCGATTCCTCGCATTCCCCCCCGGTGCGCGGTTAACGGTGGATGGCGAGGGCCTTTTGCAGTTCCCGATCGGCACTGCCTTGATCAAGACTTTTGCTTATGGAGAGGGCGCGCAGCGACGCCTCATCGAAACCCGCGTGCTCTTGCACCGGGCCGAGGGCTGGCTCGCCCTGCCGTACAAGTGGAACGAAGCACAGACCGAGGCCCGATTGGCTGTGGCAGGGGTGCGTCTGCCTAT